>DASRXV010000001.1:0-28031 GCA_035687325.1 Holophagaceae bacterium
GATCTGGCTGCGGATCTGCTTCACGCGGCCCTGGATGTCCTCCTTGGCGCCGGCGCCCTCGACGATGGTGGTGTTCTCCTTGTCGATGACGATCTTCTTGGCGGTGCCGAGGTCGGTCAGGGTCAGGTTCTCGAGCTTGAGGCCGAGATCCTCGCTGATGGCCTTGCCGCCGGTGAGGGTGGCGATGTCCTCGAGCATGGCCTTGCGGCGGTCGCCGAAGCCGGGTGCCTTCACGGCCGCGACCTGGATGGTGCCGCGGATCTTGTTGACCACCAGCGTGGCGAGCGCCTCTCCGTCCACATCCTCGGCGATGATCAGCAGGGGGCGGCGGGCGTTGACGGTCTGCTCCAGCAAGGGCAGCAGGTCGCGCATGTTGGAGATCTTCTTCTCATAGGCGAGCACGAAGGGGTTCTCGAGCTCGACCTTCATCTGGTCGGCGTTGGTGACGAAGTAGGGGCTCAGGTAGCCGCGGTCGAACTGCATGCCCTCGACGACGGTGAGCTCGGTCTCGCGGCCCTTGGCCTCCTCGACCGTGATGACGCCGTCCTTGCCGACCTTCGCCATGGCCTCGGCGATGATCTTGCCGATCTCCTCGTCGCCGTTGGCGGAGATAGTGCCGACCTGGGCGATGGCATTGCCCTCGACGGGCTTCTTGATGTCGTCGATGGACTTCACGACGGTCTCGACGGCGAGGTCGATGCCCTTCTTGATCTCCATGGTGTTGGCGCCGCTCACGACGGCCTTGATGCCCTCGCGGTAGATGGCGCGGGCCAGCACCGTGGCGGTGGTGGTGCCGTCACCGGCGATGTCGGAGGTCTTGGAGGCGACTTCGCGCACGAGCTGGGCGCCCAGGTTCTCGTGCTTGTCCTTCAGCTCGATCTCCTTGGCGACGGTGACTCCGTCCTTGGTCATGAGCGGGCTGCCGAACTTCTTCTCGATGAGGACATTGCGGCCCTTGGGGCCGAGCGTGACCTGCACCGCGTCAGCGAGCTTGTTGACGCCGCGCAGGATGGACTGGCGGGCTTCTTCAGCGTAGATGATGGACTTGGCCATGTTGTTCTCCTGTTTCCGTTGAATTTCGATTAGCCGACGATGGCGAGGATCTCGTCCTCGCGCACGATCACATGGTCCACGCCTTCGACCTTCACTTCGGTGCCGCTGTACTTGCCGATGAGCACCTTGTCGCCGGCCTTGACCGACATCGGCACGCGCTTGCCGTTGTCGTCGAACTTGCCTTCGCCCGCGGCCACCACCTCGGCCTCCATGGGCTTTTCCTTGGCGGTGTCGGGGATGATGATCCCGCCCTTGACCGTCTCGGCAGGCTCCACGCGCTTGAGAAGCACGCGGTCGGAAAGCGGCTTGATCGCCATGATGTCCTCCTTTGGAAGGGTGAGTCCCCGGGTCGGGGTTGTTAGCACTCACCCATATCGAGTGCCAAGGATCGCGCGGCCTCGGGAGGGGGTCAAGTTGTGTTTTGGTGACGCTTGATACAAATTTTAGTGAATTGCCATCAAGTTATCTTTAGTCAAAGTTTAGATATTTGCATTGCCAGGCCAGAGCCTGCGCCCGTAAACTAAGGATATGTCCAGCCTTGCCTTGCTCCAAGAGCTCCAAACCACGCTGGACCTGCTGCGCACCATCGAGCGCGATCTGGCCGCCTTCCCTCCCGAATTGGCAAAGGCCGATGCCGATGCCAAGGTCCTCCAAGCCCAGGCTGACAAGGCCCGCGCCGCCCTCGCGGCCGTGGAGAAGCCCCGGGCCCAGCTCCAGGCCGTCTACGACCAGGCCAAGAAGATCGAGGTGAGCACCCGCGCCCACCTCAAGGACACCCAGCACCAGATCCCCTACGCTGAGGCGCTCCGGGAACTGGGCGAGAAGGAGCGGGCCGTGACGGCCGCCGCCAAGCCCCTCAAGGAGCTGGATGCCCAATTGGCCCTGCGCCAGGCGGAGGTGGATGCCGTCGAGCCTAAGCTCGCGGAGGCCAAGGCCAAGTTCGAGGCCGACCACGCCCTCTTCCTCGCCGAACACGAGAACCAGGTCATCGCCCGCGTCCAGCTCGAAGCCAAGCAGACCGAACTCTGGACGAAGATCGAGGCCGCCCTGAAGCCCCGCATCGAGCGCCTCATCACGCAACGCCAGGGCCGGCTTGTGGCCGCGGTGGCGGAAGGCGTCTGCGGCGGCTGCCACACGAAGCTGCGCGGTCCGCTGGTGGCCCAGCTCCGGCACCCGGAAGGCCTCATCACCTGCGAGACCTGCCAGCGGTACCTCTACCTGGCGTGAGTCCTCTATCGGAGCGCGTCGAGGCTCTGCGCGCGCGCATCACCCGCGCCTGCGAGACCACCGGGCGCGATCCCGCTTCCGTGGAGCTGCTCCCCGTCTCCAAGAGGCAGCCGCTTGAACTGATTGATGAGGCCGCGGCCTTGGGCTTCGCGCGCTTCGGCGAGAACTATGTGCAGGAAGGCGCCGCCAAGGCCGAGGCCCGTCCCGCGCTGGCCTTCACGCTGCTCGGTCCGCTCCAGCGCAACAAGGCCAAGCAGGCGCTCCAGCATTTCACGGAGATCCAAAGTGTTGATCGCGTCGAACTCGCGGAGCGCCTGGCTCGTCTGGCCGACGAGCTGGATCTGCGCCGCGGGGTGTGGATCCAGGTGGACCTCTGGAACGAGGCCACCAAGATGGGCGGTTGCGCGGAAGCCGATCTCCCCAACCTGCTCGGCACGCTTCGCACCCTACCCCGCCTGGAGCTGAGGGGCCTCATGGCCATCCCGCCGCCTGAAGACAAGAGCGCCTTCGTCCAGCTCGCACGCCTGCGCGATGATCTCCAGTCGCACCTCGGCCAGCCCCTGCGCCTCAGCATGGGCATGAGCGCCGACCTCGAAGCCGCCGTGGCCGCGGGCAGCGGCCAGATCCGCATCGGAACGGCGTTCTTCGGCGAGCGCGCGCCCAAGACATGAAAGGCCCCGCCGGAGCGGGGCCTTTCAACAACGCGGATCCGGTCAGAAGCGGAGCCGGACGCCGAACTGCACTTCGCGGGTGCTGTAATCCACGCCCGCGACCTTCTGGAAGGCGGAGTTCGGAGCGCCGGCGCCCGCGCCGGAAATGGCCACTTGCTCGGTATCGCGCACCTGCGGGCTGCTCCAATTGAAGAGGTTGAAGACATCGATGCTGCCTTCGATCTCCACCTTCTGATAGAGCTTGAAGGCGCGCGACAGGCGCAGGTCAAGAGTCTTCTGGTCCGGCTGGCGCTGGCCATTGCGGCCGCCGAAGGCGATGTCGTTCTTGACACCGTCCCCGTTGGGATCAATGGCAGCCAGGTTGAGGGCCGTGTAGGGCAGGCCCGAGGCGTAGTTGAAACGGGCCGAGCCCTTGATCCCGAAATAGATCGGGAAGTAGGTGGCCACGTTCATGACCATGAAGCGGTCGGCGTTGGAGGGCCCGAAATCGCTGCTCGGGTTCGCGGGGTTCGAGGTCGCGCCCAAGGCCAGCTCCGAGAGGATGCCGCCTGAGGAAGTGTAGGTGCTCCGCTCGTTGGAATTCGTGTCTTCAGACTTCGAGAAGGTCATGTTGGCGAGGAAGCCGAAGTCCTCATTGAAGCGCTTGTTCAGGGAGAAGCTGAGGCCGCGGTACCGGCCATAGCCGTCACCCTTCACGAGGAAGACATTGCCGAAGCCGGGGAGGGTCTGGCCGAAGGCGTTGGTGAAGGCGCCGAAATTCAGCACCCGGCCGCGGACGGTGGCCGTGCCCGGGCGTCCCGCCACGGTGAAAAGGTTGCTCCCGGGATTGGCGTAACCGTCATTGTAGGGGACGCCATTCCCCACCTGGTTGAGGTTGATGTTCTCCAGGTATTCCAGGCCCTCGAAGGTGGTGTAGGTGGCCTTCACGCCAGCCGTGAGGCCGTTCCCGAAGTCATGCTCGAGACCCAGCGAGGCCTTCTTCGCGCGGCTCATCTTCGTCTCGGGATCCCAGACCTGGGTGGGGCCGGGGCTGGTGCCGCCGTTGGCCAGCAGTTGCGCGTCCGAAGCCTTGCTGAAGGTCTGGCCGTTGACGAGGGCGGCGTAGCTTAGGAACCCGATAGGGGGTCCCGGACTGAAGAACGTAGGATTGGCGGCCGAGCTGAAGCTGTAGTTGGTGATGGTGTTCCCGTTGCCGGTCATGGTGTTGGCCACGAGGAGCAGCGGCGTGGGGGTGCTAAACCAGCCGTAGCCGCCGCGAAGGACCGTGGTGCCCTTGCCGTCCAGATCGAAGGAGAATGCGAAGCGGGGGTCCACGGTGCTGGATCCCACCGGCGAATCAAGGCCTGCCAGGACGGGGTTGGGGAGCGGATTGTCGGAGAAGGTCTGCTGGTTGAAACGCAGGCCCGCGGTCAGGGTGAGACGGTTGTTGAACAGGCCCTGGTACTGGGCCTGGATGAACTCCGAATCGAGATTGGAGTCGATGTGGACGCGGCCGCCGTTGAAGCTGGTGGCTCCGTTGTAGAGCACGAGGTCGCCAGCTCCCAGGGTCCCAGCGGCCCAGTGGGCCGCGGACCGGAAGGGTGAGGATCCCGAGAAGATGATCGAGCCATTGCCGTTGTTGAAGAACTGGTTCTGGATGGAGAGCTTCTGGAGGTCGAAGCCGCCCTTCAGAATCAGGTCGCCCAGGGTCCAGGTGGTGGCGTGGATGAGCTCGTTCGAGATCTCGTTCATCTGCCGGGGCGTGCTGGTCTTGGTGCCGGCCGAGAACGCGCCGATCGAGATGGCTGGAGAGACGCCCTCTCCCGCGAAGGGACGGCGCTCGTTGGACACCTGGAGACGGGTCTCGCTGATGAGGTTGTCGGCCCAGAGGTCGTTGGCTTCCAGCACCCAGGAGACGGCATTGGTCGTGTTCAGGAGCTGGTTGCTCTCGGCGGTATTCGTCAAGGAGTTGCCGCCGCCGATGGTGTCCTTGAACTTCTGGTAGTTCACGCGGAGCACGAAGCGGTGCCGCTCGTTCAGCGTGTAGTCCAAGCGGGCGAAGTAAGAGGTGTTGGTGGTCTCCTGCTGGTAGGACTTCCCGCCGTTCCCCGCGTTCAGATCGCCGCCTTCCTGACCCAGCGTCGTTCCGGGGTTGGTGAACACATTGTAGAGGCCGCTCCCCTGGAAAGTGGTGAAGTCCGAGGCGATCTCTCCCGGAGAGAGGGAGAAGGCGGGCTTGGCCTGCTGGTCGATCTTGTAGGTCTCCACGCCCACGAAGTAGAAGAGCTTGTCCTTGATGATCGGGCCGCCGACCGTGAAATCCGCGTTGAAGGAATTGCCCACACGGGTCAGATTCTGCGCGGTGTCCAGGTTGCCCTTGGGATCGTAGGGCACCGGGTGGGCCTTGGCCTGCCAGGAATCGTTGCGCATCAGGTAGAGCGCGCTGCCGCCGAAGTCGTTGGTGCCGGACTTGGTGATGGCGTTGATCACCGCGCCGGCGGCGTTGCCGTACTGGGCGTCGTAGCCGTTGGTGATGACCTGGATCTCCTTGATGGTGTCCGCGCCGAACACGAAGGGGATGATGGCGCCGCCGCGCTGCTCGCCGAAGAAGCCGGAGTTGTTGGTGGCGCCGTCGATCTGAAGGTTGTTCATGATCTGGCGCGCGCCTTCCACCATGAGACGGGGCGGGTTGCCGGGGCCGGCCACGGCGCCGGGGGTCAGGCGCACGAGATCGATGAAGTTGCGGCTCACGAGCGGCACCTTCTGCACCAGGGCGGCGTCCACGGTGGAGACGGAGTTTACCTGCTGGGTGTCCACGGACTGGAGGCCCACGACCTCGACATTCGCGCTGGCTTCCAGCACGTCCATGGTGAAGTTGCGGACGGAGGCCTCGCCGAGAGTCACAGTGGACCGTTCATCCGTCATGACCTTCATGCCTGGGGCCGACACCGAGATGGAGTACGGGCCCGTGGGGAGGAGGGGGGCCAGGTACTCGCCGGAGGCGTCGGTGCTGAGGTTGCGGGTGTAACCGGTCTCGAGGTTGCGGATGGTCACGGAAGCGCGGGCCAGGGCGCCGCCGCTCTTGGCCACGACTTTGCCGCGGACGGCGCCGGTGGTCTGGCTTCCCTGGGCCTGGGCCACCATGGAAAATGAGAGGCTCGTGACCGCGAAGACGGCCCGTCGTGTGGACATCATGAAAACTCCTAGAGGTAGAGAATGAGAGCCGTTCAGGCTCGTTGAACACCGCAAAACAGGTTTGGGGTTCTTCTATTCCATCTCAGACACACCTAAATCTCCAGAGCCTTCGAGTGAGTTTTCTGTAAACAGATCCCGGCCGAGATATTTCACAGCAAGACGAAGGTGCAGGTCCATCGGCCAATCCGGTGGCTGCCATCCCGAAGAAGGGGATGGCAAGCGACTTGGTGCCGGTGGTCGGGATCGAACCGACACTCACTTGCGTGAAGCAGATTTTGAGTCTGCCGCGTCTGCCATTTCGCCACACCGGCGCGAAACGACCAGTCTACCGTCACTCCGCCGTGAGCGGAATGCGTCTTCCCCAGCCGAAGGCCTTGGGGCTGACTTTGATGGCGAAGGGGAGCTGGCGGCGCTTGAACTCGGTCCGGCGGAGGAGGCCTAGGACGCGGGGCAGCGCGGCGCGGGCCTGGGCGAGATCGTCTCCATCGAGGAGCAGCGCGAGATCCTCGGCGAGGCCTTCTTCGGGGCGCTGGGCTTCCAGCGAGGCGGCGAGGATGGCGTCCAGCTGGCGGTAGGGCAGCAGGCTCTCCTCGTCCGTCTGGCCCGGCTTCAGCTCCGCCGTGGGCGGGCGCGCGATGACACCTTCGGGCACGCCCGGCAGCACGCCCGCGAGGTCGCGCACGCGGGCCTTGAGACAATCGCCCAGGAGGCCGAAGGCGCCGATGCCGTCACCGTAGAGCGTGAAGTAGCCCGTGGCCGCCTCGCTCTTATTGCCGGTGTTGAGGACGCAGACCTTCGATGAGCCCAGCCTCGCATGCACGGCGGGCTCGCTGCTGAGGCCCATGAGCAGGGAACCACGGGCGCGGCTTTGGAGGTTCTCATCCGTGAGCGAGAAGGCACGGTCGGGGAAGGCGTTCTTCAACGAGGCCGCGAAACCCGCGTAGGGCGCGTCGGCGTCAAGCTTGAGGAAGGGCATGCCCAATTCACGGGCCTGTTCTTCCGCGAAGCGCAGGCTCTCTTCGCTGCTGAACCGCGTAGGCAGAGCCACGCCCAACACACCCTCCGCACCCAAGGCATCCACTGCGAGCGCCGCCACCACGGCGCTGTCGATGCCGCCGCTCATGCCAACAACCACGGCCTCAAGCCCCTGCTTCGCGAGGTTGTCCTTGAGCGCCATGACGAGACCCGCACGGAGCCACCGCGCCTCGTCCACCTCCGCGCCCGTCCCGCCGGACGCGACAGTGTCCACCATCACGAGGCCTTCATGGAAGGGCGAGGCGCCCTGCCAAGTGCCATCCGGTTGCGCAAGGCCGGAGCCGCCATCGAAGAGGAGCCAACTCTCGGCGCCGCAGCGGTCCCCGTAAACCAACGGCACACCGTGCTTGGTCGCGAGACCCTGGATGAGGCGGCGGCGCTGGGCGATCTTTGAGGGCACGGCCCAGGGCGTGACCTTGCCCGTCGGCATCCAGCTCCCGAGGTAACCAGGACTGGCGGAGGCGTTGAGCAGGAGCGTCGCGCCCTGAGCCTTCAACTCCGCGATGGGGTCCACGGCGTAACGGACCAGGTTGTGCGCGAACGCCTCATCCGCCCACAGATCCTCGCAGATGGAGAGGCCGATGCGCTCGCCACCGAAATCCACCAACGGTTGGGGCGTGGAATCGGCTTCGAAATAGCGGGATTCGTCGAACACATCGTAGGCCGGCAGCAGGCGCTTGCGGATGCGCGCGCGGCGCGCGCCCCGCTCCGCCCACCACAATTCATTCCAGAGACGGCCGGATGGGGCAGGCGACGCCGTCCCGAAGATCAGCGGCACCGGGCCCGCGAGGGAGGCGAGGCGCAGCGACTCGGCTTCCATGCGCGCGCGGAGGCCCGGTTCCCAGAAACGGTCCTCCGGCAGGTAGCCGCAGATGGTCAGCTCCGGTGCCAACACCAGCTCCGCGCCCTGCTTCAGCGCGTCCGCGTAGGCGGCCTCCAGCGCGCGGCCATTGACTTCCGGCGCGCCGAGGCGGGCATTGAGCTGGAGAAGCGCGATCTTCATGACTCCAGGCTATCTCACCAGCGGATTACCGCGCGCGTTCCGCCTTCCGGGCGGACTTCCAGTTTCAGCTCCGCGCCCTGGGCCGCCAGCCACTTGAGGGCCAGGGGCAGGCCAAGGCCGGTGCCCTCGGGCCGTCCGCTCTCGAAGGGCCGCATCATGCGCGCGGCGGTCTCCTCGCCGATGCCGGGGCCCTCGTCGTGGATCTCCAGCGTGAGGACATCGGCGTGAACCTTCACGGTGCCTCCGGCCGGCGTGGCTTCGCAGGCGTTCTCCAACAAGTTCACAAGGGCCTGATGCAACAGCATGGGATCCGCCGGGGCCTCGCCCTGCCCTTCCAGCACCAAACGCCGCCCTTTAGCCGCAGGCCGCCGCTCAATGTCCATGATGGCCTGGGCCGCGATGGCCTCCAAGCGCACCGGTTCCAGCCGGGGCTCCAGAGGCCGCGCCCATTCAAGGAACCGTTGCACCACGCGCAGCAGGTCCTCCGTCTCCGCCAGCAGCGGCTCCGCGTCCGCCACGCCGGCCCGCTGAAGCAGCTGACCGTGGCCGCGCAGGACGGCGAGGCCGTTCTTCAACTGGTGGGCCACGCCCGCCGTCATCTCGCCCAGCTCCGCGAAACGCTCGCGCAACTGGCGGCGGCGTTCCTCGGCTTCAGCCTCCGTGATGTCCTCGAAACTGAGCAGCGCGCCGATATTGTCGGGGGCCTCGATGCGTCGGAGCCGCCAGACGCGCCCGCCGCCTTTCGCCCGTGTGGGCGGGCCCGGAGGCAGGGCCAACGCCTCCAGGAGCCAGGGGAAGGGTTCCAACACGAAGGCCGCGTCCAGGGCCACCACGCCGCGCGTGACGCTCAAGAGGTTCTGGCCAGCGCGGTTGAGCGCCGCGACTTTTTGTTTCTGGTCCACCCAGAGCAGACCGAATGGCAGCGCGTCCAGGAGCCGCTCGTGCACCGTGCGCAGCGCGCCCAGCACCGCCGCCAGTTCGCCCCGCTCCCGGAGGCTCTGGCCCACGGCGCCCAGCAACAGGCTTTCCGGATCGGGCGGCGTCTGGCGCCGCAGCCGCGCCCAGCGGATGAGGAGGATGGTGACGCCGAAGAGCACGATGCCCACCGGCAGGAGGATGGCCAGGGTGGACGCCGCGTGGGGGCTCATGGGTTTGAAGGGATGCACCGCATCAGCGTAGCCCAGGCTTGGACAAGAGGCGCTAGGCTGGTGCCATGGATCGCCACCCCCTCTACATCGTCAGCGGCGGCAGCGGCGAGACCGCCCACCGCATGGTCCAGGCGGCGCTGACGCAGTTCTCGGCGGGCGAGGGCCTTGGCCTGCGCCGCTTCCAGAATGTGCGCGACCAGGAGGAGATGGAACGGATCCTCCACCTCGCCAAGGAGAAAGGGGCCGTCGTCGTCCACACCACCGTGTCGAAGGAGCTGCGCTTCTTCCTGGAGGACCGCGCGAAGGCGCTGGGCATCGTGCAGGTGGACCTCTTCGGCAGCCTGCTGGACACGCTGGCGCTCTTCCTCAAGGAGAAGCCGGGCGAGCAGCCGGGCCTCTTCCACGCTGTGGACGACAAATACTTCCGGCGCATCGAGGCCATCGAGTTCGCGCTGAAGTTCGACGACGGCCAGGATCCGTCCGGCCTCGCGGAAGCCGACATCGTCCTCGTGGGCCTCAGCCGCACCAGCAAGACGCCACTGTCCATGTACCTGGCCATGGAGGGCCATAAGGTCATGAACATCCCCCTCGTGCCCGGCGTGGACCTGCCGCCGCAGATCGAGAAGATCCCCCAGGGGCGCATCGTGGCCCTCACCATCCAGCCCGAGCGGCTCCAGGAGATCCGCCACAACCGCATGAAGCGTCTGGGCGGCGCCGGCACCGCCGACCGCTACGCCGACCTCGCCCACATCCTCCACGAACTCGAATACGCCGACACCATCTTCAAAGCCCATCGCCGCTGGCCCGTGCTGGATGTGACGGGCAGGAGCATCGAGGAGACGGCCGGCCTCGTGCTGGATCGCGTGTTCGGGAAGGAGCGGGTGGGGTAGTAAGCTGGCGGCATCATGATCTCCCGATTGCTGATCCCGATCCTCCTGGCCCTGCCGCTCTGCGCGCAGGCGCCCGCCCCCGCCGTGCGCATTCTCCTACAGGCGGACAAGCCGCCCATTGGCACGCCTCCCTTGGATACGACTGTCATCGCCGACAGACTCAAAGCCTTCGCCAAAGATGAGGGCCTCGTTCCTCCTGCCCAGGATGGGGATGGCTGGATTCTCGGCATCGGGTTGACCACCCAGGAAGAGCCGAATGGGCTGGTGGTGGGCGGCGGAGCCATCCGTCTTTCACGCATAAGCGGAGGGAAGATCGTGCCCAATGATGTGAAGGAAACCGGGGCCCTGGTCGTGGCCTGGAAAAGCGAAAACCTGAATAGCGGGCTTGGGGATGAGCTCGTACGCCGGGGACGGGAGCTATTGGCCGAGGCGAAGGTGGTTTCCGGGAAGCCGATTCCCCACTCGATCTCGCATCCGCAGCAGGAGCCGAAACAAGAGACTCCCCCTCAACCGCACCGTTTTGACTTCTCCCAAGCCCGTATCCGCTACCAACCCCAGCAGCCTCCTTATCCATCTGATGCCAAGAAGAAGCGCATCCAGGGCAAGGTGGTCGTTGATGTGGTCGTAGGTCCCGATGGCCTTCCAGTTTCCGTAGCCGCAGTGGATGGGCCTGGCCCCTTGCTGCCCTATGCCTGCGGATGGGCCCTGCGTTGGCGCTTCGATCCCCTCACCGTGAACGGTCATCCTGAATACGGCCGGTTCAAGATCAGTATGTATTTCCATTTGCAATGATGCGCCTCGCCTGGATCGCCAGCACTTCCCCTGCATACGCCCTAGCTGTCGCCCTGCGCCATGAAGTGCTGCGCGTGCCTCTCGGCCTAGCGTTCACGGTGGAGCAGTTGGCCGCGGAGTCGGGCAGTCACCACCTCGCGGCCTTTGATGAACAAGGCCACATCCTCGGGTGCCTCCTCCTCTCGCCTCACACGGATGGCGAGGTCCAGATGCGGCAGGTGGCGGTGAAGCCCGCGATGCAGGGCACGGGGCTGGGGCGCGCCTTGGTGGAGGAGGCGGAGCGCAAGGCGCGGGAACTGGGCTTCACGCGCATGATGCTCCACGCGCGGGATGTGGCCATCGGCTTCTACGCCCGGCTGGGTTACGCCCGCGAAGGCGACCTGTTCATCGAAGTGGGCATCACGCACCAGCAAATGGCGAAGGCCTTGAACTAACCCATTAGTTGAAAATAGGGGAGATCGCCGCACAGGTGCGAAATCCTTGCCTTGGGCCTGCCGATCCTTATCTTGTGGATCATGAATCGCCTGATTCGACACCTTTCCACCGTCATCCCGTTCTGTGCCGCGTCCGTGGCGAGTGCGCAGCAGCAGGCGCCGAAATCGCTGGCGATCATCCTTCAACCTCTCGACAATCCGAACCACCTGAAGGGGATCGGCGGCGGGCGTCCCGAAGACTTGTCATTGCTGCTCCGTGAGAACGGCCTCTCCGAACCCGAAACAAACGCCCAGGGCGTCTCCAAGCTGACGCTCCAACCACGGGTCTGCCAACTTCCCCATGGCGTCTACGCCTACAGCGTGCTGGGGTTCCTGGAAGTTCCCGGGACCCAGGGCGCGCTGCGGATCTTCACGGCCGTCGCCGTGCGCGATCCCGTCCAGGTGGATCCCGGCCTTCGCCAAGCCGCGGCGGATGCCGCTGCCGAGATCATCTCCCGCATCAAGCGGCTTCCAGCGGGCGCACCCATCAACCGGCTTCTGGTGCCCGGAGCACCGTCTCGAGAGGACCGGACGGAATTGGTGGATCTGAGCCGCTTGAAGGCCCGCGTGGTGCCGCTCCCTCCGGCCCTGTCTCCCTACGCGCGCGCCAGGAACATTGCCGGAGATACCCGGACGCGCCTCCTTGTGAACGCGGACGGAGTCGTCACGCGGGCTGACTTCATCCAGGGGAAGCCGGAATTGAGCCTGCTCGCCCTCTCCGATGCGATGGAGCGTTCCTTCGTCCCCCTCGATCGTCAAGGCTTTCCCGCCCCTCTCAGGACCGATGTCCAGCTGGCCTTCCGCCCGGACGCCGGGCTTCCCGACTTGGGAATGCCGCCCAGTTCCGCCCCAAAGGAGATCGCGGTCTACTCACACTCGAGCATGCATTGACCGGACTCAATATTCGTTTGCCAATTCTGTCGCCCGCACCTGCTTCTCGAAGGGCTGGAATGCGGGCGCGCCGTGCTTCTGGGCGATCCATTCCGCGACTCTGATCCCATCCACGGCGGCGCTCGTGATCCCGCCAGCGAAGCCCGCGCCCTCACCGCAGGGGTAGAGGCCGGGGTGGCTCGCGCTCTGGCCGTCTTCGCCGCGCAGGAGCTGGATGGGGCTGCTGGTGCGGCTCTCGATGGCGAGAAGGATGGCCTGGTTGGAGGCGAAGCCGTGGATCTTCTGGTCGAAGACCGGCAGGGCCCCCGCCACCTGTTCCACGATGAAATCCGGCAAGCAGGTTCGCAGGTCCGCGCCCACGGCGAAGGGGCGGAAGCTGGTGCGCGGCAGGCGCCCCGTGGCGCGGCCCTTGAGGAAATCGTGGACGCTCATGGCCGGCGCGCCGTAGGTCTCGCCCGCGGCTTTGTAGGCGGCCTGCTCCCAAGTGCGCTGGAAATACATGCCGGCCAGCAAATGGTCGCTCCCAAAGTCGGAGGGGTTCACCTTGGCCACAAGACCGCTGTTGGCGAAGCCTGAATCGCGGGCCGCGTTGCTCATGCCGTTGACGACGACACCGCCCTCCTCGCTGCCGCACTGGATGACTTCGCCGCCGGGGCACATGCAGAAGCTGTAGGCTGCGCGGTTCAGGCCGAAATTGCAGGTAAGGCGGTAGTCCGCGGGGGGCAGGCTCGGATGGCCCTTGCTGGGGCCGTACTGGGAACGGTCGATGAGGTCCTGGGGATGCTCCACGCGGACGCCCATGGCGAACGGCTTCTGCCGCATGGCGACGCCATGGCGGTGCAGCATCTCGAAGGTGTCCCGGGCGCTGTGGCCAGGCGCCAGCACGAGCGCGTCGCAGGGGATGCGTTCGCCGCTGGCGAGGATGGCGGCGACGACGGCCCCGTCCTTCACCTCCACATCCGCCAGCGGCGACTTCCACCGGTAGGAAACGCCGCGGGCTTCGGCGTCCTTGCGGATGAGGACGGAACATTTCCGGATCACATCCGTGCCCACATGAGGCTTAGCCAGGTAGGCGATGCGCGGCGCGGCCCCGAAGCGGACGAAGGTGTCGATGACATAGCGCGTGGCGGGGTGACCGATGCGCGTGGTGAGCTTGCCGTCGCTGAAGGTGCCCGCGCCGCCTTCGCCGAACTGCGCGTTGGCATCGGGCTGGAAGGTGCCGTCCTTCCACAGGCCGTGGATGGCCTGCACCCGCTCGCTCATGGAGGGTCCGCGCTCCAGCACGATGGGCTGCAGGCCGTAGTCCAGCAGGCGCAGCGCGCAGAAGGTGCCCGCGGGCCCGCTGCCCACGATGACGACGCGGGGCTTGGCAGTCAACGGCGCGACGGTGTAGTCCGTGTGCGCGGGCGCGGCCTCCAGCTTGGCGCCGGGCGGCAGTTCGATATCCGCGAGATCTCGCTCCGAATCAAAACTCAGCGCGGCGAGGAAGCGGATGGAGCCTTTGTGCCGCGCGTCCAGGCTGCGGCGCTCCAATCGGACATCACGGTACTCGGGCGGCTTGCCGCCCAACGCGTGGGCCAAGGGCTTGGCGAGGTCCAGCTTCTCTTCGCCCAGGGCGAGGGGGAAATTCGTGATGAGTCGGCGCATCGGCCCTCCAGCGAAAGGCTCCCGACGGGGAGCAAAGCCACTACCAGTCTACACTCGGAGCTTTCGTGGAGTCCCATGCGCCGTGCCCTGCTGTTCCTCCTGGCCCTGCCCATCCTGGCCCAGCAAGCCGCGGTGGCCACCCGCCCCGCGCTCCAGACCCGCTTCCTCGGCAAGGAGGAGGCGGCGAAGGTCCTCACGGCCGACGATTACTTCCAACAGCTCCAAGTGGGCGAGCTCCGCGCCAAGACAGGCCTTGAGTTGAAGGACGCCACGCCGGACCAGGCTCGGGTAGCGGCCAAAGCCCACTACGCGGCCAGCACGCAGGACTTCAGCACTGAGGAGCAGGCCCTCCTGCGTGGTGTTCTGGACCGCATGGCGCCCCAGGTCGCAGCGAAGCTGCCGCTCATGGCCCGCACGCCCTTCACTTTCATCAAGTCGGATGCCGAAGGCGGCCTGCCCCACACCCGCGGCGCCTGCATCATCCTCGCGCCCCGGCTTCTCGGCGCCCTGGTGAAGGCCGTCCAGGCCGGCGCCCAGGCACAAGTGGACGCCTTCGCATCCAGCCTGCTGGTGCACGAGCAGACGCATGTGCTGGAGCGCCAGCACCCGGAGCTCTTCGCGCAGCTCTTCACGGAGGTCTTCGGGTTCAAGCGGCTCACGGTCGTGCCGGACGCCCCCCCGCTTCAAGCCGCGCGCGTGGTGAATCCCGATGGCCCCGATCTGGGCTGGGCCTTCCCCGTTCCCAATGGCGCCACCACCCGGTGGATCCGTCCGGACCTCTTGCTCAAGACCCTGGACCACCCGCGCATGCCCCAGGATTTCCGTGAAGTCGCCGTTGATCTCTCTCTCAAGGACGGCGCCTTCACGCTCATGCTGGACGCCGAGGGGCAGCCCAAGGTGGAGGACCTCGGCGCCGTGACAGCCTACGCGGCGGCCTTCCCCCAAGTGGATGAATCCTTCCACCCCAATGAGATCGCCGCAGAGCTGCTGGCCGGATGGGTGACGGGCCAGGACAAGGACGCGGCCGGAGCCCTCCGCGTCCGCACCGTGGGCTGGGCAGAGAAGGCCCTTCGCTAACGCGCGGCTTTCTTCAGGTTCTCGACCAGCCGCTTCGCGTCCGTGAAGGGTGCGGAGCAGGTGCCGCGGCCGCAGAGGAAGGCAGCGGGCTTGTCCAGCGCGGGGAAGCTGAGATCGGGATTGCGGACGGGTTTCGTTGAGTCCACGAGGAGGATCACCGTCTCGGGGAGCCAGGCCGCCTGGGCCGCGCGGAACAGCGGGCCGGTCTTCGCGGGATCACCCACCACCGCGAGATGGCCGAGCCCCTTCAGCGCGCGCATGGCGAGGATGTAGTCACCCAACCAGCGACCCTGGTCATCCAGACGCGCCTGCTGGGAGAGCAGGGCGAGGATGCGCGTGGCGCGGTCGCGGTCGCGCGCGTCGCCCGTGATGGCCTCCAATCGCAGGAGGCTGCGCGAGAAGCTGGCGTTGTCGTCGAAGGGCAGGCGCGCCTCCGCGAAGGCGCCCAGCTCCCCTGGTGACGCGGCTCGTGCGCGGTAGAGCCCCGAACTGTCGAGGAATGCCTTCTCCACGCTATCCGCCAGCGCGACGGCGCGATCCAGATAGACCGCTTCGCCCGTGGCTTCATGCAGCGCGATGAGCCCCTGGAGCATGCCCGCCTGGTCGGCGAGGAAGAGGCCCTCTTGCCCTTCCGTGTGGCGATAGGCGCCTTCCTCCCCGAGGTGGACCTGGCTCCAGGCCTCGGCGGCGCGCGCTTCGCGGAACAGCGCAAGGTCATCCATCACGCCGGAAAGGTCCGCCAGCGCCGCGATCATGAGCCCCTGCACCTGCGCGTAACGGCGCGTGTCAATGCGCGGCAGGCCCGCCTTCACGCGCCCGGCATCGTCCATCGCTTGATAGACATGGCCATCCTGGCCGTGCGCGTCCGCATCCATGGTGGCGCTGAAGCCGCCATCTGGATGCGCCATGAAGCGCCGGAGGAAACCCAGATCGCGTCTCGCGTCTTCCCGGAAATCCGCATCGCCCGTGGCACGGAAGGCCTCCGCCAGATTCCGCAGATAGCCCGCCTGGAGCGTGGTGAGCCGCTCGAAGTGCGGCTGGTGCCAATCGGGCCCGGCGCTGTACTGGAAGAGGCCGCCCCAGACCGGGTCCGTGATGTGCCGCTGCTGGGCGAGCGTGTAGAGAGCTCTGAACCTGGCGCTCTCGTCGCCATGCCGTGCGCGGTCCAGAGCCTCCTCGATGTTCATGGCGATGGGGTATTTCTGCTTGCCCCACCCGCCGTAGGAAATATCGAAGTGGCTGTCGAGCTCCTTCATGGAAGCCGCGAGCGGATCCGGCACGGTGACGCCGGAGGCCCGCTCCGCCGCGCCCAGGCCGCCCTTCCCTTCCAGCGCGCGCTCCAGGAGCGCCTTGAAATCGCCCGGTTCGATGAAGCCCCGCTCGCGGTCCAAGGGCTTGCCGTCCGGAGCATAGATCGCCGTGCCGGGCCAGCCGATGTCGGCGTAGAGTTCCGCCGCGTCCGGGTGCTGGTCGATGTCCACGCGCACGGGGATGAACTTCGCCTCCAGCAGCGCCGCCACTTCCGGATGCCCGTAAGTCTTCGCATCCATCACATGGCACCAGTGGCACCAGGTGGCCACGGCGTCCACTAGGACGGGCTTGCCCGCCTGCTTGGCCTCCGCGAAGGCCGCCGGGGACCAGGGCCGCCAGTGGATGGTAAGAGCCTGCGCCTGAAGAAGAGTCGCAGCCAGGAGGATGATGAGGCGTCGCATGTCCTTGGGATGCCGCTCACCCTTTGCACATTCCAGGCAACTGAGGCATCTATCTCTAGGACGCGAGGTGGCCCATGACCCAGACCCTTTCCCGAGCCGTGGTGGCCGGAGGCACCGGCCTCATCGGCCGGCGTCTCGTGGCGGAACTCCTGCGCCAGGGCGCGGCCGTCGCCGTCCTCACCCGCGACCCCGCGGGTGCCAGGGTGCCCGAGGGCGCGGAGGCGCGGAGCTACGGTGAACTGGGCACGGCCCTCGAAGGCGCGGACGCGGTCTTCAACCTCGCGGGGGCCAGCATCGCGGGCAGGCGGTGGAGCAAGGCCTACAAACGGGAGCTGTTGGAGAGCCGCGCGACGACCACGGCGAGGCTCGTGGAGGCCATTGGTCGCTGCAACCAGAAGCCCGAAGTGCTGGTGAACGCCTCCGCCATCGGCTGGTACGGGCCGCACGGCATCGAGCCTCTTGATGAGACCGCGCAAGAAGGAACCTCTTTCTTAGCGGAACTCTGCCGGGAATGGGAGGCGGCTGCGGACGGAGCGGCCTCCATGGGCCTCCGCGTGGTGAAGCTCCGCACGGGCGTGGTGCTCGCCAAGGAGGGCGGCGCGCTGCCGAAGATGGCCTTACCGGTGAAGCTCTTCCAGGGCGCCAAACTGGGCCAGGGCGACCAGGGTCTCAGTTGGATCCATATCGAGGATCTCGTGGCCATGTATGTGAAAGCCGCGAGCGATGAAGGCTGGTCCAGCGCCATCAACGCCACGGCACCGGAGCCCCTGAGCAACGCGGCCTTCACGAAGCTGCTGGGCAAGCATCTGCACCGGCCCATCCTCCCCGTGCCCGGCTTCGTCACGGCCGCCGCGCTGAAGCTGCTGGTGGGCGAGTTGAGCGGAGAGCTGCTGACGGGCGCCTATGTGCTGCCAAAGCGAGCCGAAGCTCTCGGCTTCGCCTTCCGGTTCAAGACGGCGGACGCGGCCCTGGCCGACCTGATCGGGTGATACCTAGTTGGTGTAGACCGTCCCCATCTGCACCACGTCAAAGTCGCTGCCCTTGACGCCGGAGATCGTGGCCAGTTCGTTGTCGTCCCAACGCGGGTCCGGCGCGCCGCTGATGAACCAGTTGCCGCCGTTGTCCGCCACGAACATGCCGTAGGTCTTGAGGGCCTGGAGGATCACCTGCACATGGGCCGGGTAGGTGGAGATGTCCTTGCTGGCCTTCAAGCGCACGCGCATGCCCATGGGCGGCCTGTCCGTGCCCGTGTAGCTGCTCGCCTGGTGCGTGGCGGGATGGACATAGGCGTGCCGCGTGTTCTGGACTGTGAAGCGCAGCGCGTGGTGGATGGCGCCATGGGTGACCACTTCGTCGTAGCGCACGAGGCCAGGGAAGATGGGCAGGCCCGCCGCGTCGGCGCTGGTCCAGCCATCGGTCCTCAATGCGTTGGAAGTGGTGTCGAAGGCGGCGCCCGAATACGCGTACCAGCTGGCGCCGTTGCTCTGCCGTTGCGCGGCGTCCAGTTCCCAGAGCCGGTTGTTGCCCGGATCCACCACCAGCACATGGGCATCGCTGCCTGCCTCCACCGGCGCCGCGGGAGGGATGGGATAGGGCCCGGGATCGCTCTCGTCCGGGACATTGAAGCTCACCGGAACCTTGGCCTGGTTCGAGGGAACCACCGTGTAGGGGATGCCGTTGGGCGCGCCGTTGTAGGTCGTCCCGAAATCAGGATGCATCCCCGTGCTGAGGCCGATGCTGGCGATGAGCGTGGCGGAATCGGGATCCACCGGTGCCGTGGAGATGTCCGTGTTCCAGGGATTGCTAGATGGGAACGGCACCCATCCGTTCAGATCCGCGCCAGGGCTGCCTGCGTCCGTGGATGGAGACGCGGATGAGGACAACCCGCTGCCCCCGCCACCACAGGCGAGAAGAAGCACGAGACTGCAGGCGCCCATCATTCGCATGGGCGGAAGTCTACGGCTAGACGAGTTCGGCCGCCAGAAAATGGGGGCTGGCGTCCGTGATGCGCAGATCCACCAGCCCGCCGAAAGGCAGGTCACGGCCCGGACCCGCGGCAAGATGGACGACTTTCCATTCGCCCGTGCGGGCGAGCCAGAAACCATCCTCCGCATCGCCGTGGCTTTCGATGCGGGCCTTCAGCTCGCGGCCGACGAAGCGGCGGTTGCTCGCGAGACTCAGCTCCGCCTGCCGCGCCTGGAGGCGCATGAGGCGCTCTGACTTCACGGCCATGGGCAGGTCGTCCTTGAGCCGCAACGACGCGGTGCCGGGGCGCGGGCTGTAGATGAAACTGAAAGAAGTGTCGTACTTCACGGTCTCCAGCAGCGCCATCGTCTGCTCGAAGTCCTCGTCCGTCTCGCCGGGAAATCCCACGATGAAGTCCGTGCTGAGGCAGAGTTTCGCGCGGCCTTCGCCGAGGAAGGCAAGGCGCTCCAGATACTGCTCGATGGTGTATTCGCGGCGCATGCGGCGCAGCACGGCGTTGGAACCGCTCTGCACGGGGAGGTGGAGGAAGGGCGCGATCTTCGGGTTCGTCACGAGCGTCTTCGCCAGCCGTTCCGTGAAGTTCATGGGATGGCTGGTGGTGAAGCGGATCCACTCCAGGCCGTCCACCTCCGCCACGCGGTCCAGCAGTTCGGCGAAGGTGCAGCCACCATCAAAGCTGTTCACATTCTGACCTAGCAATTCGACTTCCTTCCAGCCGCGCGTCACGAGGCCGCGCACCTCCTCCAGGATGTCGCGCCAGGGGCGGCTGCGCTCGATGCCGCGCGTCGTGGGGACGATGCAGTAAGTGCAGGCATGGTTGCAGCCTTCGATGATGGTGACAAGCGCCTTCGCCGTGCTGCGGCGGACGGCGACCTCCGGCGGGAAGAGGTGGTTGTCGGGATACTCGCCGGTATCGATGAGCCGCTTCTTCCCCTCCAGCGCCTGCTCCACGAGGGAGGGCAGCTGTTTGAGCGCCATGGTGCCCAGCACGAAGTCGATCTGCGGCGCGCGCTTGAAGAGGGCGTCCTGCTCCTGCTGGGCCAGGCAGCCCGTCACGCCGATGAGGAGCGGACGCTTCTCCTTCTCCGCGCGAAGGCGGCCCAGCTCCGAGTAGACCTTGTGGACAGCCTTCTCGCGGATGGAGCAAGTGTTGAGCAGCACGAGATCCGCCTCGTCCGAGCTGCCCACGGACTCGAAGCCCTGCGCCGCCAGTAGCCCAGCCAGACGCTCCCCGTCGTGGTCGTTCATCTGGCAGCCCCAGGTCTGGATGTGGAACTTCATCGAAGATCCTCTCGAACCCTTCATTCTACCGGTGGGAGACCTTCAGGACGCCGGGGAATGCGGAGCGTGAGCGTGTCGCCCGCGTGCTCCGCCGTCATCTGGCAGCGCTCTGACACGGCTCGCACCCAGAGGCCGTGGAGATCCTTCGGAGCGCCTTGGGGCTGGAGTGCGAGGGGCGGCGCCAGCACGGGGCGGAAGCGGAGGATCCAGGCGTTGGTTTGGCCCTCAGCTTCCACGGTCAGCGGATCCGGGAGGGCCTGGGGCATAAGCAGGCGCGCGAGGGAGAGCGTGAAGCTGCGGAGCAACGGCCCAGGCCAGAGGTTCTCGCCTGTCATCGCCAGGGTGGCCTTGCCACGGAAGGAGGTGGCGAGCGCGATCAGGTCCGGCTCCAATGCGCGGCGCCAGCCTTCAGCCCCTTCACAGGCGCCGTCCGGCCAGGGCCCGTAGACGAGCGCGCGGGAGAGTTCCAGCAAGGCGAGTCCTTCTCGAATGGCCGCCTCCGCGCGCGCGGTGTCACGGGCCTCCAGGCCCGCGCCGGCGTCTCTAAGATCCAGCGTGGCCTTCACGCCGCCGAGGCAGCCGCGCAGGTCGTGCAACAAGGCATGCCAAGTCCCATCAACGGGGCTTTGATTGGAGCCGGGATCATCGGGGGAAGGGGTCGCCAACGCGCGTCTCCTGGCACGATTTTTTGACAATTGCGTGCTTGTCCAGGCTACCTTAGCTTCATTCACTACCCAAGGAGCGGCGCTCCCAATGGCACAGAAGAGACTGGGCGATCTGCTCATGGAAGCCGGCCTCATCACGGGCGAGCAGCTCCAGAGCGCCATCACCCATCAGAAGATCGCTAAGGGCCGTCTCGGCAGCAACCTCGTGGCGCTGGGCTACATCACCGAGGACACGCTGGTGGAGTTCCTGAGCCAGCAGATGCATGTGGCCCGGATGGACGTGAGGCACCTCGACATCCCCGTTGATCTGCTGCGCCGCATCCCCAAGCGCATGGCCGAGCAGTACCTCCTGCTCCCCGTGCAGTTCCGGGAACCGAAGACGCTCGTGCTCGCCATGGCCGATCCCATGGACCTGAACGCCGTGGACAGCGCCCGATTCGCCACCGGGCTCAATATCGAGGCGGTGGTGGCGGCCCACAGCGCCATGAAGGCCGCCATCATCGAGCAGTACCGGAAGATCCAGGACATGGAGCCGACCACTTTCACCGTGGGCAGCCTGGACGAGGGCCTGCCGGTGAACTTCAATTTCGAGCCCATGGACATGAAGGTCTCGGCGGCATCGGCCAAGAGCGCTTCCAAGCCCGCGGTCGAGTTCAAGAGCGACCCCTTCTTCGATGAGGTCCAGAAGCTCCAGCAGGCCCAGAACAACGGCGTGACGGTGCCGCTCGACAACCTGCCGGACCTCGATCTCACGATCCTCTCCGAGCCGAGGCCCGGCACGCAGACGGCGCCGGGGATCCTGCCGGGCCGCACCACAGGCGCCCCGGTGCCGCGCGTGGCCGCCTTCAGCGACCGCGCGATCCTGCTGGGCCTCATCAAGGTGCTCCAGCGCCGCGGCATCTTCTCGGCCGACGACTTGCAGCGGACCATCCAATCCATGCTGGAGTCCGGCGAGATCGTGGAAGGGCGCTCGCGGGGCGGCGAGGCTTTCTAGCTCTTCAGCTGGCCCGAGGCTTTACGCGCTTCGTAATCCTGTCTGAGCGCTTCGAGCTTGGAGAGGGTGCAGCCGCCGCCCTCTCCACAGCTGGAACAGCTGCCGCCGCTAGCGCAGCCGCCGCGGCCCAGCAGGCCCAGCACGAAGCCGCGGCCGAAGTAGAGGACCGCGAGGACCACGAGCCCGAGTACGGTGAGCGATTGCCAGTTCATGCGAATCCCATCATACGGCCGATGGCCACGGTGGCCCAGGACAGGCCCCAGCCCAGCACGAGGCCGTAGGCCACGGTGAAGCCCGCCCAGCCCCAGGAGCCCGCCTCGCGCCGGATCATGCTCACCGTGCCCAGGCAGGGCGTGTAGATGAGGGTGAAGATCATGAAGGCCAGCGCCGTGAGCGGCGTGAGGCCGGACTTGTCGCGCATGGTCACCTGGAGCGGGCTCAGCTTCTCGCCCGCCCGGGGTTCCTCGCTGGACTGGTAGATGACAGCCATGGTGGAAACGACGATCTCCTTCGCCACGAACCCCGCCGTGAGGGCGATGACATCCTTCCAGGCCTCATGCCGGTGGTGCTCCGGATCAAAAATGGGGGAGAGGAAGGGCTCCACCTTCTGCCCCATCCGCGCGGCGAGGCTCGTGTTCACGATGTTGCCTTCATGCGTAAGCTCAAGGTCCCGGAGCTGCGAAGCCTTCTGGTCCTCGGGGATCTGCAGCGCCATCACCGCCTGTCGTTGGCCCCGGTATTTGAGCGCCAAGTCCTGGTCGGCGATGCCGGGGTAGCGGGAGAGGAACCACACGAGCGTCGCGCCCGCGAAGATGGTCGTGCCCGCCCGCGTGAGGAACACCTTGGCCTTATCCCACATGTGGATGGCCGTGGTCTTCAGGACCGGCATGCGGTAGGGCGGCAGCTCCATCACGAAGGGCGAGTTGGCGCCGGTGAAGAGCGTGCTGCGGAGGAGGCGGCCCATGAGCATGGCGAGGCCGAAGCCCAGCACATGCATGGCGAGGATGGCGACTCCCGCGTAGAGCGGCTTGAAGAAGGTCCCCGCGATGACGATGTAGACTTGGAGCCGCGCGGAGCAGGACACCAGCGGCGTGACGAGGATGGTGATGAGGCGGTCCTGGCGGCTCTCGATGGTGCGTGTGGCCTGGATGGCCGGCACATTGCAGCCGGAACCCATGAGCAGCGGGATGAAGCTCTTCCCGTGCAGGCCCATGAGGTGCATGGCGCGGTCCATGATGAAGGCGGCGCGGGCCATGTAGCCCGTGTCCTCCAGGAAGCTGATGCAGCCCATGAGGATCATGATCACGGGCAGGAAGACCATCACCGCCGACACGCCGGGGATGACGCCGTCCGTGAGCAGGCTCGTCAGCTCGCCCGGCGGGAGGTGCGCCGCGAGGAGGCCTGAGAGGGATGAGAAGCCCGCGCCGATCCAGTTCTGCGGATACTGGCCCACCACGAAGCTGAGCGTGTAGATGAGCGCCAGGACGCCGATGAAGATGGGGATGCCCAACCAGCGGTGCGTGAGCAGCCCGTCCAGGCGGCCTGTGGCGCTGTCCGGCTCCTGGTCCGGATGCTTCAGCGCCTCTGTGACGAGGCCGTGGGCGAAACCGTAGCGGTGCTCCGCGATGAGCCCGGAGGTGTCGTTGCCCAGATGCGATTCGAGGAAGGTCTTGGATTTCGCGATCTGGCCCTGGATCGCCTCCCGCGCGTGGCTGGCCTCCGCCAGCTCCGTGGCCTCGGCACCGCCTTCCAGGAGCTGCAGCGCCAGCCAGCGGATGGGCATCGTCTTCGCGAGCACCTCGTCCCGCGCGATCTCCGCCTCCAGCTTCACCAGCTCGCCGTTGAGGTCGTGGCCGTACTCCACGGGGATGCGGCGCAGGCGCGGGTCATGGCCGCCTGCGGCGGCGGCCATGGCCGCCTTCAGCGCGCCGACACCCTCCTCGCGGTTGCCCACGGTGGGCACCACGGGACCGCCCAGCAGCGTCTCCAGCATGGGGATGTCGATCTGGATGCCGCGCTTCTCAGCGTCATCCATCATGTTCAGGACGAAGACGACGGGCTTGCCCAGCTCCAGCAGCTGTGTCGTGAGGAAGAGGTTGCGCTCCAGGTTGGAGGCGTCGAGCACGTTCAGGATGAGGTCCACATCGCCCTGCCCCAGGTGGTGCGCGGCGATGCGCTCGTCCTCGCTCCGCGCCGACAGGCTGTAGCAGCCCGGCAGGTCCACCACCTCCATGCGGAGGCCGTCCACCGTGAAGGCGCCGCTGCGCTTCTCCACCGTCACGCCGGGCCAGTTGCCCACATGGTGGCGCGCGCCGGTCAGGGCGTTGAAGAGCGTCGTCTTGCCGCAGTTCGGGTTGCCCGCGAGGGCGATGGAGATCTTGCCCTTCCTCATGGTCACCGGCCCACCTCAGGCGATCGCGGCGGGGATGGCGAGAGGCAGCACCAGGATGCAGGAGCTCTCCTCCCGGCGCAGGCTCAGGTGGTAGCCCTTGATGACCAGCTCCATGGGATCGCCCATGGGCGCCAGCTTCTCCACCCGTAGCTTCGCGCCGCGGATGAAGCCCATCTCCAGGAGCCGCTGGCGGATGGTGCCAGTGGCGCTCACCTGCAGAACCTCCCCCGACTCCCCGGGCTGGAGGCGGCTGAGCGGGATTCCTTGAGGTTGAGTCATAGTCTCAATTCCAACTCCAGTGTAGCCCCCTCCCTCCAGGCTGCAAGGCTAGACTGTTTCCACAATGACCCTGCCCAACGCCCTGACCCTGCTGCGGATCCTGGCCATCCCCTTTTTCGCCATCGCGCTCTGGTACGACCGGATGTGGGAGGCGCTGGCCATCTTCGTGGCCGCGGGCCTGACAGATCTGCTGGATGGCTGGATCGCGCGCACCTTCAACCAGAAGTCCCGGCTGGGCGCCTTCATGGACCCGGCGGCGGACAAGCTGCTGATGACCACGGCCTTCATCCTCATGGCCCTGCCGAAGGGCCACCTGGGCCAGCCCATCCCCGCCTGGGCGGCCATCATCGCCATCAGCCGGGATGTGCTCATCTCCTTCGTCGTCACGCTGGCCCTGGTGCGGGCCGACAACACGGACCTGCGGCCCAGCTTGCTGGGCAAGGTCACCACCGGCGCCGAGGTTGTGGCCATCAGCTTCGGCCTCATGGTGAACGCCCTGGGCCCCCAGCCCTGGCAGCGCTTCTTCCTGCCCTGGATCTATGTGGCCATGTCCACCCTCATCCTGGCCTCGGGCATCCACTACTTCCATCGCGCCTCGCGTCCCGCGGAAGCGGCCTGATGCGGGAGCGGCTGCCCTTACGGTTCATCCTGGCGGGCCTCGGCCTCCTGATCGCGCTGTGGTTCCTGCGGCACGCCCTCGCGCCCTTCTTCATCGCGCTCGTGGCGGCCTACCTGCTGGACCCTGTCGTGGCGCGGTTGGAGGAGCGGATCGGGCGCGGATGGGCCGTGGCGCTGGTGCTGCTGGCAGCGGTGGGCGTGGTGGCGGGCGCGCTGTGGCTCTTCCTGCCCTGGCTCACGGACCAGGTCCAGCGCCTCATCGCCAACCTCCCCATCTGGCAGGAAGCGTTGACAAAGAAGACCGGGCCTTGGCTGGCGGACCACCCCTGGGTCGCGACCAAACTCAGGGCGGCGATGGGAAGTCTGGAACCCGCGGACCTGTTGGCGGAACTCAAACGCACCGGCGGCGGCCTGCTGGGCTTCGTCCTGGGCCTTCTGGAGCTGATCCTCGTTCCGCTGATCCTCTACTTCCTCCTCATAGAGGGCCGCGCGATGCTCGCCTCAGCGGAATCGCTGGTGCCTCCCCGCCTGCGGCCCCGCGCGGACCGCATGATGGCGGCCATCCACCAGCGCCTGGGCGGCTACATCCGCGGCCAGCTTTCCGTGGCGCTGCTGATGGCGTTCCTCCAGAGCCTGGCCCTGATGATCCTGGGCGTGCCCTACGCGGTGCTGCTGGGCCTTCTGGCGGGCACGGCCACGATCATCCCCGGCTCCCCCTACCTTGTCGCCCTGCCCTCCGCCCTCACCCTGGCCTATCTGAACGGCTCCCGCGGAGGGGGGCTGGTGGTGGTGGGCCTGGTCTTCGTCGCGGTACAGCAGATCGAGGCGCTCTATCTCACGCCTGTCTGGGTTGGGCGCGCGTCCAAGCTGCATCCTCTCGAAGTGCTGCTGGCCCTGGTGGTCTTCGGCACCTGGTTCGGCCTGCTGGGGCTCATCCTCGCGATCCCGCTGATGATCGTGGCCAAGGCCGTGTGGCAGGACCTGCTGGCGGACTACCGCCTCAGCCCCTGGTACACGAGGGATTCCACCCTGCCCTGATATCTGTGCACACTGATTGATCGCGCCGGGAGGCGCCACGGAGGACGCCATGGGCAAAGAAGGCAAGAACGATTCCCAGCTGGAGCGCCTGCAGAAGATCCTCGCCCACGCGGGCGTGGCGTCGCGCCGGGCCTGCGAGCAGCTGATCCTGGACGGCCATGTGCAGGTGAACGGGAAGACCGTCACCGAGCTCGGCACCAAGGCCAACCCCAACCGCGATGAGATCACGGTCGACTTCGAGCCCATCCGCCGCGAATCCTCCGTCTATGTCCTTCTCAACAAGCCCAAGGGCTATGTGACGACGGTCAAGGACGAGGCCGGCCGCCCCACGGTGATGGCGCTCGTCTCGGGCATCCCCGCCCGCATCTACCCGGTGGGCCGCCTGGATTTCAATTCCGAAGGCCTGCTGCTGATGACGAACGATGGCGAGCTGGCCCACAAGCTCACGGACCCGGACCATGAGGTCGCCAAGGTCTACCTGGTGAAAGTCCACCGCATGCTCACGCCCGAGCAGATCAAGGAGCTGGAGGGGGGCTTCCGCCTGGACGGCCGCCGCCTCAAGCCCTGCCGCATCGAGGTCGCGGAGAAGGCCCAGAACCCGTGGCTCAAAGTGACGCTCACCGAAGGCAAGAACCTCCAGCTCCGCCGCATGTTCGCCGCCATCGGCCACCCCGTCTCCAAGCTGCGCCGCGTCCAGTTCGGCCCCATCGCCGATCCCCGACTGAAGCCTGGCGAGTGGCGCTTCCTCAACGCGGGCGAGATCAACGCCATCACGAGCGTGTAAAGATCATCCCAGGAACCGGTCGAAGAGGAAGCGCGTGAGCCCCTGCTCGACAGCGCTGCCCAGCGTTTGGCCGAGGGTGCCGCCTCCGCTCCAGCTTGAACCTGCGTCCGGCGTGCCCGTGGCGAGATCCCGCGCAGCGTCCTTCAGACGGTTCTCCTCGGCCTTCAGCGCCTCTACTTGCCGTGATCGGGCGCGATCCATCCCGCCGCCCTGAAGGAAGGCCACGAGACGGCGCAGCTCATCCGGGTCGAAAAAAGTACCGTGCTCCTTGCATGTGTCGAGGATCACGCCGGAAATCTGGGCGAAATTCACGCGGTTCATGAGCTTCTTGCAGTCCGGGCAGGGCCTGTAACCCTGGTTCAAGGCGTTGATGGGCGCTGCATCCATCTTCGGCAGCGCCTCCACCACGATGGCCTGCTTCTCCTGATCGTGGCAGAAGGCCTCGAAGGTGGCGCGATCGATCCATACGCTGGCGCAGCCGCCACAGATCTCCAGTTTGTAACCGCCCAGCTCCCGGAGCTGCATGGGCCGCTTGCAACCGGGACAAGCCTGGCCATCCTGCGCTGGCGCTGCTTCCACTAGCACCGCGCCGCAATGGGGGCAGTTCTTTGCGCCCTTGAAAGCGAGGCCGAAACACTTCGGGCAGGCCACGGTGGCGAGGGGCGCCTCGCAGTAACGGCAGACGGTGTCCTCGGGCGCGGCGGGCGCGCCACAGGCAGGGCAGTGGAGAACGGTCGCATCGCTCATTGGCAGAGCCTCATTGACAAAGCTTCGGGCCGAGGGCCTTGCCGCCCAGCAGATGGAAGTGGAGATGATGAACGCTCTGGCCGCCGTCCTCGCCCACATTGGACAGCAGGCGCCATCCGCTCTCCGCGATGCCGTGAGCCTTCGCCAGTTCCGCCGCCAGGAAAGGGATGCGGCCCAGAACAGGCGCCAGATCCTCGCTCAGGTCGTTGAGCCCGTCGCGGTGGACCTTCGGAATGATGAGCAGATGCACCGGCGCCTGCGGGAAGATGTCCTTGAACGCCATCAGCCCGGCGTCCTCATGGACCACCGCCGCCGGAATCTCCTTCCGGGCGATCTTGCAGAAAAGACAGTCAGCCATGTCCGCCACCTTCCACATCATTCTTCACCAACCCGAGATTCCGCAAAACACCGGATCCATCGGGCGGCTCTGCGTGAACAACGGCGCGAAGCTCCA
>DASRXV010000002.1:0-14811 GCA_035687325.1 Holophagaceae bacterium
CCTGGGCTACACCGCCTACGAGCAGTTCCTCGGCAGCGTGGGCGCGGTGGATGATCCCGCCAGCGGCGGCCGCCAGATGCCCAGCCACTGGGGCCACAAGGGCCTCAACATCTACAGCACCAGCAGCCCCACCGGCTCGCATTTCCTCCAGGCCGTGGGCGCGGCCGAGGCCGTGCTGCGGGCGGAGCAGGGCGGCATCGCGAAAGAGATGGGCTTCAAGGGCGACGAGATCGTCCTCGCCACTGGCGGCGACGGCCAGTGCAGCGAAGGGGAGTTCTGGGAAGCCATCAGCAACGCCGTGAACCTGAAGGTGCCCGTGGTCTTCCTCATCGAGGACAACGGCTATGCCATCTCCGTGCCCTCCGAGGTCCAATATCCCGGCGGCAATGTGGCCGCGCTGCTCAAGGGCTTCGAGCCCCACGGCCTCCTCATCGTGGATGAGGTGGACGGCTGCGACCCCATCGCCTCCCACGACGCGCTGAAGAAGGCCGTGGACCACGCCCGCGCCCGCAAGGGCCCCGCGCTAGTGCGCGCCAAGGTGATCCGCCCCTACAGCCACTCGCTCTCCGATGACGAGCAGCTCTATCGCACCCCGGCGGAGCGCGAAGCCGAGGCCAAACGCGACCCCGTCACCACCTTCGCGCAGAAGCTCGTGCAGAACGGCGATGTCAGCGAGGCCCAGCTCCAGGCCCTGAAGGATGGTGTCCAGCGCGAGGTGGACGAGGCCTGGGACCGCGCCGAGGCCGCGCCCATCCCCGCCTCAGGCTCCTATTACGAGCACCTCTACAGCATGGAGGTGGATCCCACCTCCGCCGCCTTCGACACGGAAGACAGCATCGAGAGCCGCGAAGGCGGCAAGACGATGATCGACGCCATCAACCAGGTCATGAAGCAGGAGATGGCGAAGAACGACAAGATCGTCGTCTTCGGCGAGGATGTGGCGGACGCTTCCCGCAGCGGCGTCCTGGACCAGGTGAAGGGCAAGGGCGGAGTCTTCAAGGCCACCTCCGGCCTGCAGAAGGCCTTCGGCGATCATCGCGTCTACAACTCGCCTCTCGCTGAAGCCACCATCATTGGCCGCGCCGTGGGCCTCGCCGCCCGGGGCTTCAAGCCTGTGGTCGAGATCCAGTTCTTCGACTACATCTGGCCCGCCATGCAGCAGCTCCGGGACGAGCTGGCCACCGTGCGCTGGCGCTCCGCGGGCAACTTCAAAGGGCCCATGGTGGTGCGCGTGCCCATCGCGGGCTACCTCATGGGCGGCAGCGTCTACCACAGCCAGTGCGGCGAGAGCACCTTCACGCACATCCCCGGGCTCCGTGTCGTCTACCCGAGCAATGCCCTGGACGCCGCGGGCCTCCTGCGCACGGCCATCCGCTGCGACGACCCCGTGCTGTTCCTCGAGCCCAAGCACCTCTACCGGCAGACCCACAACAAGGGCCCCGAAGTCCCCGAGGACTTCATGGTGCCCTTCGGCAAGGCCCGCACCGTGCGCGAGGGGACGGACCTCTCCGTGATCACGTACGGCTGCACCGTCATCCGCGCCGTGCAGGCCGCCCGCGAGGCCGAGAAGGAAGGGATCAATGTGGAGATCATCGACCTCCGCTCCCTGAACCCCTATGACTGGGCCGCCATCGAGCGCACGGTGAAGAAGACCCACCGCGTCATCGTGGCCCACGAGGACACCCTCTCCTGGGGCTACGGCTCCGAGATCGCCGCCCGCATCGCGGACGAGCTCTTCTTCCATCTCGACGCCCCCGTGCGCCGCGTGGCCGCCAAGGACACCTGGGTCGCCTACCAGCCCAAGCTGGAGGACGAGATCCTGCCCCAGCCCGCCCACTTCCTCGAGGCCTACCGTTCGATCATGAAGATCTGATGGCGACCAAGGCCAAGAAACCGGGCAAGCGCGAGTTCCGCGCGCGGGTGGAAGCCGAGCGCGCGGAGCTGCGCCGCCGCCTCCAGGATCTCCTGCGGGCGCTGGCCCTGGGCCCCGGCATCGCCGCGGACCTGGAGGCGCTCGCCGCTGAAGGCAAAGAGACCGAGGCCCGTGCCCTCCTGGCCCGCCATGCGGGCGGCACCGCCGGCGACGCGCGCAGGATGGCGGAGGCCTGGGACACAGCCAAGGCCATCGCTGGATTGCCGCAGGTCTGAGCTTGACCGGTGTGGCGGGCCGCCCAACACTGGGCCACCGACCATGCCCTCCGACCATGCCCTCCGACCATGCCCTCCGACCACGACTTCCTGAACAAGCTCCAGATCGCCTCCCCATGCCCTGCGGCCTGGGCGGAGATGAGTGGCGATGACCGCGCCCGCTTCTGCGCGACCTGCGAGAAGCATGTCTACGACTTCTCGAAGATGACGGCCGCCGAGGGGATGGCGCTCATCATCGAGAAGGAAGGCAAGGTCTGCGCCCGCCTGTGGAAGCGGGCCGATGGCACGGTGATCACCGCGGATTGCGCGGTGGGAGCGATGCGGCTTGTGGGGAAACGCCCCAAGCGGATTTCCCTTTTCGCAGCTTCATTGATGGCGAGTGCCTTGCTGAACCTTGCCTGTGCTCCCAAAGCGCCGAAAACAGAACAGAAGGCGGCGCAGCTGCCAGTTCCCGGCAAGCCTTGTGATCCAACAGATAAGAAAAGGACCACGACTACAGTGGTGGTGGGCTTCGCTGCGCCAACTACAGACACGACATCAGCGACAACCAGCATGACGATAGATTCGGAAACATGGTCTCATTTGCCCATTCCATAAATCTGGATGAACCATCGCGCCGCTGACTCGTAGCCAGTCCATGCGCCGCTTGCTATCCACCTTGTTCGCGCTCGCGATCTTCTACGCGGTGGCCTCGATGGCGGCTGGTTCCATGCTCCCGTCGCTGCTGTTGCATCCACCTGCGCCGACTCGCACGCCCACGGATCGGGATGCCGTCTTCGCGCGGTTGGCGGGCCGGGACGGACGATGGACGGAACATGCCCTCACGGGTGGCGGAGGCGCGGTGCTGGAGCTCTTCTGGCTCCATCGTCCGAAATCAAAAGGCGTGGTTATCACGCTCCACGGCTTCGGGGACGACGCCTGGGGAGCGGTGGGGCGGCTCATGGATCTGCCCGGTTGGGATGGCGCGGTGTTCACCTTTCGGGGCAGGGATGTGCACCCTGACATTCCTTGCACGCTGGGCGCTCACGAACAATGGGATGTGGTGAGTGTCGTGCGGTTCCTCGAAGCGAATGGTGTCCCGCGGAACCGTGTCGTCCTCGCCGCCGCCAGCCAAGGCGCGGGCGTGGCCTTGCTGGCGCTAAGCGATTTGGAACAAAAGGGCGGGCCGCTGGGTGGCGCGTTGCTGGAGTCGCCGTTCACGGATCTGCGGGATGCGACCCGCAACGATCTGCATGGCACGCTGGGCGGCGCGGAGTTCCTGGCGCGGCCCGCCGAATGCGTGGCGCTGTGGAGGGCCGGTCGCATCGCGGGCTTTGATCCGGATGCCGTCTCGCCTCTGAAAGCCGCGCGGGGCCTGCGGACGCCCCTCGCGCTGCTCGCGGGCGACGCCGACACCATCACCCCCCTTCTCGGCGTCCAGGCCATCGCGGTTGTTTCCGGCGCGCCACTCACGGTCGTGCCAGGCGCGAGCCACCTCGAGGCGGGCCGCCAGGTCTCAGGGGGATGGCAAGCCTGGGCCGATGGCAGGCTCCGCGCCTAGGGATTTTGATCACGCTAGGCTGGGGATGTCACTGTCTGGAAACGCCCATGCCAAGCCGCAAAACGGTTGATGAGAAGCACCCGAAGGACGGCCTCGCGGTGATCCCTTTCGCGAAGCCTGCGGATCTTGAGGCCTGGCTCGACACCCACCACGCCGCGTCCCCCGGGATATGGCTGAAGCTGGCGAAGAAAGGGAGCGGCATCCCGTCGATCAACTGGGAGGAGGCCGTCGAAGCCGCCCTGTGCTTCGGCTGGATCGATGGGCAGAGGCAGTCCCGAGACGCCACCTACTTCCTGCAACGGCTGACACCACGGACCAAACGGTCCATCTGGTCCAAGGTCAACACCGAGAAGGTCGCGGCGTTGACCGTGAGCGGCAGGATGCGGCTCTCGGGCCTGGCGGAGGTGGACCGGGCCAAGGCGGATGGCCGCTGGGAGGCGGCCTACGCGGCGCAGAGCAAGGCGGAGGTGCCCGAGGATCTCCAAGCCTTCCTGGACGCGCATCCGGATGCCGCGGCCTTCTTCGCCACGCTGACTTCGCAGAACCGGTTCGCCTTCCTCTTCCGGCTGCATAACGCCAAGAAGCCCGAAACCCGCGCCCGGCGGCTCGCGGAATTCACCCGCATGCTCCAGGCCAGGGAAACCTTCTACTGACCGCCGCTCGGGCTAGCGCTTCAGCCCGGTCGCGCCTTCCAGCTCCGCAGGCGCGTCGGGCTTGAGGCGGCGGGATTTCGCGGGCGCGCCGATGGCGACCTCGTAGTCGCCGATGTCCTTGGTCACGAGGCCGCCGGTGCCCACCATGGCGTGGTCGCCGATCTTCGTGCCGCTCAGCACCGTGGTGTGATAGGTGACGCGGGCGCCTTCGCCGATGACGGTGTCGCCCAGGTTCACGATGGAGGGGTCCACGAGGTCATGCCAGTGGCTGTAGATGTTGGCGTAGTCGCTGATGCTCGCGCCCTTCTTGATCGTGATGGCGCCGCGGTCGTCCAGCAGCACGAAACGGTGGATCGTCGCGTTGTCCTCGATGCGGATGTTGTAGCCGAAGCTCCACTCGATGCCCGTGAAGAATTTCACGCCCGTCCCGCAGCTGCCGAAGATGTGCTTGCCAAGCATGGCCCTGAACTTCAGGCCCAGCCAGACATTGGCGTTGAGGGGCGAGTTGTCGAACATCTGCCAGAGCCAGATGAGCGGCTTGATGGGATCCCACTTCGCGGGGATGAGCTCGCTGTAGTACTCCGCCTCCAGCGTGGCGTTGCGCGGGTCGAAGTTGAGGAGCATGACTTCCTCATGCACGGAGCGCGGCGCGTCCGGGACGCCGTAGAAGCCCTTGCAGAGCTCGATGCAGAGCGCGTTCCGGTCCGTGGCCGGATCCTGGATGCGCGTGTCGATGCCCGCAATCCAGGCTTCGAACTTGGCCTTGGCGGGGTTCGTAAGGTCGAGGGGGCGGTTCGCCACGAGCAGACTCCAATGCTGACCATAATAGTCAACTTTTAGAGCCGCCTGATTGAGATATCAACATCCCGTCTGTGTTGGGGCGTAGGGCACACTGGAGGGCTATGGATTCGCGCGACCGCGCCGCACTTCAGGATCTCCTCCGCTGCCTCGACGCGTCCGCGCTGGGCGAGGGCGCCCGCTTGCGCTGGACCCAAGGCTCCGCGCTGGCCCTGCTGCTGGCGCGTTGGTCCACGGCGGAGGGCCGCCTGCGTCCCATGTGGATCGATGCGCCCAGCGAGGCGGAGGCCCAGCATCTCGCCGCCGATCTCGCCGCGCTGATGCCGGATGCGGGTGTGGCGCATTTCCCAGGCCTCGCGCCCTATGCCGGCGGTGAGAGCTCGCCGCCGGGCGCGGTGCTGCGGGACCGCATGGCCGCGCTGGCGGGCTTGGTGGAAGGCCACGTGCAGGTGCTTGTCACGGGGCCGCTCGCCGCGCGGGAGAGCTTGCCGCATCCCAGCTGGTTCGCCAAACGCAAGTTGGAGCTGCGGAAGAACGCCGAGTTGCCCCGGGAGATCCTCCTGGAGACGCTCATTGATCTTGGCTACCGCCGGGCCGATCTCGCGTCGCAGCCCGGCGAGTTCAGCGCCCGCGGCCTCGTCATCGATCTCTGGCCGGACCACCTGGACCTGCCGCTGCGGCTGGAGACCTTTGGTGACGAGTTGGAGCGGCTCTCGGTCTTCGACCCCGAGACCCAGCACCGCACAGGCGAGGATCTCGCCTCGCTGACGCTCTACCCGCGCTTCGAGGGCGATCGCGGCCAGGGTGATGAGGCCGATGACGCGCTGCGAGCGATCCTAGACGCGAAGGCGGACCTCACGCCGGAGCCGCAGGATGACTTGGGCTTCCGCCAGGCGCGGCTCCTCAGCCACGGCCACTTCCCCGGCGAGGAGCTCTTCTATCCGCTGCTGCCCCACGCCAAGGGCCAGCTGGCCCACTTCGTCCCGCCCTGCCTCCGCGTCAAGCTGGATGAGGCCTGGGAAGCGGCGCTGGCGGAGCAGGAACTGGCGCGCATTTCAGAAGCTGTCACGGTCCTGCGCCGCGGCGGCGTTGTGTGCCCTGATCCTGAGGACCGCTTCGCGCCCAGCGATCCCAGCCGCGCCACCCTGCATCTCACCGAATGGCAGGCCGAGGCGACCGTCCCCTTCACCGCGCAGAAGGCCCAGGAGTTCCAGGGCCGCCTTCGCGAGCTGGCGGACGAGGCGCGTCGCCGTGTGAACGAAGGCTGGCGCGTGCGGCTGCTGGGTTCCACGAGCGGCATGCGCGACCGTCTTCGCGACCTGATGCTGGAGCAGGAGGTCCCGGAGGCCGAGGGCACAGCGCCCGGCTGCGCGGCCCTGCACCTCAACCTCAGCGGCGGCGTGGCCATCCCGGAAGCGAAGCTGCTGTTGCTCACGGAACGCGAGGCCTTCGGGCGCCGCGCCATCCCGAGCACACCGAGCAAGAGCAAGTCCGCTGCCTTCCTCAGCGATCTCCGGGACCTGAAGCCCGGTGACCGTGTGGTGCATCTGGACCACGGCATCGGCGAGTTCCTGGGCTTCGCCATCCAGAAGGTGGGCGACGAGGAACTGGAAGTCATCCAGCTCCGCTACGCCGATGGCGGCCGCGTGGGCGTGAGCCTGGAGCGCGCGGACCTCATCCAGAAATTCGTGAGCGCGGACGGAGTTCCGCCGCCGCTGGACAAGCTGGGCGGCCAGTCCTGGGTGAAGGTGAAGCGCCGCGCGAAGAAGGCCATCCGCGACATGGCGGAGGAGCTGCTCAAGCTCTACGCGCGGCGCAAGCTGGAGAAGGGGACTTCCTGCGGGCCCGACGGCCCGGACATGGCGGCCTTCGAGGCCAGCTTCCCTTATGAGCCCACGCGAGACCAAATCGAAGTCAGCGAGGCCATCAAGGCCGATCTCGAAAGCGACAAGCCCATGGACCGCCTGCTCTGCGGCGATGTGGGCTTCGGCAAGACGGAGGTGGCCATGCGCGCCGCGGCGAAGATGGCCTTCGAAGGCCGCCAGGTGGCTGTGCTCTGCCCCACGACGATCCTCTGCTTCCAGCACTACCGCACTTTCAGAGAACGCTTCGCCGCCTTCCCCATCCGCGTGGAGATGCTCAACCGCTTCGTGAGCGCGGCCGACGCCAAGCGCATCCAGCAGGATCTGGCGGATGGCAAGGTGGACATCCTCATCGGCACGCACCAGGCCCTGGGCGGCAAGGTGGAATACGCGGAGCTGGGGCTCGTCGTCATCGATGAGGAGCAGCGCTTCGGCGTGGCCCACAAGGAGAAGCTGAAGAAGCTGCGGGCGAGCGTGGATGTGCTCTCCATGAGCGCCACGCCCATCCCGCGCACGCTGCACATGAGCCTGGCGGGCCTGCGGGAGATCAGCCTTATCGAGACCCCGCCCAAGAACCGGCTGGCCATCGAGACGGTGGTGGCGCCCTGGAACGACGAGCTGCTCCGCAGCTCCATCGCCTTCGAGTTGCGGCGCGGTGGCCAGGTCTACCTGGTCCACAACCGCGTGGAGAGCATCGATTCCATCGCCGACCGCGTGCGGTCGCTGGTGCCGGAGGCCCGCGTGGGCATCGGCCACGGGCAGATGAACGAGCACGAGCTGGAGCGCGTGATGCTGGGCTTCATGGAAGGCCGCATCGATGTGCTCATCGCCACCACCATCGTGGAGAACGGGCTGGATGTGCCCAACGCCAACACGCTGATCGTCCACCGGGCGGACGCCTTCGGCCTCAGCCAGCTCTACCAGCTCCGCGGCCGCGTGGGCCGCAGCGACATCCCCGCCTACGCCTACCTGCTCATCCCCGGCAAGGGCGAGATCAGCGAGGACGCCCGCAAGCGCCTGCAGGCGCTCGAGGACTTCAGCGAGCTGGGCAGCGGCTTTCGCATCGCGGCCATGGATCTGGAGCTGCGCGGCGCCGGCAACATCCTGGGGGGCGAGCAGAGCGGCCACATCCACGACATCGGCTTCGAGATGTACCTGAAGCTGCTGGAGGAGACGCTCCAGGAACTGCAAGGCCAACCCAGCGGCACCTTTGAGGTGCGCGTGGACGGCCTCACGGGCGGCGGCCCTGCCCAGCTCAGCCGCGCCTGGATTGACGCCGCCGCGGAACGCCTCGTGGCGTACAAGCGCGCCTCCCGCCTCAAGGGTGAGCGCGATCTGGAGCTCTACCGCCAGGATCTCGAGGACCGCTTCGGCCGCATGCCCGAGGACGACGAGGAGTCGTTGAAGTTCTTCGAGGTGCTGCGCGTGAAGCTCCGCGCCCAGCACCTCGCCGTCGGTGAAGTGAGCCTCGACAAGGCCCGCCTCAAGTTCCGTCCCAGCCCGCAGACTCCGCTGGACCCCGCCAAACTCATGGCCTGGGTCCGCGAGCAGAAGGACGCCACCCTTACCCCCGATGGCACCGTGACGATGCCAGCACGAACGCCGGGACTGGGTCTCATCCGTCAGGCTCAGGAGGTGCTGGGGGCATGGGCGAAGCTGTAAGTCCGGGTTTCTTAACAATTTTTCACAGGGCTTTGGACTCAACCGCCTTGTGCTAGCCTCGTAGAGCATCACATTGCGAGGTCAACCATGAATAGGCTCAAGTCCCTCTCACTCGCCCTTGGCCTGGTGGCCACGGCTCTCGTCGCTCGTCAGACAGCGCATGCGCCGTCTGACACCTATGGGCAGGCGCCTGGTGGCCCGATGATCCACGGCATCGATCCCGCCAACATGGACACGAGCGTGAAGCCCTGCGACGACTTCTACGTCTACGCCAACGGCGGCTGGCTGAAGCGCACGGAGATGCCCGCGGATAAGTCCCGCTACGGCGCCTTCAACGAGCTCTACGACCACAACCGCGCCATCCTGCACGACATCCTGGAGGCCGCCTCCAAGGAGACGGGCCTCAAGGCCGGCAGCGTGGACCAGAAGGTGGGCGACTACTACGCCGCCTCCATGGACGAGGCCGCGATCAACAAGCTGGGCGCCAAGCCGGTGGAAGATGATCTCGCCATCGCCGCGTCCCTCAAGTCGGACGCGGACCTGCCCAAGGTGCTGGCCAAGCTCCATGACCGGGGCCTCGGCGGTGGGTTCAGCTACGGCGTGGGCCAGGACGACAAGGAGAGCACCAAGTACATCAGCGGCTTCAACCAGGGCGGCCTGGGCATGCCCGACCGCGACTATTACCTGAAGGACGACGAACGCTCCAAAAAGGTGCGCGCCGATTACGAGGCCCACATCGCCCGCACCTTCGAGCTGCTGGGCGACAAGGCCGACGCGGCCCAGGACGCGGCCGGTGTGGTGATGAAGGTGGAGACGGCGCTGGCCCAGGCCTCCTGGACCCGCGTGGAGAACCGCGACCCCATCAAGACCTACAACAAGTACACCCTGGCCCAGCTGGCGGAGAAGGCGCCGGGCTTCGACTGGAAGGGCTACATGGCCGCCCGCGGCGTGAAAGCTGGGGATGTGCTCGTGGCCCAGCCCTCCTTCTTCACGGCCTTCGCCAAGATGGCGGATGCCACGACCGCTTCCGAATGGCGCACCTACCTGCGCTGGCATGTGATCTCCGGCGCCTCGAGCCTGCTCTCCAAGGCTTTCGAGGACGAGGCCTTCTCCTTCACCAAGGCCCTCACGGGCGTGGAGGTCCAGGAAGACCGCTGGAAGCGCATGACCGCCGCCACGGACCGCGCCCTGGGCGAGGCCCTGGGCCAGGTCTATGTGAAGAAGGCCTTCCCGCCCGAGGCGAAGCAGAAGGTCCTCGACATGGTCCACAACATGCAGGCCGTGCTGCGCGATGACATCGCCCAGCTGCCCTGGATGGACGCGCCCACCAAGGCCGCGGCCGTGAAGAAGCTGGACGCCTTCATGATCAAGATGGGCTACCCCGACAAGTGGAAGGAGTACAAGTTCACGGTGAAGCGGGACGACTACTACGGCAACGCCCGCCGGGCCGCCGAGTTCCGCATCCAGGAGAACCTCCACAAGCTGGGCAAGGCCGTGGACCGCGCCGAGTGGGGCATGACGCCCCCCACGGTGAACGCCTATTACAACCCCTCCCTCAACGAGATCGTCTTCCCGGCCGGCATCCTGCAGACGCCTTTCTTCGACCCCAAGGCGGATGACGCTGTGAACTACGGCGCCATCGGCGTGGTCATCGGCCACGAGATGACCCACGGCTTCGACGACCAGGGCTGCCAGTACGACGCGGAAGGCAACCTCAAGAACTGGTGGACGGACTCGGTGAAGAAGGCCTACGAGTCCCGCACGGATCTCGTGGTCAAGGAATTCGACGGCTTCGAGCCCATCCCCGGCGAGCATGTGAACGGCAAACTGACGCTGGGCGAGAACATCGCGGACCTGGGCGGCCTCAAGATCGCCTACCTGGCCTGGAAGCGCAGCCTCAAGGGCCAGGATTCGCCCGTCATCACCGGCCTCAACGGCGATCAGCGCTTCTTCCTGGGTTTCGCCTCCGTGTGGCGCGAGCACACCCGCCCGCAGTACGCCTCCATGGCGCTGAAGGTGGATCCGCACAGCCCCGGCAAGTTCCGCGTGCTGGGCCCCCTCGCCAACATGCCCGAGTTCTACAAGGCCTTCGATGTGATGGACGGCTGCAAGATGTTCCGTCCGGAAGCCGACCGCCCGAGCATCTGGTAAGCCGGATGAGGAATGCCAAGGGCCCCGAGAGGGGCCCTTGGCGCTTCTAACCCTTCGTTGAGGACACACCCATGCGCCGCGCGCTCCTGCTCGCCTCCCTCCCCGCCATCCTCGCCGCCCAAAGCCCCAAATCTGGCATCGACCCGGCCTTCATGGACCGCGCCGTGAAGCCCTGCGCGGACTTCTACGGCTTCGCCAACGGCGCCTATGACAAGACGCCCATCCCGGCCGCCTACGCCGCCTTCGGGGTGAATCAGGAGATCGACGACCGCAACGATGCCATCCTCCACCGCTTGCTGGACGCGGCCGCGCTGGCGAAGGCCGCGGCGGGCACGCCGGAGCAGCGCATCGGCGACTTCTATGCCAGCGGCATGGACGAGGCCGCCATCGCGAAGAACGGCGTGAAGCCGCTGTCGGAGGCTTTCGCGAAGATCGCCTCCATCAAGGACGGCGATTCGCTGGCGGACGCCTGCGCCTGGCTGAGCCGCCACGGCCTGCCCGTGCCCTTCAGCTTCTTCGTGAGCCAGGACGACAAGGACGCCACGGCCATGATCGTTTCCTTGGGCCAGACCCGCTTCGGCCTTCCGGAGCGCGAGTTCTACTTCCGCCAGGACGCGAAATCGCGCGAACTGCGCGCGGCTTACCAGGTCCATGTGGGCCGCATGTTCGAACTGTCCGGCGAGACGAAGGAAGCCGCCGCGGCGGACGCCCGCACCGTGCTGGACATGGAGACGGCCCTTGCCGCTGCGTCCCGCAAGCTCGTGGACCTTCGCGATCCGGAAGCCAACTACCACAAGGCGCCCCGCACGGACCTGCCCCTGACGGCCCCGGGCTTCGCGTGGGAGCGCTACTTCGCGGGGCTGGGCCTGCCCGCCACGGAGAAGAGCCTCAACCTCCGCCAGCCGGACTACCTCGCGGCCTTCGCGGCGCTCTCCTCGGAAATCCCCGCCGCCAAGTGGCGCGCGCTGCTGAAGTGGCGGACGCTGGCCTCCCTGTCGTCCTACCTGCCCAAAGCCTTCGAGGACGAGAGCTTCGACTTCTACGGCAAGACCATGTCAGGCCGCAAGGAGCTGCTGCCCCGCTGGCGGCGCGTGAAGGGCGCGGTGGATGGCGCCATCGGTTTCGACCTCGGCAAGCTCTATGTCGCGGAGGCCTTCAGTCCCGAGGCCAAGGCCGCCGTGCAGAAGATGGTGGATTTCCACAAGGCCGCCATGCGCCAGATCATCCAGGACACGCCCTGGATGGGCGAGACCACGAAGCAGAAGGCCATGGGCAAGCTCGACACGCTGGTGTCCAAGGTGGGCTACCCCGACAAGTGGCGCGACTACGCTTCGCTCAAGATCGGCCGCGATTCCTACGCGGGCAACGAGCTGGCCTCGAGGGCCTTCGATGTCACCTACGAGATGGCCAAGCTGGGCAAGCCCGTGGACCGCACCGAGTGGACCATGACGCCGCCCACCAACAACGCCTACTACAACCCGTCCATGAACGAGATCGTGCTGCCGGCGGGCATCCTCCAGCCGCCCTTCTTCGACCCCAAGGCGGATGAGGCCGCGAATTACGGCGCGCTGGCCTCCACCATCGGCCACGAGCTCACCCACGCCTTCGACGACGAAGGCAGCCAGTATGACTCGGACGGCAACCTCAAGGCCTGGTGGACGCCGGAGGACCGCAAGGCCTTCGAGTCCCGCGCAGCGGGCGTCATCAAGCAGTACGACAGCTTCGAGGCCGTGCCTGGCGTGCATCTGAACGGCAAGCAGACGCTGGGCGAGAACATCGCCGACATCGGCGGCCTGAAGGTGGCCTACCTCGCCTTCCAGATGGCCACGAAGGGCAGGGCCTTTCCCGCCATGGACGGCCTCACACCGGACCAGCGCTTCTTTGTGGCCTTCGCGCAAGGCTGGCGCACCAACCAGCGCCCGGAGCAGTTGCGCAACCAAGCCTACTCCGATGTGCACAGCCCCGTCCGCTTCCGCGTCGTGGGCCCCGTGGATGATCTGCCCTCCTTCTACCAGGCCTTCGGCTGCTCCGTTCCCGACGGGATTCCGCAGGTGTGGTGAGACGCGGCGCGAAAAGGGAAGGGCCGGGAATTCCGTGCCCTTCACTTTTGATGGAGGTTCCGGTTCAGGAAGCTGAATGCCGAGCGGCCTTCCCTCTCAGTATCCGGAAGATCCCGAGGTCCATGGAGGGCTGGAGGAGGACGAGCCAGAAGGCGCCCCAGGCGAAGGCGAGGAGGATCTTCAGGATGTTGGGGTAGGGCGGGATGCTGGCCCTCAAGAGCCAGACCGGCAGGATGGACAGGACGATGCTCCCGCTGAAGGTCGAGTAGAAGACGCGCCGGAACTGGGTCTTGGTGACCCCCAGCAGCTCCTCGCAGTTCTCCAGTGTCTTGCTCCGGCTCACCCGGAAGTAGTTGCGGTAGCTGTCCAGGAAGGAGGCTGAAGTGGCTCCCGGGGCGATCACGGTTTCGAAGCTGGACTTCGCGAGCTGTGAGGCGAACTGGACGGCGGTGCCGTGATCATCGTTGCGGACCACGATGCCCTTGGCCAGGACGCCCGCCCCTTCGACGCCGTTCTGGATGGCCACCTCATAGGAGCTCCCCACACGGAGGTTGGGCTGGGCGCTCAGGAGGATGCCACCCATGCTCAGGTTGATCGCCACCAAGTAGGCCACGATCTTCCCGTTGCTCATGATCTTGACCCGGTTGCCAATGGGGACCCGGTCGCAGGAACGATGCTCGGCAGAAGTCTTCATCGCCAACCTCTCCGGGTCGATGATACGCCTTCCCGGCAAGAGCGCCAAAAAAGGAATACATGACAATAAAAATATCGAAAAATGCACACTCAAGCATGACAGATAAAGGGAGAATCAAAGGAATTTCTTGCCATAGGTCCCCCGACGCTTACTCTGATCGGGTACTTGGACCTCGGAGGCTCCAATGTATGCAGGAAGTATCCAGATCCGGGCTCTGGGCATCCTCATCATCGGGGTTTCCTGTTCCTACATCGCCTGCGGCGGTGGGGGGGGCGGGGCTACAGCCGCCGCCGTGGCACCGGGCGCGCCTTCCGGAGGCATCAGCGTTTCCCTGAGTCCGCCATCCCCAGCCGTCACCACGGGGGCCACGGTTGGCCTCACGGCCGCTGTTTCGGGCACCACCAATACCGGGCTCACTTGGACCGTGGACAACATCGCCAACGGCAACGCCTCGGTGGGCACCATTTCCGGCCCCGGCACTGCGGTCGTCTACACCGCGCCGGCAGCGGCGGGCACTCACCTCATCCGGGCCACCAGCGACGCAGACACGAGCCGGTCGGGATCGGTGACGGTCCAAGTCAACGGGCTCTCGGTGAGCGTCACCCTGACTCCGCCCACGGCCAGCGTGGGCGTGGGCGGAACCAGCACTTTCTCGGCGACCGTGTCGGGTTCCTCGAACACGGGCGTCACCTGGGATGTGGATGGCGTCGCCAACGGGAACGCAAGCACAGGCACCCTCGCGGGCTCGGGAGGCTCAGTCATTTACACGGCCCCCGCCACGGCGGGCAACCATACCATCACCGCCACCAGCGCGGCTGACACCAACCAGCGGGGCTCCTCGACGGTGACGGTCCTGAGCGGTCCAGTGCCCGTGAGCGTCGCCCTCGCGCCCGCTTCCGCCACTGTCCCCACGGGAGGCGGCCAATCCTTCACGGCGACCGTGTCGGGGTCCTCGAACACGGCCGTCACTTGGTCTGTGGACAGCATCTCCAACGGCAACAGCACGGTCGGCACCTTGTCCGGAAGCGGGAACACGGTCACCTACACAGCGCCCGGAACCACCGGAAGCCACACGGTCAAGGCCGTGAGCGTGGCCGACACCACCAAGTCCGCGTCGGCCACCGCGACGATCAACGCCACCTGCGCGCCCGCCGCCACTTCTTCGTTCACCGCGGATGTGAAGGCCTACGGCGCCAAGGGCGATGGCGTCACCGATGACACCGCCGCCATCCAGGCCGCCGTG
>DASRXV010000003.1:0-6409 GCA_035687325.1 Holophagaceae bacterium
GGTTGACGAGGAGCACCTCGTCCACGGCGATGCCTTCCAGAGGAACAGTCTCGGTGGTCCCGCCGCGGCGCAACAGCACGGTCCGGGGCAGCACATCCAGCAGGTCTTCGATGGCATGGCGGCCCCGGCCGACCGTCAGGCCTTCCAGTATCTCCGCGACCAGCACGAACAGCGTGATCACCAGGGCCGTGAAGAACTCCCCGATGGCCGCGGCGCACACCAGCGCCAGGGTCATGGACAATTCCATCGTCATCCGCCGGTGGCCCAGGCTCTCCGCGGCCTCCATGAAGATCGGGTAGCCGCCTATGACGATGGCCACCCACCCCCCGATCCGCGCGTGGCCCTGGATCGCGGACGGCTGAAACCACATGGCGGCGGCCGCCAGGAGCACGAAGGCTATGCGCAGCAGATCCAAGCGTTCCACCGCGTGCCCGTGATCCTGATGATCCCCGGAGCGGGACTGGATCGTCATACCGGCCTCCTCGATCGCCGTGCTATTTCAGGTAGGAACGGATCACATCCACCAGTTCCGCCGCGGCCTCGGATTCAGGGGAACCAGGCTTCGCGGTTGGAGAAAGCACATGGCTCTGGACATGGCCTTCCAGCACCTCGAACATGAGCGCGTTCATGGCGCCTCGCGCGGCGGTGATGAGCGAGAGGAGTTCTGAGCAGCCCTCCGGGCCGCCGCCGAGCATGCGTTCAAGCGCTTCCACCTGGCCCCGGATGCGGCGCACCCTGTTGAGGAGCTTCTTCTGGTCGCGGTGGATGTGGGCCATGGGAGCCTCGTCAACAAATACCATACCACCCTATGGTATTTATCGATGGGACCTGAGCCGGGCCTCCGGCAGTGGGGCACTGGAAGACTGGCTCAGCCCGCCGCTGAAATGGGCGCGCTGGGGATGCCCAGGACCTCTTCCACTTTTTTGCGGGTGAGACGGAGCGCCTCCTTCTGAGTGCGCTCGTCGGAGGGCAGGTCGAACATGGGGTCCAGGAGCACCTGCTCCAGCAAGCCCCGCAGGCCGCGCGCGCCCAGCTTGCGCGTGAGCGCCTGCTCCGCGAGCGCGTCGAGGGCTCCGTCATCGAAACTCAGCTCGATGTCGTCCATCTCGAAGAGCCGCTGGAACTGCTTCGTCACGGCGTTCTTGGGCTGGGTGAGGATGGCCACGAGGGCCTCGCGGTCCAGCGGCTTGAGCGCGGCCATCACGGGCAGGCGGCCCACCAGCTCGGGGATGAGGCCGAACTTGATGATGTCCTCGGGCTCCGAAAGGCGGATGAGGTTCTCCTTGTCGTCGCGGGAGGCCGGCTTGGCGCCGAAGCCCACGGCCTTGGCCCGGATGCGCTGCTTGATGATCTCCTCAACGCCCACGAAGGCGCCGCCGCAGATGAAGAGGATGTTGGCCGTGTCCACCTGGATGAATTCCTGGTGGGGATGCTTGCGGCCGCCCTGGGGCGGCACATTGGCCACCGTGCCTTCGATGAGCTTGAGCAGCGCCTGCTGCACGCCCTCGCCGCTCACATCGCGGGTGATGGAAGGGTTCTCGCTCTTGCGGCCGATCTTGTCGATCTCATCGATGAAGACGATGCCCTTCTGGGCCCGTTCCAGGTCGTAGTTCGCGGCCTGGAGGAGCTTGGTGAGGATGTTCTCCACATCCTCACCCACATAACCGGCCTCCGTGAGCGTCGTCGCGTCCGCGAGGGCGAAGGGCACATCCAGCACTTTGGCCAGGGTCTGCGCCAGCAGCGTCTTGCCCGTGCCAGTGGGGCCCAGCAGCAAGATGTTGCTCTTCTGCAGCTCCACTTCGGAACCGCCCAGGCCCTTCTTGGGGACGAGGATGCGCTTGTAGTGGTTGTAGACCGCCACGCTGAGGCGCTTCTTGGCCTCCTCCTGGCCGATCACATAGTCGTCCAGGTACGCCTTGATCTCGCGGGGGCGCGCCAGCTTGGCCTCGTGGCGGCCGACGGCTTTGGTCTGCTTGCCCATGCGGAGCTGCATCTGCCCCGCCTCCACGCACTCGTTGCAGATGAAGGCCTCCGGCCCGGCAAGCAGCTGCTCGACCTCCGAGGGGCCCTTGCCGCAGAAGGAGCATTTCTGCTCGCGCTTGTACTTGTTGTTCATGGCGCCCTCGCTTTCGGGGAACTTAGGCGACGTCGTGGACGGTCTTCAGCACCAGGATCTCGAAGCGGCGCACACCGGCGGGGATCTTCACGCGGACCTCGCTCCCTTCCTCCTGGCCCACCAGCGCGATGCCGATGGGGCTGGAGATGCTGAGAAGGCCGGGATCCTCTCCGAGCTCCTCGGGCAGCACCAGCTTGTAGGTCTTCTCCTCATCGGAGTCCAGGTCCAGGATCGTGAGAATGGACCCGTAGGCGGCGCGGTTCTTCGGGAGGCGGGAGATGTCCAGGGAGGCGATCTCCTGGATGCGCTTCTCGATGGTGACCATCTTCGACTGGAACATGTCGCGCTTGGCCAGGGCCTGCTCGTATTCCGCGTTCTCGGAGAGGTCGCCCTGGCCCGCGGCGCGGGCGATCTCCTGGGGGATCTCGGTCAGGAGGGCGTTCTTGACGGCCTTCAGCTCGTTTTCGAGCTTGGCGAGGACATGCTTGGGCATCCGGACTTCCTGGAACGGGGGGCGAAGGCCCCGGGTGAAAGGTTGGGAGGAAACTACGATTTTAGCCAGCCATCCACCCATTGCGAGGGCGGGAGATCCGGGTGGCCCGGACCAGGTTGGGTCTTGAAACGCCGGTGCATCCAAAACCACCACCGGGGGTCTTTACGGATCTGGGCCTCGATCCGCTGAGTCATGGCCTGGGTGGCGACCCAAATGTCGCGCTCCGGATCGCCGGTCTTGGATGCCTTGAAGGGCGGCTCGAAGTGGACGACGATGCGGCCGTCCCCATCCGGCCAGCTGAAAACAGGGAGGATGGGCAGGTCATAGCGGGTGGCGAAGGCCCCCGCTGTTGGGAAGGTGGAGGCCCAACGGCCCAGGCAGCGGACGAAGACGCCGTTGGTCAGGGCGTCCTGGTCGAGGACGAAACCCACGCCCCGGGCCTGGCGTAGCGCCTGGAGCGTGCCCCGGGCACCACCGTCCTTGAGAATGACGGTGTTGCCGAAGCGGGTCCGGAAGGCGGCAGAAACCGGCTCCAGCAGTGGATTGTCCAATTCCCGGCCAATGGCCGCCAAGGACCGGCCTTCCAGGCTCTGGATGAGGGCCAGGGCCTCCCAGTGGCCGTAGTGGGCGGAAAGCTGGATGAAACCCTTGCCTTCGGCCGCCGCGGCGTCGAAATGCTCAAGCCCTTCCACCTTGATCCAGGTTCGAAGCTGCTCCGGCGTGGCTCGTCGCAGTTTCAACAGGCTCAAGAACATGGCGCCGTAGTGCCGGAAGCAGGCCCGGGACACAGTTCGGACTTCCTTTTCGGAAAGGCCCAGGTCCGAAGCCCGCAGGTTCTCCCGGGCCACGCGGCGGTGGCGGCCATCCACCGCGTGGAAGGCCGCCCCGAGACTCCGGCCCAGCACCTGAAGCGTGCTCCAGGGCAGATGGCCCAACAGCGCGTCCGCCACCTTGAAGGCGGCGAATTCGGCCCGGTGCCGTAAGGAGGGAGAAGAGGTCTCGGCCATAAAAGAAGGGCGCCCCGGGATCCCAGGGCGCGTCCCTTGATCTTAGCTGGAAACCTTTCTTTCCGCGAGCAGGGCGGCTTCCCGTTCAGATGCCAGCATTTCGAGGGCTCGGACGACTCGTTCCACATGGAGATGGGGAAGGGACGCGTCGAGAGCCTCTGGTGGGGCTGGCGCCCCATCTCCCGAAGGAAACGGGTTCCCTCTCAGGGCCAGGCTCCAGTTGCCTATGGGTTGCGCGAACCATTCATGACTCGGCCCGAACAGGGTCACTATCGCGCAATCAACCAAGGCCGCCAGATGGGCCAACCCGGTATCCACAGCCACGGCGGCTCCTGCGGTTTCAAGAATCGCCGCGGCCTCCGCCAAACTGGTTTGACCCACAAGATCCAGGGTTCGTGGAGCCGCCTCACGGATAAGCGTGGCGAGCCCCGCTTCTTCCGCCGTGCCCAGCAGGACCGGACGGAACCCCTTGTCCGACAGGGACCGCGCCAATCCCGGCCAGTGAGCCTCTTCCGGAGCCCAGCGTTTGCCTTCCGCGCGGGTCCCCGGGGCCAGGGCCACCAGGCGCTCGTGGCCGTCCCACCCTGCGGCCTTCAGTTTGGCCACGCCACCTGTCCCGCCCAACTGAACCGAACCCACCTTCTCGAAACGCAACGGTGGAAGTCCCAACTGCGCCGCCAATCCGCTCAACCGGGCCCCGAGATGCGCCTGCTCGCCGCGGTACTTGGTGTGGGCGTGATACATCCACCCCAGGCCGTTATCGGAAATGCCCGCCCGGATGGGCACTCCGCCGAGCCAAGCAGCCAAGCTGAGCCGGGCGCTCTGGCCCAGGGTGACAATCCCAGCGGGAGGGCCCTCTTCCCGCCAACGACGGGCGAGCGGAAGCGGCTCCAGTTTCCCATGGGCGCCATCGAGCCGGGTCTCCGCGAAGAATTCCGGGGCGGCTTCAGAGAAGAGACCCGCGCCCATCGCATGGCCCAGAGCGACCCACCGGATCTGCACACCGGCCGCCTCGGCCTGCGCGTTCCAGGATTCCCGAAGGCTGTTGAGGAACGGGATCACGAAGACGACATCCCCGAGCTGCCTGGGGAACCTCACCAGGACCTCAGGCTTCGCGCCCCAGCGCAGCGCCTCGTCGAACCTCAGCGGTCTGGAGCTCATGCCCGTTCCCGGCTCAGTGGCATGGTCATGCACCTCGGGCCGCCGCGAGCGCGGCTCAGTTCGCTGCTTTCAATCTGGACGAGGTATTTGCGGCCGTCCAGCAGGTTGATGGACGCGTCCTTCAACAGATCCGCGGCCTCCACCACCTGGTACCCGGCCTTGGCCAGCTCCTCCGCTGTGGCGCGGTTGCGCTTATAGCTGGTGATAACGCCGGGGGCCAGGGCGAAGGCATTGGCGCCGTCCGTCCACTGCTCCCGCTGCTGCATGATGTAGTCCCCTCCGCCGCAGAAGACGGGCCGGAGATCGATGCCGACCTCCTTCAGCGAGCGCAGCAGGTTGGCGCCGTGGGTGAAGCGCAACTCCTCGTGGCGCAGGTCCACCTTCACCACATTGAGCAGCTCGTTGGAGCCGTCCGTGAAGTAGGGCGGGTAGACGAGGCACTCGTCCTCGTGGATGCGCGTGAACACCGTGTCCAGGTGCATGACCGAGCGCTTCTTCGGCATGAGCACCATGAAGAGCCACTCGAAGGCGCCCTCGCCCCGCCGGTAGTCCTGGCGCAGGCTCTCGGCGAGGATGTTCAGCGCGTCCGTGGTCGTGCGCTCGGAGACGCCCACGGCCAGGGCCTTGTCGCTGAGCACCAGCACATCGCCGCCTTCCAGGCTCACGGGCATACGGATCTCGCCCTTGATGAGGGGCGTCACCTGGTCGAACCAGAGGTCGTTTTCCGTGAGGTGCCTGAATCGCGGGTGGTGGCGGAAGACATAACTGAGGATGAGCGGCTCGCGCTGCCGGGCCCAGGTGGCCATGGAGTTCACGCAGTAACCGTCGCCCACCACGGCCGCGGGGTCGCGCATGAAGAGCAGGTTCGGGATGGGGTTGAGCTGGTAGTCGAACTCGCGCTGCCAATGGGTGCGTTCCCGCATGTCCGCCCAAGGCAGGCCGGTGATGACCGCCGCGCCCGCTTGCGCGCTGCCCATGGCACGGAGCGTCGAGCAGGTCTCCTCGGGCAGGTCCACGAGCTTCTTCAGGTCCTCGATGAACCGGAGCTTCACGCCCTCGCCGGTCAGCGCCTCGATGAAGAGATCCTGTATGTCCAGCACCTCGTCCGCCACCTTGGCCAGCACCTGCCGGAACTGGGCGTGCTCCTCCCGGGCCTGCGGCCCATAGAGGATGTCGTCGAAGAGGAGCTTCTCCATCATCGCGGGGACCATGAGGTCCGTTTCGGGTCCGGGATCGTGGACGACCACTTGCCTCAGACGGCCGGTCTCCGAGAAGACCGAGAGCTGGATGGGCTGCATGGGACACTCGCGGCCCGGGCCGTCGCGCCGATATCGCACCAGCTGAAGGGCTCCTCGAGGGAGAAGCCAGGCGAGGCCCGGAAAGCCTTTCCAGTTTGCCACAGGGCTGTGACGCGAGGAAGCCTTCCGAGCTCGAAGCCTTGTCCTGCAAGCCTTTGAGCGGTACCATGATCGTTCTGGCGCCCGCCAGATGCCCACCCCAAGGAGCCTGCCCCGATGACCGCTTTCGTAACCCAGCCCGCCCCCGATTTCAAGGCCGATGCCCTCGTGGACGGCCAGTTCAAGCAGATCTCCCTGTCCGACTGCAAGGGCAAGAAGGTCGTGCTGTTCTTCT
>DASRXV010000004.1:0-14614 GCA_035687325.1 Holophagaceae bacterium
CGCCCGCCTCGGTCACCTGATCCACTCGTCCCGCCCCCGCACCAAACACGCATAGAAGGAGGCCCCATGAGCACCGTGCTGACCGCGCCCACGCTGGACCTGAAGCCGAAGGCCCATCCGATGTCCGATGCCGAGCGCGCCGAGCGCATGCAGAACCCGGGCTTCGGCAAGGTGTTCACTGAGCACATGGTGGTCATCCCTTACAAGGATGGCGAATGGGGCCGCGGCGAGCTGAAGGCCTACGGGCCCCTTCTTTTCGATCCCGCTGCCAGCGTCCTGCACTACGGCCAGGCGATCTTCGAGGGCTTCAAGGCCTACCGCCAGCCGGATGGCGGCATCGCCACCTTCCGCCCCTTCGAGAACGCCAAGCGCTTCAACAAGTCCGCGGAGCGGCTCGCCATGCCGGCCATTCCCGAAGAGCGCTTCGTGGAGGCCGCCGACGCCCTCATCCGCCAGGAAGACAAGTGGGTGCCCAACGCCGTGGGCGAGAGCCTCTACCTGCGCCCGTTGATGGTGGCGACGGAGGCCGCGCTGGGTGTGCGCCCGGCGAAGGAATACCTCTTCGTGCTCTTCGCCTCCCCCAGCGGCGCCTACTTCAGCGGTGGCATCAAGCCCGTCACCGTCTGGATCAGCGAGGATTATGTGCGCGCGGCGCCCGGCGGCACCGGCTCCGCCAAGTGCGCGGGCAACTACGCGGCGAGCCTCATCGCCCAGGCGCAAGCCTCCGAGAAGGGCTGCGACCAGGTCGTGTGGCTGGACGCCGTGCACCGGAGCTTCGTGGAGGAGATGGGCGGCATGAACATCTTCTTCGTCTACAAGGAGGGCGGCCGCGAGATCGTCGTCACCCCTGAGCTCACCGGCACCCTGCTGCCCGGCGTCACCCGCAAGAGCCTGCTGGACCTGGCCCAGGAACTGGGCTTCGGCGCGGAAGAACGCAAGATCAGCGTGGAGGAGTGGGACGCCGCCTTGAAGGAAGGCCGCATGACCGAGGCTTTCGCCTGCGGCACCGCCGCCGTCATCACGCCCATCGGCAGGGTGAAGTCCGGTAAGGGCGAGTGGCTCGTGAACAACGGCGAGACCGGCCCTGTCGCCATGAAGCTGCGGGAGGCCCTGCTGGCCATTCAGCATGGCCAGCAGGCGGACACCCACGGGTGGATGCACAAGGTGAAGTGAGGCGGATCTTCGTGACCCAGACAGAGGCCCGCGCTCGCGGGCCTCTTGTTTTCCCGGGTCGCCCGGTCCATTCCTTCCGTTCGGCGGAGGATCCCGCCTGGCGGCCGGAAGCCACCTAGGATGGACACGGAGGTTCAACCATGGGCACGCGATTCTGGATCAGACGGGCCTTTGTGATGTACGCGGGCATCTTCCTCATCCTTCTGCTCGTCGAGCGGATGAAGGGGCATGCCTGGCGGACAGCCCTGGGGTTCAGCGGGCTTTGGGCGTTGATCTCGGCGTGTGTGTTCGTGGCGGCGCGGATGTATCAGTCGAGGAAGGGCCAGGCCTGCGTGATCTGCAAGGACACACCGGAATGAGGTTGTCCTGACTCCCAAATGTGGAGGTCAAATTGAATGTAGACTGGTGGAGTTGAGAGGAATCGTCCGCTAGCGGTTGTTTGCAGGAGAGGGCATGAATCGTCCGACCTATCTGATCCCGGCGCTTCTTCTCTTCACGCTGGTTGGGTGCGCGAATCCGGAAGTTGTCCAGGTCTCCCCGGGCGTTTACATGCTTTCGGCGGAGGACAAAGGTGGAATATTCGGGAACTCCGCCCGGATGAAGGCGGATGTAATCCGCCGTGCGGATGAGTTCGCAGCGAACCGGGGGAAGGTCGCGATCCCAGTCACGACCAACGAGACTCCGATGCATTTCGGACACTTTGCCACTTTCGACTATCAGTTCCGGTTGGTGGACAAGAACAGTCCCGAAGCGAATGTCGCCACCACATTGGGGCCTATGCCCAGTGTGGTGATTCAGAAGACAGAACAAAAGATAGACGCAAACATCCAAACCAAAGACAACTCCGAGCATCCAAGAGACATCTACGCTGAACTCGAAAAGCTTGATGGCCTTCGCAAAAAAGGGGTCATTACAGAGGATGAGTTCCAGGCGCAGAAGAAGATCCTGGCCGGCAACTAGCATTGGGGGCAGCCATTGCCAGATCTGCGCGATCTACCGGAACAAAGCTGATCTATTCGCGGAGCCGGTACCCCACGCCGGATTCGGTGATGAGGTGTTTGGGTCTCGCCGGGTCCGCTTCCAGCTTGTGCCGCAGCTGGGCCATGTAGACGCGCAGGTAGTGGGGCTGGGCGGCCTGCGTGGGGCCCCAGACTTCGCGCAGCAGCTGCCGGTGCGTGAGCACTTTGCCGGCGTGCTGCGCGAGCACTGCCAGGAGCTTGAACTCGTTGGGCGTGAGATGCACGCGGAGGCCGCGGGCGGTCACTTCGCGGCGGGCGAAGTCCACCTCCCATTCATCGGTGCGGAAGACGGGGTCGGCCTCGGCGCCCTGGGGCCGGTGCCGCAGGGCCACGCGCATGCGGGCGAGGAGCTCGCCTGTGCTGAAGGGCTTGGTGAGGTAGTCATCCGCGCCCGCGTCCAGCGCTTCGATCTTGTCGCGCTCCTGGCCGCGGGCGGAGAGCACGATGATGGGCACCCGGGACCATTCGCGCAGGCGCTTCGTCAGCTCGAGGCCGTCCATGTCCGGAAGGCCGAGGTCCATGAGCGCGAGGTCCGGCTGGTGGCTGGCGGCGAGGCTCAGGCCTTCGCGGGCCGTCTCCGCTTCCAGCAGCCTGTAACCCTGGCCTTCCAGCGCCACGCGGAGGAAGCGGCGCATGGGCGCCTCGTCCTCCACCAGCAGCACGGTCAGTTCGCTCATGGCCCGCTCATCCCTCCATGGGGTTCTCTTCCGCCGGTGGCGCGGGCGGAGCTTCCCCGAGCGGCAGCGTGACATAGAACTGGGCGCCGCCGATGTGATGGCGGTTGGAAGCGCGGATGGAACCGCCGTGGGCCTCGGCGATGCCCTTGCAGATGGCGAGCCCCAGGCCGGCTCCGGCGCCTTTGGCGCGAGGGCCCCGCACCAGCTTGTCGAAGATCCGTTCTTCAAGGCCTTCAGGGAGGCCGGGCCCGTGATCGCCCACGGAGAGCGTGAGCGCCGTTCCGGAGGCCCAGGCCTTGATCTCGATGGGGTCGCGGCCATGGCGCAGCGCGTTCTCCAGCAGGTTCACCATCAGTTGCTCGAAGAGCACCGGGTCCACATGGGCCAGAGGCAGCCCCGGGGGGAGGTGCACCTGGATGTCATGGCTGGCGGGAGCTCCTTCGAGCCGCGCGAGCGCGGATCCCACGAGTTCCTCCAGGGGCACCCACTCCTTGCGCACCTTCAGCGAGCCGGATTCGAGCCGGGTGATGTCCAGGAGGTTCGTCACCAGCCGGTGCATGCGCTGGGATTCCTCCTGGATGGTCTGGGCCAGTTCCTGCGATTCGGGCCTGAGGCCGGGTTCCGCCAGCAGCGTCGTGGCCGCGCCCAGGATGCCGCCCAGAGGCGTGCGCAGATCGTGCGAGACCGAGCTGAGGAGGGCGCTGCGCAGCCGCTCCTCGTCCGCGAGCCGGTGGGCCTCCCCCGCGTGTTCCGCCAGCAACGCGCGCTCCACGGCCAGCGCCGTCTGGTTCGCAAAGGCTTCCAGCAGCCGCAGGCTGTCGGGCTCGATCCACCGCGGCGCGCCTTCGGGCACCAGGCCCATGACGCCGATGGTGCCGGTGCTGCCCTTGAGCGGAAGATAGGTCGCGTTGGCGCCCGGCAGCGTGCTCGTGCCCAGGCCGGCGGCCTCGCCATGTTCCAGCACCCACTGCGCCACGCCCAGCTCCTCGGCGCTGAGGGGGAAACCCGCCGACCCGGATGGGGCCAGGCGCCTCTCCGCGTCCGGAAGCAGCACCGTGGACCGTCCCTGGAATTGCTCGGCCACATTGTGGATGGCGGAAGCCACCAGCTCCGCGGACCCGCTCGTGCGCGCCAGCTCCTCGCTGAGTTTGTAGAGCGCTTGCGTCCGCTGTTCCCGGGCCCGCGCCAACCGCGCCTGCTGGCGGATGCGCTCCGTGAGGTTGCTGATGATGAGACCCACCACCAGCATGACGGCGAAGGTGCCGATGTGCCGGAGGTCCGAGACCGCGAAAGTGTTGTAGGGCGGAACGAAGAACCAGTCGAAGGCCGCCACGCTGAGGAGGGAGGCCAGCAGTGAAGGCCAGCGGCCCAGGCGCGCAGCCACGAAGACGATGGCCAGCAGGTAGACCATCACGATGTCCGCCAGGTCCGAATGCATGAAGAACAGGTTCGACATCACGGTCGCGACCGCCACGGCCCCGGCCGCCCACCCGTAGGCCGAGGGCCCGGCGCCGGAAGTCCGCCGCTTCAGCGCCGGGCGCGCGGCCTCCGTCTCCGGATCGCCGGTGACGACATAGACATCGATGTCGCCGCTGCCGCGCACCAGCTCTTCCAGCAGCGATCCTGTGAGGAATTCCGTCCACCGCGGGCGCGTGGGCTTGCCCACGACGATCTTGGTGACATTGCGGTCCCGCGCGAAGGCGAGGATGTCCTCGCCGATGCGCGCGCCACCCTGGACGACCGCCGTCTCGCCGCCCAACTGGTCCGCGAGGCGCAGGTTCGCCTCGATGCGCGCCTGGTCCTCCTCCGAGTAGCGCAGGTGGCGCGTGGTCTCCACATAGAGCGCGATCCAGGGCGCGCCGAGGGACGCGGCCATGCGCCGGGTGCCGCGGATGAGCCGCGCCGTCAGCGCGCTGGGGCCCACGCAGACGAGGATGCGGTCCCCGGCCGCCCAGGTCTTGCGGATGCCTTCGCTGGCCATGTAGCGGCGCATCTGCGCGTCCACACTCACGGCGGTCTGGCGCAACGCCAGCTCCCTCAATGCCAGCAGGTTCCCTTTGCGGAAGAAGCGGTCCATGGCGTGCCGCGCCTGCTCCGGCATGTAGACCTTGCCCTCACGCAGCCGCGCCAGCAGGTCTTCCGGAGGCAGATCCACCAGCTCCACTTCATCGGCCCGTTCCATGAAGGTGTCCGGCACGCTCTCGCGCACGAGGATGCCCGTGATCTGCGCGACGACATCCTTCAGGCTCTCCAGGTGCTGGACATTCAATGTTGTGTAGACATCGATGCCCGCGTCCAGCAGCTCTTCCACATCCTGCCAGCGCTTGGCGTGGCGCGCGCCCATGGCGTTGGAATGAGCCAGCTCGTCCACGAGGATGAGGCCGGGACGGCGCGCCAAAGCGCCATCCAGATCGAATTCGGGGATGAAAACGCCGGAGTGCGGCAGCTCCTTGCGGGGCATCACCTCCAGCCCTTCGAGCAGCGCGGCGGTTTCGCCGCGGCCGTGGGTCTCCACCACGCCGACGGCAACATCCTCGCCCGCGGCCTGCCGCTCCCGGGCCTCGCTGAGCATGGCGAAGGTCTTGCCGACGCCAGGCGCGGAGCCAAAGAACACCTTCAGCTTGGCGCGCCGTTCCCGCGCCTCCTCCTCCTGCACCTGTCGGAGCAGCGCGTCGGGATCGGGGCGCTGGAGGCTCATGGCCCTTGTGCGGGCGAGGGACGCGCGCCACCCGAGGATTCCAGGGGCGGGTGCGTGGCCCTCCGCCAGCGGCGCAGGGCCACCACGGCCCAGATGGCTTCGACGAGGCCGAAGGGCCAGGCGCCCTGGAGGAATCCATAGACGGATCCGAGGGCGCAGGATCCGGCGAAGGCGAGGATGAAGGCAGAGCCCCGGTGTTCCAGGGCATAGAAGATCAGCATCGCCGTCACCGCGAAGAGTCCGAAGATGGTGAGGGCGTTCATGGGCGTCCGGTCCTCTGCTTAGCGCAATGCGTCCAGGTCCAGGTTCAGCTCAAGCACATTCACCCGGGCCTCGCCGAGGATACCGAAGGTGGGCTGCTCCGTGTGTCGCGCTACCAGATCCCGCACTTTGACCTCATCCTGGCCACGGGCCACCGTCACGCGGTGGATCTGATATTCCGCCGCGGCGGGGCTGATGTGGGGGTCGAGGCCGCTTCCGGAAGCCGTCACGAGATCAGCGGGCACGGATAAGGTGTTGCCCGGGTCCGCCGCGCGAAGGGATGCCACACGGTCCTGCACGGCCTTGAGGAGGTCCGGGTTGCTGGGCGCGAGATTGGAACCGCCGCTGTTCGCGCCGTTGTAAGGCAGAGGCTTGCCATCGGCGTCCGCGGTGGCGGAAGGGCGGCCCCAGAAGTGGGCGGGATCCGTGAAGCTCTGGCCGATCAGGGAAGAGCCGATCACCTTCCCGTCTTTGCGGATGAGGCTGCCTTCCGCCTGACGGGGGAAGATGGATCTGACGAGACCCGTGACCGCCAGGGGATAGGCGATCCCGGTGATGGCCGTGAGGGCCAGGAACGAGATGAGGGCGGGGCGCAGCTGCAGGTTCATAGGATCTCCTCAGGCTGTCAGGTGGCAGGCGACGAGCAGCCAGTCGATGAGCTTGATGCCGATGAAGGGCACGATGAGGCCGCCGAGGCCGTAGACCAGCAAGTTCCTTCGGAGCAACTGTGCGGCGCCCACGGGCCGGTATTTCACGCCGCGCAAGGCCAGCGGGATGAGGACCACGATGACCAGCGCGTTGAAGATCACCGCCGAGAGGATGGCGCTCTCGGAGCTATGCAGCCCCATGATGTTGAGCGCGCCCAGGGCGGGGTAGGTGGCGACGAAGGCCGCGGGCAGGATGGCGAAGTACTTGGCCACATCGTTGGCGATGCTGAAGGTGGTGAGCGATCCGCGGGTCATGAGCAGCTGCTTGCCGATCTCCACGATCTCGATGAGCTTCGTGGGGTTCGAGTCCAGGTCCACCATGTTCCCGGCCTCCTTGGCGGCCTGGGTGCCGCTGTTCATGGCCACGGCCACATCCGCCTGGGCGAGGGCCGGGGCGTCGTTGGTGCCGTCCCCGGTCATGGCCACGAGCCTTCCCCCGGCTTGGTATTCCCGGATGAGTTTGAGCTTGGCCTCCGGGGTGGCCTGGGCCAGGAAGTCGTCCACACCCGCCTCCGCGGCGATGGCCGCGGCGGTGAGCGGATTGTCCCCAGTGATCATGACGGTCTTGATGCCCATGTCCCGCAGCTCCGAGAACCGCTCCTTGATGCCGCCCTTCACGATGTCCTTGAGCTGGATGACGCCCAGGGTCGATGCGCCTTCGGCGACGACGAGCGGCGTTCCGCCCGCCATCGAGATCTGGTCCACGGCCCGGCGCAGTTCATCGGGGAAGCGCCCGCCCTGGGTCTGCACGAAGTCTTCGATGGCGGATGCGGCGCCCTTGCGGATCTGGCGGGTCCCGAGATTGACGCCGCTCATGCGGGTCTGGGCGCTGAAAGGCACGAAGTGGGCATCAAGGGCGTGCAGATCCCTCTCCCTGAGCCCGTGCTCTTCCTTGGCGAGCACCACGATGCTGCGGCCTTCCGGCGTTTCGTCGGCCAGCGACGAGAGCTGGGCGGCGTCGGCGAGATCTTTCAAGTCCACGCCCGGGGCGGGAAGGAAGGCCACCGCCTGGCGGTTGCCGAGCGTGATGGTCCCGGTCTTGTCCAGCAGCAGCACATCCACATCACCCGCGGCCTCGACGGCGCGGCCGGAGGTCGCGATGACATTGGCCTGGATCATCCGGTCCATGCCCGCGATGCCGATGGCGCTGAGGAGCCCTCCGATGGTGGTGGGGATCAGGCAGACGAGGAGGCTCACCAGCACGGTGAGCGTCACGGGGTGGCCTTGGCCGGCCGCCTTCACGCTGAAGATGGAATAGGGAAGCAGCGTCGCGGTGGCCAGCAGGAAGATGATCGTCATCCCCGCCAGAAGGATGTCGAGGGCGATCTCGTTGGGGGTCTTCTGGCGCTTGGCGCCTTCCACCATGGCGATCATGCGGTCCAGGAAGCTTTCGCCCGGGTTCGCGGTGATGCGGATCACCAGCCAGTCCGACAGCACGGTGGTGCCGCCGGTGACGGCAGACCGGTCTCCACCGCTCTCCCGGATGACCGGCGCGCTCTCGCCTGTGATGGCGGCTTCATTGACGGACGCCACGCCCTCGATCACTTCGCCATCGCCGGGGATCGTCTCCCCGGCCTCCACCAGCACGATGTCGCCGATGCGGAGGCTGGCGGCCGCGACGGTCGTGGCGGCGGCGTCGCGGTTGGCTGTGGCGAGCTTATGGGCCTTCACATCCTTCCGCGACTTGCGGAGGCTGTCCGCCTGAGCCTTGCCGCGGCCCTCCGCCATGGCTTCGGCGAAATTCGCAAAGAGCACCGTGAACCACAGCCACAAGGCGATGGCGAGGATGAAGCCGGAGCGCGCTTCCCCGTGGCCGGCGATGGCCTGGATCCACAGCGCCGTGGTGAAGGCGCTGCAGATCCACACCGTGAACATCACGGGATTGCGGAGCTGGTGGAAGGGGTTCAGCTTCCGGAAGGAATCGAGGATCGCGCGACGCAAGATGGTGGATTCGAACAAGGGCCGGGCGGTCTGGTGAGATGGCGAAACCATGGTCATGCCTCGGGGAATTGGGGGGCTATCGGACAAAAGACCCGGCGGAGAAGAAACAGAGGGAGGCGAGAACCATCACCTCGATGAGCCGGACCATGGGGTCGATCCGCATGAGGATCCGGGGAAGGTTCTTGTTGCTCGGGAAGTCGGCACCCATGGGCAGGCCTCAGAGGGCCAGGTGTTCGACGATGGGGCCGAGCGCCAGCGAGGGCAGGAAGGTGAGGGCGCCCACGAGGAGGACCACGCCCACCAGCACTGCCACGAACAGCGGCGTATGGGTCGGCATCGTGCCCAGACCCTCCGGGGTGTACTTCTTCCGGACGAGCGAGCCTGCGATGGCGAGCACAGGGAAGATGACCCCGAAGCGCCCGATGAGCATGGCGGTGGCCAGCGCGTAGTTGTAGAAGCCCGTGTTCACGGAAAGGCCGTTGAAGGCGCTGCCGTTGTTGTTGGCGCAGCTGCTGAACGCGTAAAGGATCTGCGTGAAGCCGTGGGGGCCGGGGTTGGACACCGAGGCCGCGGCCGTGGGCACCAGCACCGCGACGGCCGTTCCGAGAAGCACCACGGAGGACGGGATCAGGATGGCGAGGGAAGCCATCTTCATCTCGAAGGCCTCAATCTTCTTGCCCAGGTACTCCGGCGTCCGGCCCACCATGAGCCCGCCAATGAAGACGGCCACGAGCGCGAACATCAGCATGCCGTAGAGACCCGAACCGACGCCGCCGAAGACCACCTCGCCCAGCTGGATGAGCCACAGAGGCACCAGGCCTCCAAGGGGGGTGAAGGAGTCGTGCATGGCGTTGACCGAGCCGTTGGAGGCCGCCGTGGTGGCGGTGGCCCATAGCGCGGAGGGACCTGTGCCGAAGCGCAGCTCCTTGCCTTCGAGGTTGCCCCCGGCCTGGGTGGCGGTCTCCACCTGGCTGATGCCCGCCTTCGCCACGGCGGGGTTGCCCTTCATCTCCGCATGCGTGCAGACGGCCAAGGCTCCCACGAGGATGAGCGTCATGGCCGCCAGCAGCGCGAGACCCTGGCGCCGGTCCTTCACCATCCGGCCGAAGGTGATGCAGAGCCCGGCAGGGATGATGAGGATGGCAAGGGTCTGGATGAAGTTGGAGAGAGCGGTGCTGTTCTCGAAGGGATGCGCGGCATTCACTCCGAAGAAACCGCCTCCGTTGGTGCCCAGCATCTTGATGGCCACCTGGGAAGCCACCGGCCCCATGGCGAGCACCTGGCCAGCCGCGGTGTGGACATAGGCCGAAAAGTTCTGGATCACGCCCTGGGAAACCAGGAACAGCGCCAGCACGAAAGACAGGGGTAAGAGGATGTAGAGGGTGCTGCGGACGAGATCCGCCCAGGCGTTGCCGAGGCCCTGGGCGCTGCGCCGGGTGATTCCCCGCACGAGAGCCACGAGCACGGCGATGCCCGTGGCCGCCGAGAGGAAGTTCTGGACCGTGAGCCCCAGCATCTGGGTGAGGTAGCTCAGCGTCGTCTCGCCGCTGTAAGCCTGCCAATTGGTGTTGGTCATGAAGCTCACGGCGGTGTTGAAGGACAGCGCCGTGGGGACATTGCCCATATGCTCCGGGTTGAACGGCAGCGCGGCCTGAGCCTTCATCAGCAGGAAAACCGCGGCCAGACCCAGCAGCTTGAAGAAGGTGATGGCCCAGGCATAGGCCTTCCAGCCCATGTCATCGTCCGGCCGGACCCCCATGAGGCGGTAGAGGCCGCGCTCGGTGGCGCCGAGCACCGGGTGCAGGAAGGTTTGTTTCCCCTCCAGCACCTTGGCCATGAAGGCGCCGAGCGGGAAGGCGAGCCCCAGCAACAGGGCCAGGTAGAGCAGGTTCTGTGTCCACGCATGGCTCATTGGAACTTCTCCGGCTTGAGGAGGGCGAAGACGAGGTAGCAGAGCAGCGACAAGGCGATCAGCGCGGCGGCCAGCAACATGGGACTCATGAATTCCTCCAAGCGTGCGCGAGCATGAAGACCGCCCATAGGGCGGAGGGCATCCAGCCCAGGGCGGCGAGGCCCCGGCGGCTGGGCAGGATCCGGTCAGCCGCGGTGTAGGTTCCGTAGAGCCCCACCAAAACGCAACAGACCCCCACCGCCCAGCCGTTCATGGATTTCAGAACTTCACGAGCATCGCGAGGTTGATGTGGCTCTCGGTCTTCTGGAGGTCCGGGGCCCAACCTGTCACCGACGATCCGGGCGCGCCGGTATTGCCGCCCGGCGGGGTGACACCTCCGGGGCCGGAGAAGTAGGGCACGCTGGCGCCGCGGCGGTTGAACTCTCCACGGAAGGTGATCCACTGGTTCGGCATGTAGTCGTAGGTGGCCGTCCAGTCCCAGGCGTGGAAGGAGTCACCGGGATTCTGGGTGAAGTAGGGCGAGCCAGAGGCGGCGGTGGCGCCATTGATGGGAGGCGTCAGCACCAGGTACCGGCCCGGGTTGGTGATGGCGCCGCCGCCGAGCGTGACGGCGTGCCGGTCATGGGCGAACCAGAAGCGGTTGTAGGCCATCCACCCGGCGAAATACTGCTTCGGGTTGTTCGGGTCGCCGCCGGAACGGCTGACGCCTCCACCCTGTTCATCGCCCAGATCGCCCGTGAGCGTGAAGGCCATCTTGTCCAGGAAGGCCCCGGGCTTGTCGTAGTACTTCACTTCCAGGCTGTTGTCCGTGTGGCGGCGGGTCCGCTTCTGGTTGCCGAGTGTGTCGGCGCCCAGGAAGTAGTCGTTGGAGATGAAGGTCACATTGCCGTTCGGCCGCCATTGGACCGAGGCGCCGATGCCCGGCGTGTTGTTGAAGGTGTTGTAGGACTGCCAACCGTTGGTGAGCCAGAGCTCCAGCTTCAGCTTGTCCGTGGGGAAGAGCTGGACGCGCACGCCGTTGAAGAACCAGGGCGTGTTGGAGGAGACATAGGAGGGCTGGTAGGCCCAGTTGTCGAAGTTGTAGTAGCTGAAGAGGCCGATGTAGGACATGAAGATGCCCGCGTCCACATTGAGGCCGTCCATGACATCGAAGTGGTAGCCGCCGTAGGCCTCCGACACATAGCGGTAGGCGTCGCCCGTGTTCCACTGGCCCTTGGTCGTGCTCGCGTCATTGCGCGGCGTCATGGTCGAGTAGAGCCCGAACTGGGTCATGAGGCGGCCGCGGACATTGTTCCAGTGGAAGTCGCCGCCGATGCCCAGCTGCTGCACCTGGATCTCGTTCGTGCGCCCCAGCTCGCTGGAGCCCACGAGGGTGTGGTCCTGGGGGTGGTTGAAGTCGTAGACGAGGTTCACATCGGCCCGGAACTCGCCGGTGAAGTACTTCGTGTCCAGGATGGATTCGCTCTGGCGGCTGTTCCCGTTCAGCCAGGAGAAGTCCGCGAAGGCGAAGGGCTCAGGCTTGGCAGGCGCCGCGGGGGTCGTCTGCGCGGCGGCGGGAGCAGGCACGGGCGCCGACTGGGCTGCGTCCTGGGCGCCGAGGCCCGCGCAGAGCGTCATGGACAGATACGAGAGAACGAGAGGTTTCACGGAGGCTCCATCGCGGCATTGGCGGCCGCGGTTAGAAGCCTCCGATGGCCCGCATCAAGACGGCATCAGGGTTGGAGTGGAGGACATCAAGAAAAGATCAAGAGGGGTCGTGTGATCGCCCTTTTGGGCTCGGAATGGAGACCCGGCAAAGGTCTACGGGGATCTCACGGGAGATTGTGTCCTCGCACCCCGAGGGACATTGGCGGACGGAAGCGGCCTAGCCGGTTAACTTCATCATCAGGCGCCAGACCCCGGACTTGGAGAACGACATGAAACCTCCGCTCTTGTTGCGCGTCGCATCGATCATCACTTTGCTACTGGCCGTGGGGCATACCACCGGCGGATTCAGCTTCTGGTCTCCCGCGGGAGAGACAGAGGTTCTTCGCGCGATGAGATCCTTCCACTTCGATGCCATCGGGGTCAGCCGCACCTACTTGGACTTCTACCTGGGCTTCGGCCTCATCGTCAGTGTCTACCTGCTCATGCAGGCGGTCGCTCTCTGGCAGTTGGCGTCGATGGCAGAAGCTGACCCGTTTCGCATCCGTCCACTGATCGGTTCGTTCTTGATAGCGTCCGTCCTGTCCGCATTCCTATCCTGGAAATTCATCTTTCTAGCGCCTGTTGTCTCGTTCGCGGCTGTTGCGGCTTGTCTTGGGTTTGCGTTTTATGCCGCGGGGAAACACGGAGACGCCTAGGGAAGAGTTCATTTAACCCTTGTCTACAAGATGGCCCGCCCGTCACCTCCTCTACACCCGGGCCCAGCAGGAACAGGACAAGAGCCTTGAACCGGAGCGGCGCCTCAGCGGACCATGGAGCCCATACGCCTGATTCCGGGCATGTGTGACACACCTCTTGCTCGACTGTTTAGGAGGAGAACATGAAAAAACCGGACGCGACCCAAGACCAGTCGGCATCGGAGCTCATCTCGCACAGAATCGCCGAACTCGGGGACTGGCGCGGGGAAATCCTCAGCAGAATGCGCTGGCTTATCAAGGAAGCGGACCCGGATGTCGTCGAGGAGTGGAAGTGGATGGGCACTCCGGTCTGGTCGCACGACGGCATCATCTGCACCGGCGAATCCTACAAGAATGCCGTGAAGCTCACCTTCGCCAAGGGCGCGTCTCTGCAGGATCCGGCACGCCTCTTCAATTCGAGTCTCGACGGGAACGCGCGCCGCGCGATCGACATCCACGAAGGAGAAGAAGTTGACGAGTCCGCCTTCAAGGCGCTCGTCCGCCAAGCGGTCGCCCTCAACAGCTCAGGCAAGTCGAAACCTTCGAAGAAAGCGAAGTCCTAAGGGATTCCGCCCCGGAACAGGTTCGACTTCGAAGCTCATGGGAAGCCATGGATACCTAGGCCAAACGGAAGCACGCAGAAGCCGTACGGCGTGTCTTCTCGAAGGCTTTAGAAGGTCTTGGGTTCAAAAGGACCAAGTCGACTTTCTGGGTGCGAGAGGCTGAATTCGTCAGTGAGTTCATTCATGTACACCTCTATACCTTCGGGCCCTGCTTTCGAGTTCACTTCGGGATCAGAGCCATGAATGATTCGTTTGATGCAGCGGCTCTGAAAGGACCGTCCAGCGATGATGTCCGTGAGCGGAAGATGCTGTTCGGTCTATTCCGGGGAAAGCACTCCTTTGAATTTGATGATCTCCCTGAACACCAAAGGGCATGGTCGTCGACATGGTTTTTGTGGACGGAGAAGCCCTCGCGGTCCACCAATCCGGCCGATAAGGCTTCGATGATCGTTTGGCTTGATCCGAGAAGAGCTCAAACGGCTCCGCCGGTCCATTTGGGGACTTGTCAGAATTGTCAGAAGTGTCAGACGGAATGTCGGATGTCGAGGCCTGACATCCGACGCCTTTTTGACCTCGTTTTTCAGGAGCGAAAACTGAACGCCCTATATTGCTGAACGCTGGAGTTCGGTCGTTCTGACCGTCTGCGTCCGCGGGAATTCGGACCCGCCTGGTAGAGACGAGATAGAGACGGACCCGTTTTAGGGCATCCGAACTGGACCCCAAAATGAGAAAGCCCGCGCTGGGCGCGGGCTTCTTCTGGTAGTCCCAAGGGGAATTGAACCCCTGTTCTCGCCGTGAGAGAAATGTGTAGACCAAGGCTCTGAAAGTGGGGCCGAGCGTCCGCCCGAGGCTGGCTTCGACTGTCCAGGTCCCGGAAGGGGTTTTTGACTTCCCTTTGACTTGGAGGCCGAAATCAGAAGAGCCAGAATCCGAAGATTCTGGCTCTTCTAGCTTTAGCTGGTTGGCGCGGGCGGTCTCGAACCGCCGACCCCCACCGTGTCAAGGTGGGGGTCGTTTATTCGAGATGGCCGGAGGATCTGGGCACCGTCCGTCCGTGTCGTCCATGATGCGGGGACACAATATTCCCGTGAGATTCCCGTGGGCTCTTTTTGGACATGTGCCCCGAATCCATGAAATGAAGAAGCCCGCGCTGGGCGCGGGCTTGGTGCTGGTAGGGCCAACGGGGTTCGAACCCGTGTTACCGCCGTGAAAGGGCAGTGTCCTGACCACTAGACGATGGCCCCAGTGAACGCTTGCGGTGGTGGGTCCGGCGGGACTCGAA
>DASRXV010000005.1:0-9131 GCA_035687325.1 Holophagaceae bacterium
GGCCCTGGCGGGCTCGGCCTATGCCTTTGTGATGGCGGCCCGGCAGCAGAATCACCTGGGGGCCCAGCCTGCATGGTGGCCCTGGGTCAACGGATGGGAACCCTCCACCAATCACGAGGACATCTCCAAGGCCCTGGGCTACCTCGTGGCCGAGCTGGAACGGCTGCACCGGGCCGAGGGGAAGGGCTCCAAACCCCTGGTCCTGGTCCCAGGCTGAGGCCGGAGTGGGAAGGCATGCCAAGGGGGCCCTTCTGGGCCCCCTTTCCTGTCCTAGGGCCTGCCTGGGCACCCTGGCACCCCAAGGGGGGCCTCTGGAGGGCAGCCAGGGCCCTTCCTGGCATCCCCAAAGGGCAGGCCTGGGCACAAAAAAAGGCCCCCATCAGGGGGCCTAGGGTGGGAAGGGTTCACCTTCGCTTGGGTTTGAAGGGCTTAACCTGGGCAGCCAGCACCATCCGCACCCCGTCAAATTCCTTCGAGGTGAGCGTCCTCCGCTTCACGCGGTCGGCGATGGCTTCCCAGCTGACCCCGATCCGGTGAGCGGCCTGAGCAAAGGTGATCCAGTTGGGTTCGGGCAGGCGCGGCATGGCAGGCTCCTGGGATAGAGCCAAGGGTGACACGGCCACCACGGCGGCGGCAAATGCGCGGGCCATCACAGGACGGCCTTCATGTCTCGGGTGAGGTCCATAAATCCGGGATGGATCTCGCCCAGGTTGGTCCAGTAGTCCATCTGGTCCTGGCAACGGTTGAGAAGGGCGACGAGTTGTCCGTTCCGCTCCACCAGGGCGCCGCACTTCGTCTCCAGGCCCGCGATCTTCACGGCCCGTTCTTCCAGTCGGGCGATGAAGGTGTCGGCGAAGGCGGCCATGGCCTGCCGCACATCTGAGTCAGCCAGAGTCTCGCGGAGGGTGTCGGCTGGATCTGGCGCGAGGGGCAGCACCTCGGGAGCCTCGACGGGGAGCTTTTTGAAGAGGCGGCAGCCGCCGGGCGTGGGCTTGCCCATGTCGGCCCACTTCCCAATCCGCACGAGGTCCGTGAGGATGCCTTTGGCGGCGGAGCCTGAGACCGAGATGCCTTCGAGTTGGACGGCGAAGGCCGCGCGGTTCTGGTCAATCGTGGTGCCGACCGGCAGAGATTCGAGGTGGTCGATCACCGCTCGGGTGTTCTTGTGCATGTGCTTGCGAATGGAATCCAAGGTATCTCCTCTTCGTGACGCGCTCGATGCGTCACGGTGGTCTCGCGGTTGATGGGGGTTGTGGTGCTGGTGCGGAGTTTCTCGTGGGCGAGGGCCCTGGCGAACCAGAGCCCCCGCTTGTCCTGCTCCGCCAGCAACTCACGGGTGGCCTTCCGCCTTGCTTCGTCTTCCCGCACCAGCTCGGCGTGAACGCCTTGCAGCTCCAGCTCCAAAACTTCCTTGGGCTGTGGCCGCTCGCACGGGTTGAAGTGGAAGAAGGTGGAGAGAAAGAGCATTTCAACTCCTGCTGGAGAGGATCTCCTCGGAATAAAACTCGACGCCGTCCACCTTGGCAGTCTCGCCCATCGCCTTGGCGAAGTCAGCCAACTTCTTCTCGTCCACCATGAGGAAGTCACGGGGCACGAGGTTCGCGTTGATGACGCGGGCCTTCCACACCTTGCGGCTGGAGAGGCCACTCACTTTCGGGAGCGCCCGCTGGGGCATGGGCGTCTCCATGAGGTCGAGAGGGGCCAGCGTGGTGGCCGCGTCCACGGCCGCGTCCGCTTTGACGCTGGACTCCTCGGCGATCATCGCCTTGGCCTTGGCGGCAGCCTCGGCAGCGGCCGCGGCACCCGTGTTGCCAGCCGTCTTCAGCGCCTCAGCCTTCCGGGCGGCCGCCTCAGCTTCACGCTGCTTCTGTTCCGCCTCTTCGCGGGCCCGGAGCGCGGCAGCCTCTTCCTCGCGCCGCTTCCGGTCAGCCTCTTCCTGTTGGCGCCGGCGCTCGGCTTCGATCTTCCGCTGCTCCTCTTCCTTCTTCCGCTGGTAGACGAGGATGGCGGACTTGATGCCGCTTTCGGCCTTGGTGAGCTTGTCGAGCGGAGCACGGAAGAAGTCCATGACCTTCTGCTTGGCTTCATCCATGGGCCGGGTGATGCCCTTGCGCGTCTCCTCCAGCTTGTTGGCCTGCGACTTCACTTCCTTCAGGAGCGAGGCGGCCGATTCGTATTGGTCATCCGTGGTGATGACCAGATTGGCCACCAGCTCCAGGGTGGAGTGCGCCGTGGTGGCGAGGGCCTTGGCTTCTGCGGTGATGACTTCCTGCATGTGAACCTCAGAGAATGCGGGCCGCACGACGCGGCCCGCAGGTTTGGAGTTGAAGGATCAGGCCCGGTGGCCCGTGAGCAGCTCCCAGCTACGCCGGTCGAGGCCCATGATGTCGCCGCCCATGGTCTCCAGCTCCACGGCCCGGTCATAGCTGCCGGTGGAGTTGGCGACGGCCGTGACGGCATTGGCGAGTCCCCAGCGGGTGAAATCCTGCTCGCCCAGGAAGTTCATCAGGACGGAACGCTGCTCGTCCTCACGGAGGCCGTTCTTCTTCGCCAGCTCTTCCACCACGAGGTCGGGCTCGCGGTGGACTTTGTCGCCAGCGGTTTCCTTCACGAAGTCCACGACCTGGGCGAACCCAGCGGGCGAGGTGAGATGGTCCACAGCGTCCCGCATGGTGAGCCAGAGCGCGGTGTCTTGGGCCTTCTTCGTCTCATCCGTCACCACCTCGAAATCGACATCGAGGAAGTCCTGCTTCCCGCCGAGGTGGGCCCGGCGCTTCGCCAGCTCGCGGACGATCATGCCGTTGGTGCAACGGAGCCGGTAGAGCATCGGCTGGAGGTTGAGCGAGCCCTGGCCCACCTCTGAGTTGGAGATGATGAAGCCGCCCCGCACGGTGTCGCCCACGCGGATCTCACCTTCCAAGGTGGGAGAGACCACCTGGAGGTAGAGCCGGGTGTCCGTGATATCGGCGGACTCCACGGTGAACCCACGGTCTCGGATCATCGGCAGGATCTCGGCCGCCAGCTCCTCGTGATCGATCCGGCGGTAGCGGTCGGAGAGGAAGGCGCGGGCCTGACCGGGCAGCGTGCGGACCATGCGGCGCTGATTCTCCTGGAGCTTGAGGAGCCGGTTCACATTGACGGTGATGAGGTCCGGCGCCGATCCGCGGAGCCTGTCGTAGAACTTCGCCGGGATCTGGAGGAAGTTCCCCAGCTGGTCATGCGCCAGCTCTGACATCTCGAAGGTGTTGGAGTCGCCCTCGGCCTTCCAGGTGAGGTTCTGCTTCTCGTCCATCTCAAGGACGGAGGTGGGCACGATGAAGTCCCGCTTCTGTTCCTTGTTGTCGAGGATGGTCTTGATGATCGTCTGGAGCGTGTTGCCTTGGTGCATGGTGTCTCCCATGGAGAATGTGGCCGTGGCCACGGTGATGCTGGGTCAGCCCAGCAAAGGTTGAAGCAGGTCGATGAAGAGCGCGGGCGCGGAGCCATCGCCGGTCCAGGTTTGCACCTTGAACCATTGGGCACCGTAAGCAAACCAATCACCCGTGCAGTAGGGCGATTGGGCGTGGTGGATCTTGACGAGCGTTCCACCGGAGCGGATGTGGATGATGTGGCTCGTGCGGACGAGAAGCGTGGGGCTCATCCCATGACCCGCACTTCGAGCTTGTGCCGCCAGATGGCCGCCTCCGCCTCCGCCTTCCATCGCGGACGGTAGGAATCGACCAGCGCAGCGAAGCCGGGCTTGTCCATGTTGCGATGCTCCACATCCTCGATGATGGCCATGGCGTTGGCCAGGGGGATGCGGAGATGGCTGGCGAGCGAGGCCGCATTAGCTGGATAGTTCCCAGTCCCGATGGGATAGGAAGAGCATCCACCCGTCCAATACCAGCCATTCTCCACGGCGTGAGTGGGCACGCCGTGGATGTCGGAACTGTGGAGCGCCGCGAGGTCAGCGAGGTCTGGCCAAGCCTTGAGGATGCGCTCATGGAGCATGCCGCACTCCACGATCCGGCCACGCTGCTTCAGGTCGCCCTGGAGGGAGAAGTAGGGCTCCGCGTTGCCACGGAGCTTCACCAGCTCGCCCGTCGCCATCAACTCGCCTTCAGGTGTTCCGGTGACGCGGATCATGCGGACACCTCGCTTGGGCTGATGAGGAACCAGCCTTGCACCCAGCAGCCATCTTCGCCGGGCGAGGTGAGCGCGTTGTCGTCTACCGCGACCTCGTCCTCGCCCTGGAGCGTCTCGGAGGCATAGGCGGCACAGCGCAGCTCGTAGGGCGTCCGGTTGGCCGCCAGGGCGTTGAGGCAGTCCACTTGGGAGAGCCCGCGCTTGAGCAGCTCCGCCAGCACCGCGCGGAAGTCATCCAAGGTGCTCTCATCGGCCACGGCATCGTGGGGAAGATCGCGGGTGAGTTGAAGCAGGTGAGAAGAAGCGAGGTTGACCATCAGGCCCTCCGTTGGGTGCGGCGAGCACGGAAGCAATCCATGTCGCCGATGCAGCGGCCGCTCCAGAGGAACGGGTCGCCATCGAGTTTGAAGGTCACGGCGTAGTTCTTGGTGCGCCGCGCGAAGTTGTGAAGGATGCGATTGCAGAACAAGACGCGAGCTTTGAGCATGCCCGTCCAGTCGGAAACCTTGGGAGCGAACAGGCCGCCCGTGAGATAGAGCGTCCCGCTTCCGTGGGCCAGGAGAAGGCCGTGCTCGCGCCGCGATGAGCAGGTGTAGCAGCGGAAGATGGTCCCCATCGGATAGTCGGGCGATTGTAGATTGCCGTCGAACCCATGGGGCGGCTCCAGCGAGTAGCCACAACCCCCAACCCTCCCTGTGGGTTCAGGGAATGGCTCGCAGCACTCGTCACAGCACAGCGGACGCTGGCGGGTAGCGGCCTTCATCGGGCACCCGCCTTCCCGGCGTCCACGCCGCCCAGGACATCCCACCGCTGGAGCGTGCGTTGCTTCCGGGGAATATCCTTGCGGGCCTCGCCGTGCTCCTCCATCGCGTCTTTCACGATGCCAGCGGCAAGCTGGTGGGGATCGAGCACGGGCATGTGGTCCTGAGAAAGCTGGACCTTCACGAGCACGATCACGGTCTTTTTGTAGGTGCGTTCCATGTCACTCTCCGAAAAAATAGAACTTGATGGCGTAGAGGAAGTAGAGGATTGATCGCACGGGCTAGCCTCCGCCCACCGCTTTGGATCGCGCGGCGCGGGCCTTGTTGCGGGCGTTCGCCATGGGGATGGTGCATTGCCCATCGCCATCAGCCATGGCCCATTCAGAGGCGCTCAGAAGCTCTGTGAGGGCTTCGAGCAGCTCGGGAGCAGCGGCGATTAAGTTGCAGTTGGCTTCCACCTCCTCGTCCGGCATCGTGCCGGGGACGAGGCAGCAGACATGGGTATTGCGTCCAGCGAAGATGACCGCGTATTTGCGTGCGGGCCGGATGTTTCTGTGCCACGGTCCAGGTGTATGAATGGCCATATCAGTCCTCCACTTCAAAGTGGCCGACCGCGTTGCCATTCTCGTCGTGGATGGCACCGCCGTCCGAGCCGTTCCGCATGTGCTCGGCCACACGCTCTAAGGCGGTGGCGATGTCGTCGCTGGTCTGCATGGCGTCATTGCCAAGCGTGATGCTGAGTTTGAAGCGTTCCATGGGGTCTCCCAGGTGGAGGACTAGCGGCGCCAGTCCATGATCTTCGTCATGCAGTAGCCGTGGACTTCCTCGGCTTCCTGCGGGGTGAGCCCGGCCACCTTTGCGATGCCCAGGATGTTGCGCCGGAGGTCGTTGACCTCGCCGATAAAATCGTTGAAGCCGCAGTCCCCTTCCCGCCGTGCCAGCACACAGCCGTCCGAGGTGATGGAGAGGGCCGCGATGGCGGGCTGGGCCCGTTCCTCGAAGCCCAGCAGGTGATCCAGGATCGCGGTGAAGCGGGCAGAGCATGAGACCGTCTTGATGGCCTCGAAGTGCCGCGCCAGTTCTTTCGTGGGAAGCGATTGGGTCCGCATGTCAGACCTCCAGCTTCGACGCGAGCCGAGCGTCCGCGCGGCGCTTGAGCTTGGCCACGCCCGACTGGCTCAGGGTGAGGGAGTGAACGACGATGCCATCGCCATCCTGCCAAGCGGCCCGCGTGACCCAGGGCTCGTAGCTGTAGTCGAACCATCCGTTCCGGCCGTGAACTCGGTAGACAGGCACTCCTCGGCGCGGCATGTAGCCTGTCACGATGTTGCCTCCGCTGAATACATAGCCGGTCAGCGTGAAGTGCGTGAAGCCCGCGAGGATGATGTTGCAGCGGGCGGAGAGATCCTGAGAGCGGAGCCACGCGATCCCCTGTTCCTCCTGTTCCTTGCCGATCCTGAAGCCCAAGGGGCGCGGCTGACGGTCCAGATTGATGAAGTAGTCCACGATGCTCGCGTCCCCTTCGCCGCTGGCCTTGTGCCCGAAGGCCATGCAGCACTTCCGAAGGGAGTAGACATGGGGCTTGCGGATGGGCTCGCCGTGGCTCCAGGCGTGAAAGCGGGCGTTCCACTTCTTCTGGTAGGGGGTGAGCGTCTTGCCGGTAAAGGGCCGCATAGGGCCTCCCAAGAAGGCCGGGATCGCCCGGCCGGGTGAACTACATGGCGAGCGCGGCCCAGGGGCCTCGACGCTCCAGCTCGGCTCCGCGCATGCGGACGAGAAGATCAACAGTCTTGCGGGAAGCGATGAAGGCCTTGGTCTCGGCGATCACACCCTTGCAGAATGAGCCATCGTCGAAGGTCTCAGCGCAGAGACGCTGGCCATCGGCATCCTTGCGGGTGAAGACATCCCAGCGTTCGCAGGCCGGGCAGAAGTGGAGGTGAAAGGGTTTCATGGTGTCTCCGTTCCTGGGATCGCCCAGGTGTCAGGGGCCGTAGCCCCTCACATCTAAGCGACGAGCCGGGCGCCGAAGCGCCCAGCTCATCGGACAGTAGGGAATCGCGGAAGCTGGCCCACCCGATCACGGCTCGACACTGGAGAGCCCTGCGCTTCTCTGCGCGGCTCAATCCCGTGGCGCCACTCGTCGGCTACCAGTCCTCCCTCATCCTTGCTTCACCGCGGCGTCCTGAAACACCCGGCGGATTTGTTCCATCCAGCTCTGGTGGATTGAGGGATGGGCCAGCCTTGCACCATGTTGAGTCTTGACCCTTCCTTGCTGGCCAGCTTCATCGGCCGTGGCCGGTGTCGCCTTCGCAGGTTGGAGCGAGCTGCTCTCAACTTCATCCCCTATCCGGCTTCCCGTTCAGCAGCGGCCCATCGTCGCCCCGCGTTCCGTTCCACTCTTCTCATCAGAGCTTGGGGCTTCTCCTGCCCGCCGTCCCGGAGCCTTGACCCTTGGACATATCTAAGGATACCACCAGGTGGAGGGAAAGAAGGGGAAAAATAAAAAAAGTTTAGCCAATTATATCAACACTTAGGGCCATTTGCCCTTTGTTTTCTCCAAGTTTACACCTTTTCTTCTCCTGGTAATAATGGACCAGGGCAGGCCTTCAGCCTTGGCCCTTTTTACCAGGAGGCAGGATGGCAACAGAGGCAACACCCCAGCCTTACACTTGCGGGGAAGAACTGTGCGAATACATCAGCGGGCAGAGCGATGGCCGCGCGGTGTTGAGCTTCAGCCTCGGCAAGGATGCCGTGGGCAGCTGGCTCCAGATGAGGCGGTATTTCCGCGAGATCCATCCGGTGTATTTCGAGCTGGTGCCGGGGCTCTCATTCGTGGAGAAGGCTTTGACCTACTACGAGGACTTCTTCGGCTGCCACATCACCCGCGTTCCGCACCCCAGCCTCTACCGGCATCTCAGGGCCGAGCTTTTCCAGCCTCCCACCCGTATCTCCATCCTCGACGATCTGGAGCTGCCGAACTACAAGCCCTCGGATGTCACCGACGCGATGAAGGACGACCTAGGCCTTCCCGATTCCACCTGGAGCGCCATCGGCGTCCGCGCGGCCGACTCCATCGTGCGCTACCTCAGCGTGAAGAAGCACGGCGCCCACAAGCCGAAAACGCTGGAGTTCTATCCGGTCTACGACTGGAAGAAGAAGCGGCTTCTCGACGAGCTGCTGGCCGCCAAGGTGAAGCTGCCCGTGGACTACAAGTGGTTCGGCCGGAGCTTCGACGGCATCGACGCCCGCTTCACCATCCCCATCAAGGAAAACGCGCCAGAGGACTACCAGAAAATCTTGAAGTGGTATCCGCTACTGGAGCTTGACCACCTGCGCCTGGAGGGCCACCTATGAGCATCCCCATCAAGCGAGTCCAGCTCGCCACCTCGGCGAAGCCGCTGGAGGTCAAGCGGGCCGCGATGCCCACGAAGAAGGAAGCGCCCAAGGAACCCGAGAAGAGTCTGGAGGCCGAGGCCGGCGCCGTGCTCGAAGAGGTGAGCGCGAAACTCACTGGCTTCCATGAGCGGCAGGAGAAGGAAAAGCTCCGGGCCCAGCTCGCCACCGATTCGGAGTTCTGGATCGCGGTGAGCTTCAAGAGCCGGGAGCAGAAGGAAGCCTTCCTCAAGGCCATCCAGATGGACGCCCGGCTGCACGGCGACAAGTATCTCCTGGGCGAGGATGTGGCCCACGCGCTCAAGATCCCGCTTCCCCATGTCGAGCTGCCGAAGATCAAGCGGCGGTTCGATCCCGACTATCTCAAGCTGGCCATGGACTGAGGAGCCCACGATGCCGAAACCCAAAACCCCTTTCCCGAAGACTGAGGCCCAGCTGGAAGAACAGGGCTACAGGTTCAGCGGCCGGGCGAAGTGCAAGAGCTGTGGCGCCGAGATCGCTTGGTATAAGACGCCGAAGGACAAGAGCATTCCTCTCGACGAGGGCACCATGGAGCCGCATTGGTCCACCTGTCCCAACGCCGACATGCACCGGAGGAACGGATGAGGCTCATCAGCGTGGACACCTATCCCAAGCCGAAGAACGGTGCATGGGGCTCCTGCACCTACGAGTTCGAGGACAGCGCGTGTGTCACCGTGCCCCTCAGTGACGAGCGGCTCCGGGCCATCGCCAACATCACCGTCATCGCCTTCATGGAGGAGCTGGGCAAGGGTGAGGATGTCACGAAGCCCTCGCCTCGCCGGAAGCGTGCGTGAGGCCACCCGCGAAGATCACCCCCGGCGGTGCGGCGCT
>DASRXV010000006.1:0-16376 GCA_035687325.1 Holophagaceae bacterium
AGCGAGAGCATCCCCGCGATGAAGCCGGAGATCCCCGTGGCAAGGCCGTAGGTGAAGATGTTCAAAGGGCGCGTCTGGGCCGTGCGGCCCGCCAGGAAGAGGGCGCCGAACTGGCCGATGACGATGGCGAACATGAAGGCCCGGCCCCAGGACTGCAGCAGCGGACCCCAGAAGGGCAGCGCCAGGAAGGCGCCCAAAGCGCCCGCCAGCGCCACGCCGAACCCGGCCATGAGCCACAGGTAGACTTGGCGCACGAACTGGAGCCTGGTGGCTGCCCCGGACTGGGCCCCCTGCCAAGACTGTTGATAATCCATAAGCTCTCCCGGGTCCCGTGAAGGACCGTTTTGATCCTACCATCCGCCTACCACCCGTTTGCGTCCGCCCGGAGGAAGGTTCCTTGCCCATCGCCCCGCTCCCCGACCGTTGGTCCCGCCGCCTGGCGGCCTTGGACGAGGACCGGCGCGCCAAGGCTCGCGTCAGGCGCGTCCATGAGCCCAAGGGGCTGGACTTCTGCTCCAACGACTACCTGGGCCTCCGCCGCGACCCGCGGTTGGCGGAGGCCTCGGCCCAGGCGGCCTGGAAGTTCGGAGCCGGGTCCGGGGCGGCCCGGCTTCTGCGGGGCACGAGCCCCCTCCACGACCAGCTGGAGTCCGAACTGGCAGCCTGGAAAGGGGCGGAATCGGCCCTCCTCCTCAACACGGGATTTCAGGCCAACGCCACGCTCCTTCCGGCGCTGGCCAGGGAAGGCGACGCCATCTTCTCGGACGCCCTCAACCACGCCTCCCTCGTGGACGGCTGCCGCATGGCCAAAGCCGGTGGCGCGTCCGTGGGCGTCTTCGCCCACAGGGACCTGGCGGACCTGTCGACCCGGCTCCAGGCCTGGCGTGCCGCGGCCGCCGCGGATGCCCTCGCGCTGGTGGTGACGGACGGCATCTTCAGCATGGACGGCGATGCCGCGGACATCCCGGGCCTCCGCGCGCTCTGCGATCAGCATGGCGCCTTGCTCATGGTGGACGAGGCCCACGCCACCGGCCTGCTGGGACCCGAAGGCGCGGGGCTGTCCGCGCTCCAGGGTGCCGCGCCGCACCTCATCATGGGCACGCTGGGTAAGGCCCTGGGCAGCTCCGGGGCCTTCGTCTGCGGCGACCGCGCGCTCGTCTCTCACCTCGTGAACACTTGCCGCGGCTTCATCTTCAGCACCGCCCTGCCCCCGCCCGCCGTGGGCGCGGCGCTGGAGGGCCTCAAGCTGGCCCGCACGGAGCCCTGGCGGCGGGAGCAAGCGCTGCGGAGGGCGGCACGGCTCCGCGCCGCCCTGGACCAGGCTGATCAGCCTTCCGCCATCGTCCCCGTCATCGTCGGCGAGGACGCCACGGCCATCCGCATCGCCGAGTCCCTCCAGGACCGAGGTTTCGATGTGCGCGCCGTGCGCCCCCCCACCGTGCCCGAAGGTTCGGCCCGCCTGCGCATCACCACCGGCGCCCATCAACGGGACGAGGATGTGGACGCCCTCATCGCCGCACTCAAGGAGCTGCTGTGAATTGGTTGGAGCTGCCATCGCCGCTGTGGGTGTTGGGCACAGACACGGGCGTGGGCAAGACCTTCGTGAGCGCGGCCATCGCGAGGTCCTGGGCGGAAGAAGGCCCCGTCGCCTACCGCAAACCTTTCCAGACCGGCGTGATGGACCTCGATGATCCTGACAGCGATGCCTCTGCCGTGCGTGGTCCCGGCATCACGGTGGAGAGCGCCGTGATCCTGCGCGCGCCGTTGTCACCGCTGGCGGCGGCGGAACAGGAAGGCGCGCGCATCAACCTGGACGAAGTCCGCGTCTGGTGCCAGCGGCCCTCCGAGGGACGCGTGCTGCTGGAGGGCGTGGGCGGGCTCATGGTGCCGTTGACAGGGGGTAAGCACTTTCTCGCCTGGGCCTCGGACATGAACATCCCTTGCGTCCTCGTGGCCCGCGGCGGGCTGGGCACGTTGAACCACACGCTGCTGAGCGCGGAGGCGCTCATGCTGCGGGGCTGGCGCGTCGCCGCCGTGATCGTCAACGCGGGCGCGGACGCGAGCCATGGCGCAGCGGAAGGGAACGCCGCGATCCTGCGCCGTTTCCTGCCGATGCCCGTGCATCTCCTAGACTGAAGGAATGCCGTCGCCCCTGCCCGAGGACTGGACCGAACGCCTGAAGGTGGACCGCGCCCACGCGTGGCATCCCTTCACGCAGGAAGCGGAGCTCGCGAAGTGGCCGCCGCTGCCCATCCACGGCGCGGAGGGATGCGACCTATTGCTGGCCGATGGCCGCCGCGTGCTGGACGGCATCAGCTCCTGGTGGACGAACCTCCATGGCCACGGCCATCCGAAGCTCGTCTCCGCGATCGAGCGCCAGGCCGCGAAGCTGGACCATGTGATGTTCGCGGGATACACCCACGAGCCCGCGCTGGAGCTGCTGGCCCGCCTCGCGCCGCGCATGCCGCCCGGTCTCACGCGCGCCTTCTTCTCCGATGACGGCTCCACGGCCGTGGAGGTGGCTCTCAAGATGGCCTTCCAGGCCCAGCTCCAGCGGGGCGAGAAGGGGCGCGACCGCTTCGGCGCACTGCGGGGCGGCTATCACGGCGACACGCTGGGCGCCGTGGGCGTGGGCGAGCTGGACAACTGGATGACGGGCCTCTTCCGTCCGCTGCTGCTGCGCTGCGAGCGGCTGGAGGTGCCCGAGGATCCCCGCTGCGATCTGGCGGGCGCAGGCGCGGATTGGCCCGCGAAGCTCGAAGCGGCCAAAGCGGATCTGCACGCCTTCTTCGATGAGCACGGTCAGCGCCTCGCGGCCTTCATCGCCGAGCCCCTCGTGCAGGGCGCCGGCGGCATGCGCTTCTGGCCCGCGGAGCTGCTCACGGAGCTGCGCGCGTCCTGCACGGAACACGGTGTCTATCTCATCGCGGACGAGGTGATGACGGGCTTCGGGCGCACCGGCACCTTCTTCGCGTGCGAACAGGCGGCCATCGCGCCGGACCTCATGTGCCTCTCAAAGGGCCTCACGGGCGGCATCCTGCCCCTGTCGCTCACCTGGGCCACGGAGGAGATCTACGCGTCCTTCCTGGGCCGCTGGGAGGAGGGCCGGGCCTTCCTCCACGGCCACAGCTTCACCGCCAACCCCATCGCCTGCGCCGTGGCCTCCGCCAGCCTGGCGCTCTTCGACGAGGAGCCCGTCATGGCGCGGGCCGCGGAGATCCACGCGACTTTGAAGGAGGCCTGGGCACATCTGGCCACGCTGCCTGGTATCCGCAAAGCCCGGGTCCGAGGCGTCATCGCGGCGGCCCAGATGGTGGACCCGGCCACGGGAAAACCCCATCCCGCCGCGGCCCGGACCGGCATGGAGCTCCAGCGGCGCGCGCTGGACCACGGGCTCTTCGTGCGGCCCATGGGCGACTGCCTCTACCTCCTGCCGCCCCTCAGCACGCCGCCCGCGCGGATCCGCGAGGCAGTGGCGGTCCTCGGCGATCTGCTGGCCTGACTCCGGGTAGGAGCTCGGGCATGCGGATCACCTTGCCACTGCTTGGCTTTCTTCCTATGCTCAGGCCACTTCTACCAAAGGTTTGAAGCCCTCAATCGGGAGTTCGCATGGCCTCGCGTCGCCTTCTATCCTTGCTACCTCTGGCGGCCTGTTCCGCCATTTCCCTGACGCTCGCCGCGCAGAGCACGGGCGTGACGACGGGCGACTTGAAAGGCCTCGTCCGGGATGGCGGCGGCAAGGCCATCACCCAGGCCAAGGTGACGCTCGCCGATGACGCCACGGGTCTCACCCGCGCCGTGATGGCGGACGGCAGCGGCGCCTTCGCCTTCCGCCTCCTCACGCCGGGCGCCTACACGCTCACCATCGAGGCGCCGGGCTTCTCCACCAAGAAGATCAGCAGCGTGGGTGTCCGCCTCGCCTCCACCCAGGCCCTGAATGTGGACATGCAAGCGCTGGAGGCCAGCGCCACGGTGGAGGTCATCGGCCAGAACAGCGTGGTGGATCCCACGCGCACCCAAGTCTCCACCACCATCGACACGAACCAGATCACGAACCTGCCCATCAACCGCCGCGACTTCACCAGCTTCAGCCTCACGACGCCGCTAGTGGCCCAGGACAATGGCCCCGCCAGCCAAGGCGGCGCGGCCACGGGCTCGGGCCTCTCCTTCCTCGGCCAGAACTCCCGCGCCAACAACATCATGGTGGACGGCCTCGACAACAACGACATCTCGGTCGGCTCCACCCGCACCACCTTCAGCCAGGACGCCATCCAGGAGTTCGTGGTGGTGGCCAACGGGTTCTCCGCGGAATACGGCCGCGCGGCGGGCGGTGCGCTGAACATCGTCACCAAGAGCGGCGGCAACGACTTCACGGGCGACGCCTTCATGTTCTACCGCTCCGGCAAGTGGGACGCGAAGCGCCCTCTCTCAGGGCAGGCGACGCCCTTCACGCAGCGCCAATTCGGCGCCACGGTGAGCGGCCCCATCGTGAAAGACAAGCTCTTCTACCTTGTGAGCGTGGAGCGCTACGACACGGATGATGTGAACATCTCGAACTTCACGCCCGCCTTCGCGCAGGCGGTGAACGCCGCTTCGGGCTACACCATCACCCCAGGGGCCCAGAGCTGGAACGAGAGCTACACCACCGGCCTCATCAAGCTGGACTGGTACGCCAGCGCCGCCAGCCACTGGACCTTTCGCTACAACCAGGCCCAGGAATCCAATGGCAGCCAGCTGGGCTGGGGCGGCCTCACGGACATCACCGCGGGCGGCACCCGCGACATCCATGACAAGTCCGCCAGCCTCGCGAACCTCTGGACCCCCAGCGGATCCTTCGTGAACGACTTCCGCATCCTGGGCAGCAAGCGCGATCACGACCTGGAAAGCCTGAACCCCACGCTCGGCCCCTCCATCACCATGGCGGGCCAGGCGACCTTTGGAACCCAGCGCTTCCTGCCCCAGGTCCGCACGGAAAAGGACACGGAGCTCTTCGACGCAGCCACCTGGTTCGTCGGCAAGCACACCCTCAAGGCGGGTGTGGATCTCATGCGGACGAATGTGACGGGCTCTCTGCCCCTCCAGTTCGCGGGCGTCTACCGCTTCCAGGCCTTCGGCCCCTTCACTTCGGCCCTCCAGGCCATGCAGGCGCCCAACCCCTACGGTGGCCAGGGCCTGCCCGTGGCTTTCATCCAGGGCTTCGGCAAGGACTATCTCGACATCAAGGCCAGCTACTACAGCGCCTTCCTCCAGGACAACTGGCAGATCACAGACCGCTTCTCCCTGAACCTCGGCCTCCGCTACGACAAGGAAGAGCTCCCGGCTTTCCATGATGTGGCCGACTACGACACTCTTGCGACCTATAACTCTACCTACCAGCTATCCAGCTGGAGCATTAACCCCATCTCAGGCAGCACGGGCGCGACAGGGCCCGGCGGTGGGCCCTACTACGCCAAAGATGTCTTCAACCACAGCAACGACTGGAGCAGCTCCCGCGTGAGCCCGCGCCTCTCCTTCAACTTGCAGGCCACGGACATCACTCGCTTCTACGGCGGCTACGGCGTCTTCTCCGGCCGTACGCAGCTGGGCCCCTTCGGTGCCGTCTTCCTCAACAACGGCACGGACATGCAGACCATCGTCCAGGTGCTCCAGGCGGATCCCTCCGATCCCACGGCGCCCTGGAAGACCTGGGCGAACTTCAATGGCAATACCAACCGCCGCTACCAGTCGATTCCCCCTAACGCCATCAAGTCCATCCTGCTGCCCGGCCATTCCGAGATGCCCGAGACCAAGCAGTCCAACCTGGGCATGGAGCTCGCACCCCTCTCCAACCTGAAGTTCACCCTGGACTTCGTCTACGCCAAGGGTTCCAACTTCCTCACTGTCCATGATGTGAACGCGCTGGTGCCCAACCCCGCCTTCGGCCAGCCCGGCCAGCTCCCCACCCGCCGCCCGGACACCCGCTACAGCTCCGTCATCCGCTACGACAGCACCGGCGAGAGCAAGTACCGCGCGGGCACGGTCGGCATGCAGTGGCAGCTGCGGGACACCGTGGCCCTGAACTTCAGCTACACCTACAGCAAGTCCGAGGACAACTACACGGACTGGGTGACGGACTACGAGCCCATCAACACCTTCGATTCCGGCGCCAGCGCCAACTGGGGCCCAAGTAACCAGGACCAGCGGAACCGCTTCCTCGTCAGCGGCGTCCTCAGCAGCAAGAACTGGCAGAACGCCTTCTTCCGCAACTGGACGGCCTCCTTCATCGGCCGTTTCGCATCAGGCCGCCCCTACACGATCTACACGGGCGTGGATAACGACTATGGCACGCTGGGCGGCACGAACTTCGGCAACGGCGACGGCGGCGCCTCCCCCTCCGACCGCCCCGTGGGCGTGGGCCGGAACTCCGAGACCCTGCCCTCCAACAGCAACATGGATGTCCGTCTCGCCCGCAAGTTCCCCATCGGCAAGAAGGGCGGCATGGAAATGATGCTGGATGTCTTCAATGTGTTCAACCACTACAGCCAGACGAACATCCAGAATGTGCTCGCGGCGCCGGGCTATGGCACGCCGGTCGTCACCAGCGCGGACCACAACCGCGAGCTGCAGCTGGGCGTCCGCTTCAGCTGGTAAGCAGTCCTCTTAACCCACGGGGCCCGGCTCACGCCGGGCCCCGTCCGTTTAGACTGAGGGTGGAGGCCCCATGAAGCTCGTCACCTTCCGCCACCAGGACCGGGAACGCATCGGCTGCGTCCTCAAAGACGGCCGCATCCTGGATTTCGCCGCCGCGGATGCCACACTCTCCGTGAACATGCTCACCCTCATCAGCCGTCAGGATGAGCTGATGCCGAAAGCGAGGGCCGCGGAGGCCGCCGCGCCAGCCGCTGCCGTGATCGACGAGGGCGTGGTGACGCTCCTGGCGCCCCTGCCCCGACCCGTCTCCATGAGGGACGGCTACGCCTTCCGCCAGCATGTGGCCACGGCCCGCCGCAACCGCGGGCTGGAGATGATTCCCGAGTTCGACCTCTTCCCCGTCATCTACTTCACCAACCACCAAGCCGTCACGGGACCTGGCGATCTGAAGGTGCAGCGCCACCACCTTACGCATCTGGATTATGAATTGGAAGTGGCCATCGTCACGGGTCGCGCCATCACCAATCCCTCGCTCGAAGAGGCTGACGCCGCCATCTTCGGCTACACGATCATGAACGACTGGAGCGCCCGCCACTTGCAGATGGAGGAGATGAAGCTCTCCCTGGGCCCTTGCAAAGGCAAGGACTTCGCGACCAGCCTCGGTCCCTGGCTTGTCACGAAGGACGAGCTGCCCATCGAAAAGACCGTCGAAGGCGAGGTGCTGAACGCCCCCATGACCTGCGCCGTGAACGGCCAGGTGCTCTCCCGCGGCGACGCCAACACCATGAACTGGACTTTCGCCCAGATCCTCCAGCGCACGGCCTACGGCATCCAGGTGAACCCCGGCGAGGTCATCGGCTCCGGCACCGTGGGCACGGGCTGCCTGTTGGAGCTGAACGGCTCCAAAGTGACGGATAACCTCTGGCTCAAAGCGGGCGACGAAGTCGTCATGGAGATCGCGGGTCTGGGCCGCCTCGTGAACCGCATCGTGGAAGTGCCAGGGCCTCAGGTGCCCGATACCCTCGTCAGCATGGGTCCGCGCCGCATGGACCACGCGGGCAAGTTGGACTGACCATGCGCACCGTCCTCGCCACCGACCTTGATCCCATCCAGACCAACGCTTGGCTGGTGGGGGGGGTGTCGCCGCGGCCCATCGCCTTCGCGAGCACGGTGGACGCGGAGGGCCGCCGCAACCTCGCACCCTTCTCCTTCTTCAACGCCTTCGGCTCCAACCCGCCCATGGTGGCCTTCGGCCCTAACCGGCGCGGACGGGACGGCACCGTCAAGCACACTTACCTCAACGCCGAGGCCACGAAGGAGTTCGTCATCGCCACTGTGTCCTACGCCATGGTGCAGCAGATGAATGTGGCGAGCGCTGAATACGCGGCGGGCGTGGACGAGTTCCTCAAGAGCGGCTTCACCCCGGCGCCCGCGCGCTTCGTGAAGCCCGCCCTGGTGGCCGAGAGCCCCTTCCAGATGGAGTGCAAGCTCCAGCAGGTCATCGACCTCGGCGGCAAGCCCGGAAGCGGCATCATGCTCCTCGGCGAGGTGCTCTGCTTCCACGCGAAGGAGGAGGTACTCACGGACGGCCTGCCGGATCCGCGCAAGCTGGACCAGGTGGGCCGTTGCGGCGGCGCCTGGTACGCCCGCGCCAACGGCGACGCCCTCTTCCAGGTCGCCAAACCCGCGGGCCAGCCCATCGGCTGGGACGCCCTGCCGGAGCTGCTCAAGCAGAGCCATCTCCTCACCGCCAATGATCTGGGGCGCCTCGCGAACAGCGCGGTGGTCCCCGATCTGGAAGCCATGGAACGCCGCGCGAACGATCCGGATGCGCCGGAATCCATCGAAGAAGCCATCCATCTGGCGCTGCGGCGCGAGGATCTGGACGAGGCCTGGCGCTTGGTGGGGCTGCGGCTGAAGACTTAGGTCTTCCCGTCCTTCTGATGCACCACCAGCTGCGGGAAGGGAATCTCGATCCCCTTTTCCTTGAAGCTGTTGAAGACGCGGCGGCGCAGCTCGCGGGCCACTTCCCACTGCTTGCCGGGGGCGGTCTTCGTGAGGGTGCGGATCGTCACGGCGCTGTCGCCGAGGGCCTGCAGGCCCTGGACCTCGGTGGGCTCCATCACGCGATCGGGCCAGTCCCTGGCCAGCTCCACGCCGATGGCGCGCAGTTCGGCCATGGCCTGGTCCACATCCCCGTCGTAACTCACGCCGATGTCCACGAGAGCCTTCGCATAGGACTTGGACAGCACCACCACGCGCGTGATGGTGCCGTTGGGGATGAAGTGGACGCCTCCCTCGGAGTCGCGGAGCACCGTGATGCGCAAGGTCATCTTCTCCACCTTGCCCGTGTGCTTGTCGTCCACGCTGATGATGTCACCCACGCCGTACTGGTTCTCCAGCAGCATGAAGAAGCCCGTGATGACATCCTTCACCAGCGCCTGGCCCCCGAAGCCGATGGCGAGGCCAGCGATGCCCGCGCCTGCCAGCAGTGGGGCGATGTTGACGCCCAGCTCCCCCATCGCCATGAGCAGGAAGAACACGACCACCAGGACCCAGGCGGCGTTCATGAGCACGGCGCCCAGCGTCTCGGCGCGGCGCTCCGCGTCGATCGTCGCTCCGCCGTCATCCACGGCGCGGCGAATGATGCGCGTGACGAGCTTCACCGCCCACAGGAAGAGGACGCAGACGACGAGCACCGTGGCGAGGTGCTCGATGACGCTCCAGCCGTGCTGGTCCATCCAATGGAGGAAGCGCTCGAAGTGCTTCGCGTCCGTCGTCACGGGATCGAGGAACGCCGGAGCGCTCACTTCCAGCTGGCCCAGTAGTTCTGGTTCTCCACGAGCCCCGCGGCCGGCGTGGCCTTGAGGTAGCGCGCCGTGTCCACCATGACCGCGACTTCGTCCGTGCGGTCCTTCTGGCGGCTGAGAGGGATGGCCTTGGGGTGGGGCCCGTGATGGATGCCCGTGGGATGCCAGGTGACCATGCCCGCGCCGATGCCGTCTCTGGAGAAGAAGTGGCCGTCCGAGTAGAAGAGGACCTCATCGTAGTCGATGTTGCGGTGGTAGAAGGGCACGCGCATGGCGTTCTCATCCTCCTCGAAAGGCCGCGGCAGGAAGGAGCAGATGACCGCGTTCTTCATGAGGAAGGTGGTGTGGATGCTGGGCGGCAGGTGGTAGCGCGCGCTCACCACGGGGCGGATGTCCTTCACATTGATGCGCCACACCGTGAGATCCCCCTTCCACCCGATGGCGTCCAGCGGGTGGAAGGGATAGAAGACCTTGGTGATCTGGTTCTCGCGCTTGATGTGGACGGCCCATTCCCGGCCTTTACCCTCGTCGTAGGGCGGGATTTCCGGAGTGTCGATCATGGCGGGATCGAAGAGCGCGTTGGGGCCCAACGCGCCGCGGTCGGGGATGGTCACCTCGCTGTGGGCCTCGATGAGAAGATAGCGCTGCTCGCCCGCGCCCGGCAGGAAGCGGTAAGTGGTGCCCCGAGGGATGACGAGGTAGTCGCCCTTCGCATAATCGAGGATGCCGAAGTCCGTTTCCAGGCGACCCGAACCCGCGTGGATGTAGTAGACATCATCCCCGTCCGTGTTGCGGTAGAAGAAATCCATCGTGGACGGTGAGACGAAGTGCATCGCCACATCGTCGTTGTGGAGGAAGCAGATGGGGGAGAAGGCCGGCTCGGTGGAGCCGAACATGGAGGCGCGGAGCGCTTCGCTGGACTCGCCGCCAAAGAGCTTGTTCAAGTCGTAGCTGTGGGGCTTGAGGGGGCCTTCGATGCGCGTCCAGTCCGTGGGCGGGTGGAGCCGGTAGAGGTGGCTCACCTTGCCGTAGAAGCCCTGGCGGCCATGCTCCTCCTCGAAGGTGCCTTCGGGCAGATCCACATGGGCCTGGCGGCTGTGTTTGCCCTTGCGCAGTGGGAAGAGGGGCGTCTCGTTGCTGATTTTCATGGGAGCCTCGGATGCAAGGGTCTCAGTCCGGCCGCGTGACCGGAATCACTCCGCCATGAACGGATAGCGGTAGTCGGTGGGCGGCACGAAGGTCTCCTTGATGGCCCGGGGGCTGATCCACCGCAGCAGGTTGAGGATGGAACCCGCCTTGTCGTTGGTGCCCGACGCCCGCGCTCCGCCGAAGGGCTGCTGGCCCACCACCGCGCCCGTGGGCTTGTCGTTGATGTAGAAGTTGCCGGCGGCGTAGCGCAGGGTCTCGAAAGCCTGCTGGATGGCGTAGCGGTCCTGGGAGAAGATGGCGCCCGTGAGCGCGTAAGGGCTTGTGCGGTCCACGATGTGGAGGGTTTCCGTCCACTTGGTCTCGTCGTAGACATGCAGGGATAGCACGGGGCCGAACAGCTCCTCGCACATGGTCTGGTAGCCGGGGGTCATGGCCTCGATGACGGTGGGCCGCACGAAGTAGCCCTCCTTGTCGTCGCACTGGCCGCCCGCGATCACCTTCGCGTCGCTAGAGGCCTTGGCGGCCACGATGGCGCCCTTCTGGGTGTCGAAGCTGGCCTTGTCGATGACGGCGCCCATGAAGTTCTTGAAGTCCGCCACATCGCCCATGGTGAGGCCCTCGACTTGAGCGATGAGCGCGTCCTTCACCTTGGGCCAGAGGTTGCTGGGGATGTAGGCGCGGGAGGCGGCCGAGCACTTCTGCCCCTGGTACTCGAAAGCCCCGCGCACGAGGGCCGTCACCAGCGCGCCCGCGTCGGCGGAGGGATGGGCCAGGATGAAATCCTTGCCGCCCGTCTCGCCCACGAGGCGCGGGTAGCTCTTGTACTTGTCGATGTTGTTGCCTACCGTGCGCCACATGCCGTGGAAGACGCTCGTGGATCCGGTGAAATGGATGCCCGCCAGGTGGCTGTCCGCCAGCACGGGATCGCCGATGGCGCGGCCCGAGCCGTAGACCAGGTTGATGACGCCGTCGGGCAGGCCCGCCGCTTTCAGGATCCGCATGATGAAGTGCGCGCTGTAGACGGCTGTGGAGGCGGGCTTCCACACCACCGAGTTGCCGCAGAGGGCGGGCGCCGTGGGCAGGTTGCCGGCGATGCTCGTGAAGTTGAAGGGCGTCACGGCGAACACGAAGCCTTCCAGCGCGCGGTGCTCCATGCGGTTCCACATGCCGGGGCCGCTCTGGGGCTGCTCACGCATGAGCTGCTCGTAGTAGTGCGCGTTGAAGCGGAAGAAGTCGATGAGCTCGGCCGCGCTGTCGATCTCCGCCTGGTGGCAGGTCTTGCTCTGACCCAGCATGGTGGCGGCGTTGAGGGCGTCCCGGTAGGGGCCCGCCAGCAGGTCCGCGGCCTTGAGGAAGACCGCCACGCGGGCCTCCCAGGGCAGCGCCGACCACTCCTTGCGCGCGTGCATGGCGGCGTGGATGGCCTGCTTCACCTCAGGCTCGCCGCCCTGGTGGAAGTCCGCCAGCACATGGCGGTGGTTGTGCGGCATCACGGCCTGGGCCGTCTTGCCCGTGTGGACCTCGTGCCCGTTGATGACGCAGGGGATGTCGAGCTTCTGGTCCGAAAGCACCTTCAGCATGGACTTCAGGCTGGCGCGCTCGGGCGATCCGGGCGCGTAGCCCTTCACCGGCTCGTTCACGGGCGTGGGGACTTTGTAGATGCCGAGGGACATGGGGGCTCCGGGACCCTCCATTCTAGGCTGGAGACCGGAGGCCGGAGGCTGGAGGTTTGCCGCCCCAGCCCCCGGCCCTCCTGCGGTCCGCCTTTCAGTGGCGCGGGGCGTAGTTGGGCTTCTCGGGCTCCCCCTTTTCGACCCGGCCTAGCAGGGCTTCGAGCTGCTGGCGGTCGTCGGGGTCCTTGGCGTTCTGGATGATGACCTTGAGCGCCGCGGCATGGGCCGTCTTCAGCGCGTCCGCAGCGGGCACAGCCAGATCGGGCTTCACGCCCACATGCTCCCAGTTGGTCTTCGTGACGGGGTTGATGCCGCGACCCGTGGGGTTGAACAGGACGAGCCCCTGACCCAGCGACATGGGGCTGACGGGATTGGCGCCACCGCCGGTGGTCTCGCCCACGAGGATTCCGCGCTTCTGGGTCTGGAAGTCGTAGGCGCACTCTTCACCGCCGGAGAAGGTGCGGCGCGAGGTGAGCACATACACCGGCCCCGTGAAGCGCGGACCCACGGAAGGATCCGTCCAGAACTGCTGGGTGCTGTTCGAGGGGCGGTCGTAGATGTCGTTGAGATGGCGGTTGTCGCCTTCCGGGAAGAAGTGGCTCATCAGAAAGGCCACGCTTTCGGGCGCGCCGCCGGTGTTCCGGCGCAGGTCGATGATGACCGCGTCGCTCCCGGCGAGCAGGGAAACGGCCGCACCATAGGCAGCGCCGACGAACTCCGGGGGGCCGAAACCGCGGATCTCCACATACCCCACATTCCCCGGCAGGCGGTCCAGCTTCTCGATGCCGAAGGCGTTGCTGGCAGCTTCCTGGTGGCCCTGGGCGAGCTCCTCCTTCGTGGGGAGCTTGTCCCCGCCATCGTCGTCCTTGAAGTGGGGATCGGCGATGACCCGGAAATGGCGATCGTTCCCCAGCTCGCGGAGATCCATGCCGAGAGCTTCAGCGAAGGCCGTGGTCGTGGTGGCGCCATCGTAGCCGCCCTTGACCGCCTTGGCTTGGATGGCCGCGGCGAGCTTCACCGCGACTTCGGGGAAGACATAGTTGGCCTTCAATTTCTGGCTGAGGGTTTCAAGAGCTGCCTTGCGACCGGCGGCATCGATGGGCGCGGAGGGTGGCGCCTGAGCGACGAGGGCGGGAGTGAGAAGCAGGGGGAGGAAGCTGCGAGCAGACATGGGACTCCTGGGCGGCGCGGAGACCGCGATGGGGTTGGAGGGAAGCGGACCTGCGGATGGGCAGAGCTTGGCCGTCCTGATCGCAATCAGGGGTTCAAGCCTTCAAAACCTGTGTTCGTGTGGAATCAGCCCTGCGCGGAATTCGCCTGCGAGATCCGGTCCTTGACCGCGCGCAGCACCAGGTAGAGGCCCATCAGCACGAGCCCCGCGGGCCACCAGCGTTCCAGCCATTCCATGGAGATGCCGAAGCGCAGATTGAGCAGCGCGAGGGTGCCCGCCACGATGAGGATCCCGCCCGCGGCGATCCGCGCCTCGGAGGACACAGAATCGAAACCATCGGACAGCTGCTGGGGGGTCTCCATCCGGGTGATGGCCTCATTCAGGAGCGTGGCGCGGCGGTAGGCGTCCACCAGGTTGTAGAGCCAGAAGAAGGCCACGAAGACGCCCACCAGCGGCTCCAAGGGGCCAAGCCTGTTCGTGGACATGAGGCAGATCAGCGTCGCGGCCGTCACCCCATGGACGAATCCCAACCGGGTATAGCCCAGGAAGACCTGGCCCACGCCGGGCATGAGGGATAGAAAGCCCGCCAACAAGGGTGATTTGAAGCGCGGATCGCGGTAGTAGTCCGTCCGGGCTCCGGGCGGCGGAAAGTAAGACGCAGGCCTCGGAGTCTGTTCCGGGTTCTGCTCGAGATCTTGGGGAGAGGTCATGGAAGACTCCAGTTCAAAAGGCGGTTCGCAGGTTCATGTGCCTGAGAGAAAGACGCAGGGCGGCGCTCAAGGGTTCGCCGCATTCGAAGGCTTCAAGACTTTCTCGAGCCGTTGCAGCCAGCTGCGCACCCTGGCTGAGACCCGCTGCCAGAGGTTGGCCGAAGGGGACGCTTCCACGCGGGGCAGAAAGACCCGGCGCAGCGACGCGCTGGTGCGCTGTTCAGCCTGGATCACCTGCCCCATCACTCGCTGCGCGGGAGCTTTGAGAGGCACTGTCTGGACCAGGGCGGGAAGCTCCAGGCTGCGCCAGGGCACGGGAGCGTACATGCCCATCATCCCCGCCACTGCGCCCAGATAGGCCGCCTCCAACGCGATGCGGGGGCGGTGCATGAGTTTGCGCCAGGCCGCGCGCGCATCGAAGCCGGGTTCGACGGCACGCATGGAGGTGCTCCGCAGCACCCGCTGCATGAACCACGGACCGGGATCCACTTCAGCCAGCGCAGGCAACACCGCCTTGCTTTCCGCCAAAGCCTTCACCAGCGCGGCGCAGGCGGCGCAGTGCTCCGCGTGGCCGCGCACCAGGTCCTCCTGCGCGCCATCCAGCTCGCCGTCCACAAAGTCGCAGGCCAGTGCACGAAGGCGCTGGCAGGGCGAGCCCGAGGTGCGCGCCAGGATGGCCTGGGTCAGGGCTTCGGGATTCACGAAGGACTCGTCCATCATCGGCCTCCCATTCCCGCGGCGGTCAGTTTCTGGGCCAGTTCCAGCCGCGCGCGGTTGGAACGGGACTTCACCGTCCCCACCGGAACATCCAGGATCGCGGCGATCTCCTCCACCTTCAGTCCCTGGATCTCCTTGAGCAGGATGATCTCCCGGTTGAGGTCGCTGAGCTCCTGCAACGCGCGATGCACCATGGTCTTCCGGACGGCTTCAAGATGGGCTTCTTCAGGGTTTTGATCCGAGGACCGCAGGTCGAACATCTCGTCCGCGGGCAGGTCCCACAGCGGCGGGCGGGCCTTCCGCCGCCTCAGGTGGTCAATGCAGGCGTTGCGGGCGACGCGGATGATCCAGGGCAGGCAGCCATCTTCATCAGGAACCGAAGAAAGGCTCTGATAGATCCGGATGAAGACTTCCTGGGCCAGGTCGCGGGCATCCTCAGCCTGGGCCGTGTAGTGGTAGGCCAACCCGAAGACTCGCGACTGGAAGCGGCGGACAAAGGCCTCCCAGGCCAGCTCGTCGCCACCACGGACCAGATCCAACAGGGTGGGAAGCTCCATCCGACCTTTCAAGCGTCCTAAATGGGCGCCTGAAGATCATTAACGCAGGCAGAGCCTGAAAGGTTCGCAAGCACCGACAAATAGGCCGCCCAGAGGCGGCCTTTCCCGGGAGCGCAGGTCTACATCTGGTCCTTGAGGCCCTTCGCCACTTTGAAGACGACCTTGCGGCCCGCGGGGATGGCGATGCTCTCGCCGGTCTTGGGGTTGCGGCCCATCTTGGCCTTGGTGTCGCGCACCTCGAAGGTGCCGAGGCCGAAGAGGTTCACGCGCTGGCCCTCCAGGAGCGTCTCCACCACATGGTCCCGCAGATCATCCAGGATCGCCTTGGCCCGGGCCTTCGAGAGGTCGTGGCGGTCCGCGAGACGGGCGGACAGCTCCATGAGGCCGATGGTGGCGGGCTTGGTGGTCTTAGCCATGTCAATAAGCTCCTGATGGCCGCCGCGCACCGGCAGACCACCCTCCAACATGCCTCAAAAGGCGAGGAAAGGCCAGAATTATTTGGCCCCCAAATGAAAAGCGCCCCCGAAGGGGCGCCTTCCATGTCGCGGGGAGAGGCTTATTCGGCCTTCGCCGCCTCGGAGACGACCTCGAGCTTCACATCGGAAGCCACGCCGCTGTAGAGCTTCACATGCACGGTGTAGGCGCCCAGATCCTTGATGTGGGGCAGGCTGACGGCCTGCTTGTCCACGACGAAGCCCTTCTGGCGGAGGAGATCGGCCACTTCGGCGTTGGTGACGGAACCGAAGAGGTGGCCGTTGTCGCCAACCTTCTTCACGGCCTTGAGGACGAGCTCGTCCAGCTTGGCCTTCAGCTCCAGAGCCTGGGCGTGCTCCGCGGCGCGCAGCTTCTGCACGCGCTCCTTCTCCAGCTCGATCTGGCGCCGGTTGCCCTGGGTGACGGGCAGGGCCTTCTTCTGGGGCAGGAGGAAGTTGCGGGCGTAGCCGTCCTTGACGGTGACA
>DASRXV010000007.1:0-5375 GCA_035687325.1 Holophagaceae bacterium
CTCGGGCCGCTGGCCGCGGGGATCCCAGCGCCCGCTCTCGTCGCGGAAGGAGAAGATGCGTTCCTTCGCGCGGGCCTTCTCCTCATCCCGGCGCGCGCCGCCGAAGAGCGCGTCGAAGCCGTGGGCGCGGACGGCGTCCAGCAGGGCCACGCTCTGGTGCCGGTTGCGAGGCTCCAGAGCGTCGCGGAGCACGATGCGGCCGTCGCGGATGGCGTCTTCGACATGACCGACCACGAGCCGCGCGCCCGCTTCCTCCGCGCGGCGGTCTCGGAAGGCGAGCACCTCTTCGTAGTTGTGGCCGGTATCAATGTGCAGCAGCGGAAAGGGCAACGGCGAAGGGGCGAAGGCCTTCAGCGCCAGGCGCAGCACCACGGCGCTGTCCTTGCCGCCTGAGAAGAGCAGCGCTGGACGCGCGCACTGGGCGACCGCCTCGCGGATGATATGGATGGCCTCGGCCTCCAGCAGGTCGAGGTGGGTGAGGGTCGGCGTTGCGAGCGCGGTCATGGCAGATCCTTCGTCAACTGGCCAGCGTGCAGGCCGCATTCCTTGTGTTCGGGCTGTTCCCACCACCAGCGGCCCGCGCGGATGTCCTCACCGGGCTTGATGGCGCGTGTGCAGGGCGCGCAACCGAGGCTGGGGAACCCATGGTCGTGGAGCGGGTTATAGGGAACCTCATGCGCGCGGATGTGGTCCCGCACTTGGCCCAGGCTCCAGGTGATGAGCGGGTTCACCTTGAGGAGGCCTCCGTTGGCCCAGTCCAATTCGAAGGGGCCGAGGCTCCCGCGCGTGGCGCCCTGCTCCTGGCGCAGCCCCGTGATCCACGCGCCCGCGCCCTTCAGCGCGCGCTTGAGCGGCTCCACCTTGCGGATGGCGCAGCAAGCCTTCCGCAGGTCGAGGCTGCCGTAAAAGGCGTTGGGGCCGTGCGCGTTCACGAAGGCCTCCACGGCGGAAGCCTCCGGGAAGTAGATCTCGATGGCGATGCCATAGCGCTCCCGGAGCCGCGCGAGGGTATCGTAGGTCTCCGGGTGAAGGCGCCCCGTGTCGAGGAAGAAGACGCGCGGCTTCGCGGCACGGCGGCTGATCATCTCGATCAGCGCGACATCCTCCAGGCCCAGGCTGCAGGCGAACGCCAGCGAGGCGCCGAAAGCGTCCAGCGCGAAATCGAGAATGGCCTCGGCGCCTGCGTGCGCGAACTTCGCGTTGAGGGCGTCCACTTCAAACGCGTTGAAGCGTGTCATGCGGCCCCCAAGGCCCGGACCAGGCCCACGGCCACGGCCAGCAGGTTGAAGTGCAACGCCAGGCGCCGGAACCTGCCGTCCTCCACGCGGGTGGCGAGCGTATGGCCCGCCCACAACCCCATCAGTGCGGCCGGAAGCAGGGTCAGCGCGAGCCGGAGTCCTTGGGCGGTGAAGAGACCCAGGGACGTGAAGAAGATGAAGGCGATGAGGCTCTCCATCGCCCGCAGGATGCTGAGCGCCGCGCGGGCGTCGTCCTTGGCGTAGCCGCGGCGGTGCGCGTAGAGAGCCAGCGTGGGACCGGAAATGGTGGTGAGGCCGTAGAAGAGGCCCGTGGCGAATCCGAATCCCGTCCGCGCCCGGAATTCTGCGGGGCGCGGCGCGGGCGGCCGCGCGAAGATCTGGAGGAGCACCAGGGGCAAGAGCAATCCGTAGCAGACAAGCTTCAGGAGCGGGGCCGGGAGGCCCAGCAGGATCAGGGCGCCCAGCGCGATGCCCGGCAGCAGCGCCAGCGCGAAGGGGCGCAACTCCCGCCAGAGACCGGGAATGCGGCGGCGGTGGATGAGAGCCGCGCCGGTGTTGAGGGGCAGTTCGATGAGCACGAGGGCGGGGTTCAGCAGGCGAACGGGCGTCAGCAACAGGCCCGTGGGGACCATGAGGCTGGAGAAGCCGTAACCCAGCAAGCCGTTGATGGTGCCCGCGGCCAGGGCCGCGATGGCGAGGAAGATGAGCTCCGGCGTGCTCACTGCGCGACCTTCTGGTCGAGCTCCGTCCGCAGAACTTGCGCGCCCGCACGCGCCGCGAAGTCGCCGAAATTCGCGTCGCCCGCCTTGCGCCAGGCGGACACGAGCCGGTCGAAGACATCCGGCAGATCGGCGAGCGCGATCTTCTGCGCGACCTCGAAGGCCAGGCGGTCGCCTTCTTCGGAACCGCCCGCGTAGAGCGCGTAACGGCCCGGCGCCTGCCCGGCCAGGGCCAGCTCCGCGCTATAGGGCCGCGCGCAGCCGTTGGCGCAGCCGGTCATGCGGAAGACGGGCGCGCGCTGCGAGAGGCCGTGGCGCGCGAGCGCAGCTTCGAGATGGGTCAGCACCTCCGGCAGTACCCGCTCCGCCTCCGTGATGGCGAGGCCGCAGAAGGGCAGCGCGGGGCAAGCCAGGGCCCGGTCGTGGAGCTTGGAGGGACTCGCGGGGTCGATGCCTCGCGCGATGAGGATGTCCTCGATGTCCGCGCGGTCATCGTCCAGGATGTCCAGGAGGATGAGGTCCTGGTCCGGCGTGATGAGCACGGGCAGCTCGAAACCCTCGACCAGATCTCGCAGCGCCGAACGCAGCGGATGGCCCGCCCGGTCCGCCACGCGCCCCGACTCCACATGGAAGCCCAGGGCCCAGGTGCCATCGCCCCGCGCGATCCAGCCCAGCACGGGGCTTGTGCTCCATGGCGGAAGGCCGCGCGCCTCGAATGCTCCACCCCAGCGCTTCTCGACCTCACCGACGAACCAGGACAATCCCTTGGAGGCGATGAGGTACTTGAGCCGCGCCCGCTTGCGGTCGGCGCGGTTGCCGTGATCGCGTTGCGTGGTGACGACGGCCTCCGCCACGGGCAGCAGCTGGTCCGCGGGGATCCAGCCCAGCAGATCCGCAAGGCGCGGGAAGGTGGTGGGGTCGTTGTGGGTCATGCCCATGCCGCCGCCCGCGAAGACGAAGAAGCCGGCGACGCGGCCGTCTTCCGCGTAGGTGGCCGCGAAGCCGAGGTCGTTGGTGTAGAGGTCCAGCAGGTTCTCGCCCGCGGCCGTGATGGCGATCTTGAACTTGCGGGGCAGGTAGGTGTCTCCCAGGAGGGGTTCGGATTCCTTATCCGCGTCCACGCGCTCGCCGTCCAGCCAGATTTCCGCGTAGGCGTTGGAGCGGGCCTCGAAATGCCGCGCGAGCGACTCCGCCACGGCGTCCAGCTGCGCGAGATCCAGCCGGTTCCAGGGATTGGGAGCCTGCGTCACATTGCGCACTACATCGCCGCAGGCGCCCTTGGCGGAGAGGAGCGCGGCGTGCAGACCCTTCAACGCCGCTTTGGCGTCCCCTTTCAGTATGCCGTGAAGCTCGATGCTCTGCCGCGTCGTGAGGCGCAGCGTGTTGTCGCCGTAGCGGCCCGCGAGCCCGTCCCACACGAGGTACTGCGCGGCGCTGAGACGGCCACCCGGAATGCGTCCTCGCACCATGAGCACGGGCGGGTTCGATGGATCGCCTTTCCGGTCGCGGTCCTTCTGCTGGTAGAAGCCGTGGGGCTTCAGCAGCGCCTGGGCATCTGCCGAAAAGCCGTGCTCCGGCGACGCGAGCTCTTCCGCGAGGGTGCCGCGCAGGTGGCGCGAGCCGCGTTTGAGGGCTTCGGCGGGGCTTTCAAGAGGAGCGGTCATGGTCGTCTCCGGGGAGGGCGAAGTAGCGGGTTTCGAAGTCGTGGAGGAGCGCGCGCAATGCGCGGGCGCGGGCGGCGGGATCGGGAAGGCGTTGGCGCAATCGCGCGCGAAGCGCCGTGAGGTCGTGAAGCGGGCCTTCGTCGGGAAGCAGCGATTCGAGCGCGAGGCGGAGGCTGCGGCTGAGGCCCGGGAAGGCGCCGTCGGTCGAGATGGCGAGCGTCACGGGGCCACGGCGAAGGGTCGAGGCGAAGAAGGCGTCGCAAGCGAGGGGATCGTCCACAGCGTTGACCCAGATGCCGCGGGCGCGGGCTTCGGAGGCGATGGCGGCGTTGACAGTGGGATCGTTGGTGGCGGCGATGACGAGGCGGGCGCCTTCCAGATCGGAGGGCGCGAAGGGCCGCTCCTGGAGCCGGATGCCCCGCGCCTCCCAGCGGAAGGCGGTGCTGAACCGCGTGGCCACGATCCGCAGGTCCGCGCCCGCCTCCTTCAGCGCCGCGAGCTTAGCCCACGCGACGCTGCCGCCCCCCACCAGGAGCACCGGCCTCGCTGCGAGGTCGAGGAAGAGCGGCAATAAAGTCATAGGTCTGGACCAAGGAGGAAGGAGGTTGGAGGGGATGGACGCGCGCGGCGATGGCGGCGCCCATGAAGACGAGGCCGGGCCCTTCCGTGAGCGGACACAGATGGCCATCCGCCGCGAGACGCAGCGAGGAGATCGTCGCGCGCTGGCCGGGCCAGGAGGCGCACTCCACGAGGGCCACGGGCAGCGCGGGGTCGGCGCCGTGCTCGAGCAGATGCCGCGCGACGGCTTTGAGCGTGCGCGTGCCCATGAAGATGGCCAGCGTCGCCTTGGATCGCGCCAGCTCCGGCCAGTCGGTGCCGGATTGCAGCAGGTGATGGCCTTCCAGCACGCGGATCTCGCGGGAGACGCCGCGGTGCGTGAGCGGGATACCGGCCGCCGCCGCCGCGCCCTGAAGCGCGCTCACGCCGGGAATGAGCTCGAAAGGGATGCCGGCGGTTTCAAGAAACTGGGCCTCCTCGCCGCCGCGCCCGAAGAGAAGCGGATCGCCCCCCTTGAGCCGAGCCACTCGCCGCCCGGCCCAGGCGTGCTCCAGCAGCAGGTCGTGGATCTCGGCCTGCGTGGTGCCCAGCCCGCCGCAGCGCTTGCCCGCGGCGATCGCCAGCGCGCCAGGCTTGAACACGGCCTGGAAGCCAGGGTCCAGCAGCGCGTCGTAGAGGACGACATCCGCTTGCTCGAGGGCGCGGAGGCCCCGCAGCGTCAGGAGGTCGGGATGGCCCGGCCCCGCGCCGATGAGGCTGACGAACGCGGGTTGATGGAGGGATGCGGATTCATCGAGGCGGGGCATGGAGACTCCTGGCTGTTGGTGGCGGGCACGCGGCGGGAAGGCGCATACGGCGGCAACAACAGGCGGAAGCCTGCATGGTGTGGAGATTGGGGATCGCGGTGAAGGTGTGCATGGTGGGCTCCTGGAGGGGAGTCCTTGTCGTTCCACGCGATCCGTGTGCGATCAGCCAGTTGGCATCTCGGCATCTTTCCGAATGTGACTTCGGCGGGAGTTGGCACCTTGCGTTTCCGCAGGTTGCCAAGGTTTCACAGGGCCCGTCCCTCCACCTTTCTCGATATCGCGCTGCTGGAACTGGCAAAGATCCGCTACTTCAATAGGATTTCAATTCAGACAAAAATAGTCAAGAAAATTTTAAGCCCGTCAAACCTG
>DASRXV010000008.1:0-34806 GCA_035687325.1 Holophagaceae bacterium
GAAAGCCTCGCCCCGCAGCTTGCAGATGCGGCCCTTGAAGCTGAGGATCTTGACCTCCATCACCATCTGGTCGCCGGGCACCACGGGCTTGCGGAATTTCACGGCGTCCATGGACATGAAGTAGATGACCTTCTTCGACAGATCCTCGAACTCCTGCATGACGAGGCAGCCGCCGCACTGGGCCATGGCCTCCACGATCATCACGCCGGGGAACACTGGCCGCTTCGGGAAGTGGCCCTGGAAGATCTGCTCGTTGAAGGTGATGTTCTTGAGCCCGCGGATCCACTGCCTGGGCTCGTAATCGAGCACCCGGTCCACCAGCAGGATGGGGTAGCGGTGGGGCAGCAGGGCCATGATGGCCTGGATATCGAGGGTGCGCGGCGCGCGCTCGGCGTCGGACATGGGCTCTCCCGAATCCGTCATTGTCTCACAGCCCCCCGGGAGACCCGGCCTTCATTTGCCTGAGGTCCGCTCGAAGACCTTGGCCTCGATGAAGAGGTCCAGCAGGGGCTGGTCCAGGTGGCCATGCTTGGCCTCCTCGCCCAGGATGTCGAGGCTCTTCTCCAGGGGCACGGCGCCCTTGTAGGGGCGGTCGCGGGCCGTGAGCGCGTCGAACACATCCGCGATGGCCATGGCGCGGCTCTGGACGGGAATGGCGTCACCGCCCAGTTTGCGGGGATACCCCGTGCCCGTCATCCGCTCGTGGTGGGCGTAGGCGATCTCCGGAACGCCTTGGAGATCGCCAGTCCACGGGATCTGGCTGAGGAAGCGGAAGGTGTGGGTCACATGGCTCTCGATCTCCATCCGCTCAGATTCGGAGAGGCTGCCGCGGCGGATGCGGAGCACGGCGAGATCGGGTTCCTCCAGCACCGGCTGCTTCGCGCCGCTCCAGTGAGTGAAGTCCAGATCCGCCACAAGGCCGAGGCCCTTGGCAACCTCCTGGTCCAGCACCGTTGGCTCGTTGCTCTGGCGGATGAGGGCGATGAGCCGTGCAGCCTCCGTTTCACGGTCCCGGACACGGGATTCCCAAGCCGCAGGATCATAAGCTTCGCCGCCCTTCCAAGCCTGGGCCAGCATGGCCAGCGCCTCCTCCAGCGACCGCTGGCGCAGACGCTGAAGGACGATCTCGAGCTTCCCCGGCTCCAGCTTCTTCGCCTTCACCAGCACCTGCTCGCGCACGCCCACTTTCCCGAAATCGTGGAGAAGGCTCGCATAGCGGATCTCCCGCATCTGGTGGTCGCTGAAACGGAGGCTCGCATAGACGCCGTTGGGCGCGCGGTTGACGGCCTCCGCCAAGCCCACGGTGAGATCCGCCACGCGGCCCGAATGGCCGGATGTGACAGGGTCCCGGGACTCGATGGCAGTCACCGAGGCGTTCACGAAGCCTTCGAACAGCTCCTCGATTTCCGCTCTCAGCTTGGCGTTCTTCACGGCGACACCGGCCTGCCCCGCCAGACTCTCCGCCATGGCCTGATGGCTGGCGAGGAAGGGCAGGACGGCCTCGCCCTCCGGTGTCCGCATGACGCGGTTGATGAGCTGGAGCACGCCCAGCGTGCCGCCCTGGGCGTCCTTCATGGGCACCACGAGCATGGAGACCGTGCGGTAGCGGGCCTGCCTGTCGAAGGCGTCGCTGAAGTGGTAGGGCGCGTCCTCCGGCAGCTTGTAGACATCCTCCAGGTTGAGGCTCTCACCTGTGACCGCCGCGAAGCCCGCCAGCGTTCCCTTGCTGATGGGCATGCGGAACTGGTGGTAGGGCAGGCTCACCTTGGCGTTCTGCGTGTGCGCGAAGACCAGCTCCCGCTTGCCGTTCTGCTCATCCACGAGATAGAGGCTGCCGGCTTCAGCATCCAGCAGCTCCCGCGCGGAGCTGAGGATGAGGTCCAGCAGCCGGTCCAGGTTCTGCTCGGAGGCCAGCGCGCGGCCCACCTGGTTCAGCCGTTCCATGTCCTGCTGGTCCAGGCGCCGCTCCCAGCCCGCCGCCACCAGCGCTGCCGCGGCCTCGGGGCCGGGCCAGGCCGCGCAGCCCGCCAGCCGACCACGGCCGGGCGTGCCAATGACCACATCCGCGTCACCCTCCACACTCCAGTCCACCTGCCCCGCCAAGTCGCTCCGCAGGCAGGCTTCGAGGCTGCTACGGTGCTCGGAAGGAGCCGAGACGGTGAGACGCAAGGGAAACTCCGCTGGGAGGAATCGGGGACCAGCATACCGGAAGGCGTCAACGGAGACGGTGCCCTGGCGCGGGACCATCGAGCGCCTGGCCTGGGGCGGCCGGGGTTTGGCGCGGGCCGAGGACGGCCGCGTCATCCTGTTGGAGGCGCCCTTGGCCCTCTTCCCCGGTGAGGAAGTGGAAGCGGACTTGCGCTGGAAATCCGGCCACGCGGAAGGCGATGTCCGCTCATGGATCACGGAGGATCCGCGCCGCGTCCCGCCCGCCTGTCCCGTGGCCCGGACCTGCGGCGGTTGCTCCTTGTGGGGCGCGGGCGCCGAGGCTTCGGAGCTCAAGCGGCAGATGGTGGCCGACCTCTTCCGCCGCCAACTGGGGCGCGAAGAATTCACATGGCATCCCGCGCCGTCGCCCGCGAAACGCGCGCGCATCCAGCTCCATTGGGACGGTCGCTCGTTGGGCTTCCACCGCCGCCGCAGCCACGACATCGTTCCCATCGAAGCGTGTCCCGTGGCGGAGGAAGCGCTATCGGCGGCCATCGAGCCCCTACGCGCCGCGCTGGCCTCTGGCGTCCTGCCCTCGCGGCCCGGTCGCTGGGAGCTGGCGACCGGGACACCTGCGGGAGAAGTGCGGGCGAGTTGTGAGGCCGGAGGCTGGAGGTTTCAGGCTGGAGGCTGGCATGCGGACGATGCGCCGGTGATCCATCAGCTTGCTGGCGCTTCACTGCGGCAGCCCGCAGGGGGCTTCTTCCAGGTGAGCCCCGCTTGGGCCACGACCGCATTCAGCGCTGCGCTCGAAGCGTGGGATGTGCGCGGCGACACGCTCTACGATCTCTACGGCGGCGTGGGGCTTTTCAGCGCCCTGCTGCGGGGCCGCTTCCGGCGCTTCGTGCTCGTGGAGAGCGGCGAGGCCGCCGTCGCTGCGGCCCGGTTGAACCTCGCCGACCTGAAGCTGGACGCCGACTGCGCTGTGGCCGATGTGGGCGCCTGGCTGCCGGAGCATCTTGGCGAGGAAGGCGATGTCATCCTCCTCGACCCGCCCCGCACCGGCCTCGCGCCCGAGGCGGTCTCAAAACTCCTCACGGGGGGCGCAGGCCGCATGGTGCTGGTGGGTTGCGACGGCGCCGCCTTCTGCCGCGACCTGAAACGCCTCGAAGCAGCTTGGCGCGTAGAGCATATCGCCGCGCTGGACCTCTTCCCCTTGACCCCGCATATCGAAGCCGTCGCTCTGCTTACGCTGGCACACCTTTGAGGCTAGTCCACAGGTGATAGGTGGCGAGGCTGCGATGGGGGGCGAAGGCGGCCATGAGATCCAGCGTCTCCCTGGGCCCGGGCCGTGATTCCAGCGCGAAGAACCGCTGCAGCGCCAGCGTGAGGCCCGCATCGCCCACGGGCACGCAGTCGGGAAAACCGAGGCCGCGCATGAGCGTGTAGGCCGCCGTCCAGGGACCGCATCCCCGCAGTGCCAGCAGTGCGCGCTCGGCGGAGGTGGCGGTGAGGAAACCATCGAGATCCAGGGTTCCGTCCGCCACGCGCTGCGCGGCCAGCACGAGGTATTCGGCCTTGCGGCGTGAAAGACGCAACGGCAGCAGTGCTTCCGGCTCGAGCGCGGCGAGAGCCTCCGGCGGGGGATGCGCGATGAGTCCTCCGGGCGCGGGCACCCCCCAGGCGCGGATGATGTCGCGGCGCAGCGCGTAGGCGAAGGCGAGGTTCACCTGCTGGCCCAGGATGGCCCAGACCAGCGCCTCGAAGGGATCCAGGCTCAGTGGCACGCGCAGGCCCTTGCGCCCGGCCACAAGGCGCGCGCGCGAAGGTTCAGCTTCCAGAGCGGCCGGATCCTGATCCAGCCCCAGCAGCCGCCGCGCCATGCGATGGACCTGGGCCATCGCGTTCGGACCTGGCGGCACAGGCGGATCCAGTGACACTTCGATGCTGCCGTCCGTGAACCGGAGCTGCAGCACGACGGCGCGCCCCTCCAGCAGGAAGGCCTTGCGCAGCGTCCTGTCCTCCACGCGTTCGGACACGCTCTGGGTATCGCGCCCCTGATAGGCCAGCAGATCTTCGATGCGATAGCCATGAGGCAGACGCAGGCCGAACCAGCTGCCTTTCAGCATCGCCGCGTATCCATCAGGGTTGAGGCCCGTGCGGCGCTTGAAACCCGCGGCCAAGCCCATGTCCGGCCCCACGCCGCCATCCGCCATGCGCCTGCAAACCGCCGCCACGCCGGCGCCCTCGAGAAAGGCCCCCGCTGTCTGCTGGGCGTGGCGTTGGAACAGGGCCTCCGCCTGACGGGGCGTCATGTGCATGGCCTTCGCGAAATCGCCCACGACACGAAAGGCCCGGGGCTCGCGCAGCGCGTCGCGCATGACGCGTTCCAGGACTTCGAACTCACCATCATCAAGAGTTGTTGGCTTCATTCAAAGAGCCCCGGCTGCACGCCATCCGGCTTCGGTATGACGCCTTCGAGCTGGAGGAGGTGCTCCTTCATGTCCAGGCCCCCGCCATAGCCTGTGAGGCTTCCGTCGCTGCCGATGACGCGGTGGCAGGGAATGAGGATGGAGATGGGGTTCGCGCCGTTGGCGCGCGCCGCGGCGCGGATGCACTTCTCATCCCCCAGGCGGCGGGCCAGCTCCATGTAGCTGATGGCCTTCCCGTAGGGGATGCGCTGGAGCTCCTTCCAGACCCGCATCTGGAACTCCGTGCCTTCCGCTTCCATGGGGATGTTGAAGTCGCGAAGGGTGCCCGCGAAATAGGAGGCGAGCTGGCGCTTGAGGAAGCCCAGGGCCTTGGGCTCGGGGCCCTCTGGTTCCGGCGGCCATTCACCTCGCCCCTCTCGGAGCCGCCAGAGCTGCGTCAGCTTCCCCTGCCCGTCAAAGGCCCCGCCCAGCACGCCGACAGGCGACGGGATGCGGTGGAGCGGTGGCAGCGGAGGCAGGGCGGACATGGGTTCCCCGGCTTCAAGGCTACACTGGGCGCATGGCCGCGCGTCCCTTCCGCCTCAGCATCATCGACTACTTGAACGCGGCGCCGTTGAACCACGGATTCAAGCATGGGCTGGGCTGGGAACACTTCCATCTCAAGTTCCACCACCCGAGCGTCTGCGCGGACCGCCTGCGGGAGGGCGAGGTGGACGCGGGACTCATCAGCTCCATAGAATACCTGCGCATCCCGGGCCTGAAGATCGTTCCGGGGCTCTGCATCTCCTCGCCCAAGCGGGTGCGGAGCGTCGTCATCCTCTCTAAAGTGCCGCCTCAGGAAATCAAGAGTCTGGCGCTGGACACCAGCTCGCGCACCTCTGTGGTGCTGGGCCAGCTGCTCCTGCGGGAGCGCTACGGCGCGAATCCCTCCGTGACAGACATGGCCCCCGACCTCGCCGCCATGCTGGCCAGCCACGACGCGGCGCTCATGATCGGCGACGGCGCCATGCGCGCCCGCAAGGAGGGCCTCTTCGTCCTGGATCTCGCCGAGGAGTGGCACGCCTGGACGGGCCTGCCTTTCGTCTTCGCGCTCTGGTGCGTGCGCGATGACGCGCCCGAGATCCCGGTCCCGGGCGGGGTCGCGCCCTTCTTCCACCAGAGCTACGAGATGGGCCGCGACGCCCTCAACCAGATCGTGGACGAGGCCCGTCGCAGCATCGGCTGGACCAAGCTGGAGCTGGTGGAATACCTCACGGAGAACCTCAATCACACCCTGGGCGAGGCCGAACGCCAGAGCCTCGCCCTCTTCTACGAGAAGGCCGTCCGCCACGGCTTCGCGCCGGAGGCGAAGGAATTGAAGTTCCTCTGAGGGGTAGCGGCTCCGCTGCCCTCCGCGTGGTATTTTTTTCGTCTGAGGTGGTGACTCTCATGCCCGATTACGCCCAGCTCTTCCGCGACCACCTCGCCCGGCGCCAGTCGGACGCTGAGGAATCGCTCGCGCGGACGGGCTTCTCGGCCCTCGTCATCAGTAGCGGCGCCTCTCATACCTACTTCGCGGATGACCAGGACGCGCCCTTCCACGCGGTGCCCCACTTCACCCACTGGTGCCCCATGGCGGGCCCGCACCATGTGGTCGTGGCCCGGACCGGGAAGAAGCCCCTCCTCGTGCGCTATGCGCCGGAGGACTTCTGGTACGAGCAGGCGCCCCTGAGCGAGGCCTGGGGCGGCACGCCCTTCTGGGCCGGGGGCTTCGACCTCGTGGAGGCGGGCAGCCTCGACGCGGTTTGGGAAGCCGTGGGCGCCCTGCCCGGCGGGGCTTACATCGGCAGCGAGACGGACCGCGCGGAAGCCGCGGGTCTCAGCGTGAATCCCGACAAGCTCACCAAGCACCTCGATTGGCTTCGCAGCACCAAGACGCCCTACGAGATCGCGTGCCTGGAAGAGGCCACGCGCCTGGGCGCCCTCGGCCACAAGGCCGCGAAGGAGGCCTTCCTCTCGGGCGCGTCTGAGCTGGAGATCCACCAGGCCTTCGTGCGGGCCGTGGGGGCCGTGGACTCGGACTTGCCCTACGGCACCATCGTGGGCCTCAACGAGAAGGGCGCCATCCTCCACTACGAAGGCAAGCGGCCCCATGTGCGCAAAGGCGCCACGCTGCTGCTGGACGCGGGCGCCAAGCACCATGGCTACGGCTCGGACATCACGCGCACCCACGCCGCGCCCCACTGTGATGAGCGTTTCGCGGCCCTCATCCAGGGCATGGAGAAACTTCAACTGGGGCTCTGCGCCGCCGTGAAGCCCGGCCTCCATTACGGCGACTTCCACCAGAGCGCCCACCACCGCGTGGCGGAGCTACTCAGGGAGAGCGGCATCCTGAAGGCCGCGCCCGAGGAGGCCGTGGAGAAGGGCTGGTCCCGGGCCTTCTTCCCCCATGGCCTGGGCCACCACCTTGGCATCCAGGTCCACGATGTGGCCGGCAAACAAGTGGGCCCCGATGGGGAATACGCCGCGCCCCCGCCCGAGCATCCTTTCCTCCGCACCACCCGCGTCATCGAAGAAGGCCAGGTCTTCACCGTGGAGCCCGGCCTCTACTTCATCCCCATGCTGCTGAAGCCCCTGCGCACGAACGGCGCCGCCAGCGCCTTCGATTGGAAGCTCATCGATGAGCTGACGCCCTTCGGAGGGATCCGCATCGAGGACAACCTCGTCGTCACGGCCACAGGTTCACGCAATCTCACAAGGGAGCGGCTGCCGCACTGAGCGGCCGGTAAAAACCGGCTCCAGAATCGGCCTTCGACAAAGCCTCGTTTCGCGATATACAGGAGCACCCTTGGGAGGCTCCATGCATCGTGCCCTGCTCCTGACCGCCTTGGTCTGCGGCTCCGTTTCCGCCATCTACGCGCAGGAGGCCGTGGCCCCGTTGTCCATCGACTCGATGTTCAACCCGGCGCACAAGGTGGAGTACATCGGCTTCCCCAAGGCGCGCCTGAGCTGGGCCTCCGACGGCTCGCTCATCGCCGCGGAGCGCGGCAAGAACGGCGTGGCCTTCCTCAAAGTGGACCCGAAGACCTGGGCGAAGACGCCCCTCTTCGATGCGGACAGGCTCAAGGGCGCCCTGGTGGCAGCCGGCGCGGACGAGAAGGAGGCCTTGGCGGCTCTCGGCTCCGGCCAGTTCCGCTGGAACACGCCGCGCTCGGCCTTCGTCCTCAGCGTGGCCGATGACCTCTACATGGTGGATCTCGCCAAGGTGCAAGCCAAGCGCCTCACGAATGCCCCGGGCGAGGAGATCGAGCCCACCTTCAGCCCCGATGGCACCAAGGTGGCCTTCCTCCGCGGCAGCGACCTCTATGTGGTGGCGACCGCTGACGCGAAGGAGACGCGCCTCACCACAGGCGGCGACGAGACACACCTCAACGGCCGCCTCGACTGGGTCTACCAGGAGGAGGTCTACGGCCGCGGCGATTTCAAAGCCTTCTGGTGGGCGCCGGATTCCAGCAAGCTCGCCTACCTGAGCCTCGACGAGACCAAGGTGCCGGTCTACACGCTGGTGGATGATCGCGCCTTCGAGCAGAAGCTCTCGCCGGCCCGCTATCCCAAGTCCGGCGACCCGAACCCCATCGCGCGGCTGGGCGTCGTGGATCTGAACGGCCACACCACCTGGACGGACGATCCTTACATCGGCGCGGAGACGCTCATCGTCCGCGTGGACTGGAGCCCCAAGGGTGCGCTCACGGCCGCCTGGATGAACCGCGTGCAAACCTGGCTGGACCTGCGGGCCTACGAGGGTGCGGGCTCCAAGGTGCTCATCCATGAGCAGACAAAGGCCTGGGTGGACACCGAGCACACGGACATGCCCGAATACCTGCCGGATGGCGGCTTCCTCTGGCAGTCGGACCGCACGGGCCGGCACCACATCTACCGCTACGACCAGGACGGCAAGCTGATGGGCGCGGTGACCAGCGGCGACTGGGATGTGAAGAGCCTGATCGGCGTGGATGCCAAGGCCAAACACATCTACTTCACGGCGGACGCTCGCAGCCCCATCAGTGTGGACGCCTATCGCGCGGATCTCGGCGCCACGCCCAACACGAAGATGACGCTGCTCACAGGCCGCGCCGGCTCCCACCGCGTGAGCTTCGACCCCAAGTTCCGCTACTTCCTCGACACCTGGAGCGACATCCACACCCCGCCGCAGATGAGCCTGCTGGATGCCGATGGCCAGACGGTCCGTGTCATCGACGACAACCCGCCCACCGCCGCTTGGAAAGCGCAGAAGCTGGGCGAGATCAAGTTCCAGACCGTGAAGACGCGGGACGGCTTCCCCATGGAGACGATACTGGTGCTCCCCGTGGGCTTCGACCCGCACAAGAAGTACCCGGTCTTCGAGCACCTCTACGGCGGACCCGCCGCGCCCCAGGTGTCCAACGCCTGGAGCCGCGAGATGCCCTGGTTCCAGTTCCTGGCCCAGCAGGGCTACCTCGTGTGGGTCTGCGACAACCGCAGCGCGTCAGCCAAGGGCATCGCCTCCGCCTACGGCATCTACAAGAACCTCGGCGCCCAGGAGCTGCAGGACCACCTCGATGGCCTGAAATGGCTGGGCGACCAGGGTTACGCGGACCTCTCCCGGGTCTGCATGGAGGGCTGGAGCTACGGCGGCTTCATGACCAGCTACAGCCTCACGCACTCCACGGCCTACAAGCTCGGCATCGTGGGCGCGCCCGTCACTGACTGGCACCTCTATGACAGCATCTACACCGAGCGCTTCATGGACACGCCCCAGGCGAACCCCGAGGGCTACAAGGCCAGCTCCGTGGATCTCGCCGCCAAAGATCTGCACGGGAAGATGCTCATCATGCATGGCACCAGCGACGACAATGTCCACCCCGCGAACACCATCCAGCTCATCCAGGCCCTGCAGAACGCGGGCAAGGACTACCAGCTCCAGCTCTTCCCCGGCTCCGACCACGGCAGCGCCTTCGGCAAGCCCATGCAGGTCTGGTCCATCTACCGCGCCCGCTGGGACTTCATCCGCGAGAACCTCTAGCATTCACGGGGCCCGGAAGGGCCCCGGATCGTTCATACTGAGCTTTTCCAGGAATACCCATGAATCTTCCCGTGATGGCCTTGCAGGTGGACGCCTTCGGCTGGCGAGCGTTCACCCCGTTGATCGTGCCTGTGCTCATCTGGCTCGTTGCCGTCGGGTACGGGCTCTTCGCGCTGCGTGACCACCCCAAAGGCCTCCGGCCGCTCTTCTTCACCGAGATGTGGGAACGCTTCAGCTATTACGGGATGCGAGCACTGTTGATGCTCTACATGACGCTGCCCGCCGCGCAAGGAGGCCTCGGTTTCTCCGTGCCCAAGGCAGGCATCATTTACGGGTGGTACACCTTCCTGGTCTACGCGTTCAGCGTGCCGGGCGGATGGGTTGCTGACCGTTTCACCGGCTTCCGCAAAGCGGTGATTATCGGCGGGGTGCTCATTACGCTCGGCGAGTTCGGCCTGGCTTCCGGGCCGAACTCGCTCTTCTATGCCGGACTTGCGGCCATCTGCTTTGGGACGGGCCTGCTCAAGACCAATTGCACTTCGCTGGTCGGCCTGCTCTACGGCGAGAACGACCCCAAGCAGGACGCCGGGTTCTCCATCTACTACATGGGCATCAACATCGGCGCGCTCGTGGCGCCTCTGTTCCTCGGGTTCATGGCTCAGGACCCCAAGTTCGTCAGTGCGCTGTCTCACATGGGCCTGACTTCTCCCAACGGCTGGCGCTGGGCCTTCGGAGCCGCGGGCCTGGCCATGCTCGCCGGACTCTGCCAGTACCTCCTTCAGCATAAGATCCTCGGTGACGCGGGCCTCAAACCATCGGGGCGGAGAGCAGAGACCCACGAAGCGCTCCCCCCCCTCACTCACGATGAAAAGAACCGCATGTGGGTGGTGGTGATCCTCGTCGTGTTCATCATGACCTTCTTTTTCGTCTTCGAGCAGGCGGGCACCACCCTCACATTGTTCGCGGATGAGCACACCCGTTGCTCCATTCTCGGCTGGACTTTCCCATCCTCCTGGTTCCAATCCGTGAACTCCATCTGGCTGCTGATCCTGGCGCCGATGTTCGCTTGGCTATGGGTGGCGCTGCGGCACCGGGAGCCCTCAAGCCCCGCCAAATTCACTGCGGGACTCTTCTTCGTGGGTGCCGGGATGCTGATCCTCGTGTTGCCGAGCCTCGCCTTCCAGGCCAATCCCGCGCTGAAGATCTCTCCCTGGTGGCTGGTCGCGGTGTACTGCCTGCACACCATCGGCGAACTCTGCCTCTCCCCTGTCGGTCTCAGCACCGTGTCCAAGCTGGCGCCTGCCCGTTACGCGGGCCTGATGATGGGCGTCTTCTTCTTCGCCATCGGGGCGGGCAACATGCTGGCTGGGCTCGCAGGATCTATCAGCCAGAGCGTGAAGCCTTCTGCGCTCTTCGGCGGCCTCTTCTGCATCACGACGGTCATGGCCATCGTGCTCATCGCGCTGACGCCCCGCATCAAGAAGCTCATGGGCGGCGTCAACTAGCTGCTAGCCTTGGCGCATGGCTGCCTGCGACGAGAACGGCTTGCTGGACCTGGACGAGGCCATCGCCCGCCTGGCCGCCGCCATTCCAGGCCCGAGCTGGGAGGAGCTGAGGGCGGATCGCGATGACCCAGCCCTCGATATCGCGGCCATGGATGGCGCGGCCATGCGCAGCGCGGATGGCGGTTCGCCGCGCTCGGTCATCGGAACGCTCTTCGCGGGCGATGATCCTGCCGCGTTCCAGGTGGGCACGGACGAAGCGGTCCGCATCATGACAGGTGCCGCGATTCCGGAGGGCGCCGACTGTGTCGTGCCCGTGGAGTTGCTCCGCGAAGTGGTGAACGGGCTGGTGCCCTCCGAGGCGCCTAAAGCAGGTGCCAACATCCGCCGCCGCGGTAGCCACGCGAAACTCGGCGATGAACTGCTTCCCGAGGGTCGCCCCCTCACCGCCGCCCGCGTGGGCCTGCGCGCCTGGACGGGCCTGCCCGTGCCGCCGCCCAAGCGCATCCGCGTGGGCATCGCCAGCACCGGCGATGAGCTGAGCGGCGATCCGGCGTCCTGGCAGATCCGCGATTCCAACGGCCCCATGCTGGCGGCGCTGACCCACAACCTCGGCGCCTGGGCGCTGCGCCTGCCTCCCCTGCCGGATGTGAAGGGCGCGCTCAACGAACGGCTCTCGGACCTCACGGGCCTCTCGGTGCTCATCACCTCCGGCGGTGTCTCCATGGGCGAGAAGGACCTGATGCCCGTCGCGCTGCGGGAGCTGGGCGCCAACATCCTCTTCCACAGGCTGAACCTCAAGCCTGGCAAGCCCATGCTGGCGGCCATCCTGGGCCGCACGGTGGTGCTGGGCCTGCCCGGCAACCCGCAGGGCGCCTACCTCAACGCGCGCATCTTCCTGCCCATAGTGCTGGCGCGGCTCCAGGGAACAGAAGTTCCCGAGCTCTGGCGCCGCGGACAGTTGACGGAAGCCGTCGCCAACAAAGGCGAGCGGCCGCTGCTGCACCCCTGCCGCCGCGAAGGGGACCGCCTGAGCCCGCTGCCCAGCCGCAGCAGCGGCGACCTCGTCACCCTCGCCCGCGCGGACGCCTGCGCCTGGATCCCCGCAGGCGGCGCGGCGGCGGGAGCGGTGCGCTACCTCGATCTGCTCTGAGTCAACAGCTCCACCAAGCCCGTGACGCGCCGCTCTTCCTTGCGCGAGGCCAGGGGCGGCAGCGCGGGGTCGCCCACGATGAGCGCGTGCTTGCGAGCGCGGGTGAGGGCCGTGTAGAGGTTCTGGCGCGTCAGCAGCGGATGATCAGCGGAGGGCAGGACCACCGCCACGGCATCGAACTCAGAACCCTGGGCTTTGTGGACCGTGAGCGCGTAGGCGAGCGTGAGGTCGGGCATCAGAGATCCTAGGGAGAAGGCCACGGGGCGGCCCTCCTTCCAGAACACCACTTCGCGGCGGCCCGCGCCCTCGCGCCGCACCTTCACCACGAGCCCCTGGTCCCCGTTGAAGAGGCCGCGGCCATAGTCGTTGCGCACCATCATCACGGGCTCGCCCGAGTAGAAGGGGAGATCGCGCTGGAGGCCACGCCCGTTGAGGGGCCAGGCCAGGGTGTGCAACGCGGCGTTGAGATCCGCCGCGCCCGTGAGCGAGGGGCCCTCTTGCAAGAGGGCCAGAAGCCGGAACCGGCCGTGGTGATCCATCAACGCCTGCATAGCGGCGGTGGACGCGGGCTCAAACCCCGTTGCGTCGCAAGCGTGCTCGATGCGCACGAGCGCCTCATAGCCTTCTAACGCCGTGATGCGCGCGCGCCAGGCCTTCACCAGCTCCGGCAGCGCGTCCGGCCTCAGCAGTTCCACGCCTTGCCCGGCCATCGCCTCGACTGAGAGGCGGACTGGCAGGCCCGTCTCCTCCGCGATGCCTCCGCGCACCTGCTTCGCGTAGCTGAGGATGGCGCGTCCCGCCTGATCGGAAGCGTCCATCCGGTAGCTCTTCTCCAGCCGCGCGACGACGGCAGGCAGCGCCCCCACGAGATCCCGCAGCACGGCCCCGCTGCCCACGCTGGGCAACTGGTCCGCGTCGCCCAGCAGCACGAGGCGCGCTTCCGGCTTGAGCGCGTCCAGCAGCCGCGCCATCAACTCCTGGTCCACCATGCTGGCCTCATCCACGATGACCAGGTCGGCGGCGAGCGGATGCCCCGCGTGATGGCGCCAATCGCCCCGCCGCGACCGCCATCCCAACAGGCGATGGAGCGTGAGCGGTTCGAGCCCCGGCACCGCTAGCCCCATGCGCTGCGCGGCCTTGCCCGTGGGCGCCGTGAGGGCGATGGCCGCGCCCGCGAAGACGCGGAGCAGCGCGGCGACGATGGAGGTCTTGCCCGTGCCCGGACCGCCGGTGACGACAGCGAGGCGGGACCGCGCGGCGAGACGCACGGCGCTTCGCTGTTCGCTGTTGAGTTCGATGGGCGCATCCAGCAGCGCGTCAGGGACATCAACAGCTCCCACATCACTCAACCGCGCGAGGATGGCCGCCGCGAAGCGCCGCTCCAGCTCCACACTACGGCCCGTGGCGATCCAGCCTTCGCCCTCGACCAGCGGCGTGATCTCATCCGGCCCGCCCACGAAGCCCGCGAGGCCAGGCTCCACCTTCAAACCGGCGGGAAGAGGACCCAGCGCGCCCAGCCACGCGGGTGCAGCCGGTCCTTCCGTCGCCAGGCGCGTGTGGCCCAGCGTTTCCGCCAGCCGCACCTGGAGCGCGGCGTGGAAGAGCCGCTCCGCGGCAGCGCCCTCGCCAGCGAGCTTCGCCAATTCGCTTGGCTCCCAGGCGAGATCCAGGCCCTGCCCCTGCGCGGCCAGCACCGCGGCCCAGGAGGCCGGAAGCGCGAAGGATTCAGGCATAGCCCGCCTCCAACAATTCCCGCAGCTCCGCCTGCCAGGCGAGGATGTCGCGCCAGGCAGGCCGCTCCGCCCACTGTCCGCCCTCCGGCAACCCGCGCAGGAAGACATAGACCGCGCCACCGAATCGAGCTTCGTAATCCGCTTCGTTGCCGATGCCCATCACGCGCAGCACGGCCAGCGTGTAGATCTTCACCTGGAGCGCGTAGTCCTCCGCCACGCAGGCCGCCACCTCCGCGGCCCCGTAGCCCGGCAGCCGGTTGCTCTTCCAATCCAGGATGAAGACCCGGCCCTCGTGCTCGAAGAGCGCGTCCAGCGCGCCCGTGAGGCGGCCGCCTGCCGCCTCCGCGAGGAAGTCCAGCTCGCGGAGGAGACGCGAAGGCTCCACCGCGCAAAGCGCGACAGGGCTTACGCCGGGCAGGGCCAGCGGCTGGTTGAAGCCCGCATGGGCGAGCCGCGCCGCGGCCTCGGCCCAAACCGGATCCAGCCCCGCGGCGCGGCATCGTTGTTCCGCCCAGGCGCGGCGTTCCTCCTTCCACCATCGGCGGAAATCGGGATCGAAGGTCTCCGCCGCCATGCCCTCCAGCATCGCGTGCAGGGCCACACCTGTGGCCGCGCCGCCGGGCAGGCCGTCCGCGCGCGCGACGCGATCGGGCTCAGGATCCTGTTCGTCCACAGCCCGCGCAGCCTCCGCGCGCCGGTGGAGGCTCGTGAAGGATTCCGTGCGCGGTGGCCAAGCGCCACGGCACATGCCTTCAAATGGAAACGGTTCGATGACGAGCGGGGAGGAGGCCCCCGCCTGCGGTGCCGCTGCGGTGGAAGACGGATGCAGCGGTCCCCAGTGGAGCCAGGACGGCGCGGTGTCCCTCAGCGCGAGGAGGCGCCGCTGGATGTGGCCGTAAGGGCCCTTGGGCACGCCGTCCGTGCCGATGGCGCTGGAGAGATGCGGTTTCTCATCACCCTCCGGCGCGCCGTGCACCGGCAGCAGCAGCAGGCCCTGGGCGCGGGTGAGGCCCACATAGAGGAGGCGCCGTTCCTCCGCTGCGGCCTCCGCGTGCGCGGCGCGATCCACGACCATGGGCGCGTGTTTCCCAAGCCATACGCGGCGGATCCAGCCGCCGCCCACCTCGCGATGGAAGCGGCGCAGCGGCGTGCGAATGGAACCGCCGCCCTCGCCCAATCCGCCGAAGAGCGCCACCACCGGCGCTTCCAGGCCCTTCGCCGCGTGCAGCGTGAGGATGCGCACGGCGTCGCCCTCCTGCTCCAGACGCCGCGCGTCCTCATCCTCGCCCGCGGGCCGGTCCTCGTCCCGCGCCCACCGAACGAGGCGGCGCGCGTGTTCCGCCGGACCATCGCCCGGCCCCGCCGCCTGCTGGAGCAGCTCCACAAGATGAAGCAGGTCCGCCACGCGCCGCTGCCCGCTCTCCTCCGCCAGCAGCCGCGCCACCGCGCCGCTGGCGCTGAGGATGCGGTCGAAGAGCGCGGCCATGCGGCCCTCGGCTCCCAGCCGCGCCCATTCCTGGAGCCGCTGCATCAGCGGGTGGCCTTCATCCAGCTCCCGGGCGCCTTCGGCCTTCTTCAGGCTCAACCCGAAGAACGGCGTGAGGAAGGCCCGCATGCGGCGCGATCCATCGCGGGGATCTGTCAGCGCGTGGAAGAGCGCCAGCAAGTCTTCGGCCGCTTCGCCCTCGTAGAGACCTCGCGCCTTGTGTTGCACGAAGGGGACGCCCCGCTCGCGGAACACCTCGGCGATGCGGTCAGCCTCTCCGCGCTGGCGCACGAGGACGAAGACATCGGCGTAGGTGAGCGGGCGCCCCTCCGCCTCGCCTCGGCGCCGGAAGCGGGGCGCGGCGGCGCGCAGGCCCAGCAACGCGCCGGCCAACGCCTCGGCGGAGGCAGGCTCTGCATCCTCTTTCTTCTTGCGGAAGGGCACCGGAAGCGCGATCACAGCGGGAAGCGGAAGCTCCCAGACGGGCGGTTCTTCGCAGGGCTCCACCGGTTCCAGATCCGATTCTGTGAACGCGGCCACCGGGTCCTCCGGCTCGATGAGCAGCGGCGATGGATCGCCAAGATTCAGGATCGCGTTGCAGGCCTCCACCATCGCGGGCGTCGCGCGCCAGTTCTTGCTGAGGCTCGCCGCCGCGCCACCATGGGCCGCGATGTCCCGCCGCGCCGCCTGGAACGCGGGAAGGTCGCCGCCCTGGAAACTGAAGATGGCCTGCTTCGCATCGCCCACGAGCACGATCCGTTTGCCTTCGCGGTTGAAGAGGCGCCAGAGGATGGCCCACTGGTCCTCGCTGGTGTCCTGGGCCTCATCCAGCAGGCAGAGGTCATAGCGGTCCGACAGGCGGGCCGTCAACACCTCGCCGCTGGGGCCTTCCAGCGCCTGACGCAGCTGGTGGATGAGGTCATCGAAATCCACGAGGCCGTCCGCCGTCTTGATGGCCGCGAGCTCTGCGGCCACGGCCTCCGCCAGCGGGCGCAGGCGGAGCGCCTCGGCGGGAAAGGCGCGGGCGTTTTCGATGACCTCGCGGATAGGCCCCGGGATGGCACCGCCCCACACGCCCTTGGGCTCCGGCCAATCCTTCGCCACCGCGCGGAAGGCGGCCGGGTCGTCCACCAAGGCGCGGGACACCTGGAGCGTTTCGAGGAAGGCATCGAAGGTGTTCCGCGAGGCGCCCGCCTTCAGCGTCGCGCGTGCCTGCTCCAATGCCGCGAAGAGCGCTTCGTCTTTGAAAGGCTCCACAAGAGCCACGAGATCCGCTTGCCTGGGCTCCAGGCGATCCAGGTCCGGAAGCATGTCCGTGAGCCAGCGTTCCAGCGAAGCCGCGTCGCCGAGGCGCTCCAGCGCCTGCTCCCAGGCCGCGGCCTCGGGCCCCGCGAGGCCCTTGCGCAGCGCTTCCAGGAAGGCCCGCGCGCGCAGGCCCTTGCCCGGCGCCAGGGCGAGGCTGAGGGGCTGGCCCGCCTCGAAGGCCTGCTCCTGCAACGCCTGCTGGCAGAAGCTGTGGATGGTGGCGATGGTGGCCCGCTCCAGATCCCGCCGCGCGTCGCGGAGCCGCTTCGCCATCGCGGCATCGGGGCCTTCGGCCGCCGTGGCCTGCAAACGCGAGCGCACGCGCTCCTTCAACTCCAGCGTGCCCTTCCGCGTGAAGGTCACGACGAGGATGCGGTCCAGCGCCATGCCGCGCCGCACTTCATCCAGCACCAGCTGTTCGAGGAAGTAGGTCTTACCCGTGCCCGCGCTGGCGGTGACAGCGCCATGGCCGCGACCCAGCTGGTCCAGCAGCGGATGGCTCACACACCCTCCCGCTCAGGCAACAGCGGGCCCAGGCGGAAGCGCAGCTGCGCCTCAGCCTCTTCTTCCGAGGGCGCCGGGTGCTGGCGCAGGATCGAGAGCGGCACCGGCCCCCACGAAGAGACGAAGCGGCTCCGGTCCTCCGCATCGAGCCAGGCCTGAGGCGCGGAACGGTCCTTCGCCGTCGCGAAGGCCGCCGGAAGGCGCTCTTCCGGGGCCCTGCCCAGCAAGGCCTGGAGCCAGGCCACGAGTTGCGCGCGGGCGGCCTCAGCCGTGGGCGCGGCGATCACCGCCGGTTCCGTGGACTTGCCCTCGGCATCTTGGATTGCGAGCGCACCCGGCACGGGCTCTCCGGAAGCGGCCAGGGCCAGCTGGCTCAGGCGCATCCGCATGCGATGGCGCAGCGCCGTGGCGGCGCCGGGCTTCTTCGACACGAGCTTCAGGAAGCTCGCAGGCCCCACGAGCTCCGTGAGGCCCTCGATGCTCACGCGGATCACGCGCCCGTCAAGGGGGACATCCAGCTCCAGTGGCGGCCGTGTCTCGCCGAAATGATGGATGCGGAAGGGCCCATCCTCGCGCAACGCAGGCGACCAGGCGGCCAGGCGGATGCGGAGCTCCCTCCGCGCCAACTCCCCCAAGGGCCCGAGCGGCGCGCGGCCTTCCAGCTCCAGACCGCGCCAGGCTTGAGCCAGAGCCGCATCGGCGGACGCTCCGGCGAGCATGGCATCCACGGCGGCCCTCTCGACCTCGGAGGATTCCGGATTGTCCAGCGCGACGGGTTCGGAGGATTCCGCGGCGGTGTCCTCGTCTTCACCGCGCAGGCCGAGGCGGATGCGCGCCGCGCCCTGCACCGGTTCCTCCAGCCAGTCGCGAAGCCGCGCAAGCGGAAGGCGCAGCGCGTCCGGCGGGAAGGATGAGGGCGGCAGTTCCAGCAAGGGCACGGGCTTCCGCGTCACCAGCGCCTCCGCCTCCCGCGCGGCTTCGGGCGCAAGGCTGCGGAGCCCGCCCGCTTGGAAGTAGGCCGGATCGAAGCGGCGCAGCGGGTGCTGCTCCACAAGCGCCTCCGCATCGCCCGTCATCGTCTGGAGGATGTCCATCAACTCCTCCAGCACCGCGGAGCGCGGCCGCGGGTCGCCCGTGAGCGGGTCGGCGGAGGCGTAGGAGAGGCGCAGGGCGTCGCGGGCGCTGAGGAGCAGCTCCAAGAAGAGGTAGCGGTCCTGCTCCGCGCGGCCCAGGTCACCGGGACGGCGGTCCGCCTTGCGCTGGCGCAGATCCAGCGGGTCGCCCCGCTCCACCGCCGGGAAGACGCCTTCACCCAACCCCATGACGAAGACGGCGCGGAAGGGCGCGGCTCGCATGGGCATGCCCGTGCTCACGCGGATGCCGCCGCCGCCCTCGGGCCGGTCATCCAGCAGCGCGAGCTTCTCCCGCATGAGCTCGCGGGCCTGCTCGAAGGAGAGGCGCGGCGCGGGAAGGCCCTCCGGCGCCAGGCGCGCCAGTTCCTCCAGGCGCCGCCGCGCTTGGGCCCGGGCACGGACCCAGGCCTCGTCGCCGTTGCCGAGATGCGCCTCCACCAGCGCCATGAAGGCCTCCACCCAGGCGAGTGGCTCGAGGTGGCGAGTCGTCTGCTCGCGCCAACTCCGCAGATCGCGGATGAGGCTGGCTAGCGCAAGAGCCGCGTCGCGATCCGGCGCCGAGAGCGCGGGGAGATCCCGGCCCGGCACGGAGACGCCATCCGGCAGGAAGGCCGCCAGGGCCATGCGGGCGAGGCCCTGCGCCCAATGGATACGGTCGCGGCCCGCGAGATAGGTGCCTTCGAAAGCCGAAGCATCGAGACCGCGCAGGATGCCGGTGCGCTCACAAAGCGCCAAGGCCGCCTGCGGGTCCAGATCGGGGTGCCGCGCGGCGGAGGCCGGATGGCGCAGGAAGCGCAGCACCGCGGCGCGGCTGGCATCGGAACCCAGCAGATCCAGCAGGAGTCCGCAGGCCTCCGACAGGAGAGACGCGGAGCCCGTCGTGGCGGCTTCAAAGGCCAGCGGCAGGCGGCCCGTGGCCTCGAAGGCCGCGCGCAGATGCTCCAGATGCGCGTCAGCGTCTCCCGCAGGAATCACCACGGCGATATCCGAGAAACGCAACGGCGCACCGCCAGGCGCATCTGAGAGCAGGCGCCAGATCTCGCCCGCCACCACCTCCGCTTCCCGCCTCGGGCCCGGCGCGGCGAGGACGCGCAGGCTGCGGTCTTCATGAGCGTCGAAAGCTTGCGGCGCGCGCCGGGCGAGGATGTCGTCCTGAAGCGCGCGCAGCAGCGAGTCGCGGCCAGGCGGCTGGAAACGCGTCTCGTCCTGGCCTTCCGCGAGATCGTAGAGCCGCGCCAGGAATTCGCGGCCGGGACGGCCCCAGAGACCAAGGGCCGGATGGCCTTCGGGCGGATCGCCGCCCGCGAGAAAATCGCGCCGCGCGGCCAGGTCGCCCCAGTAGTCTTCGCAGGGATTGAGAACGAGGAAGGTGAGGTCCACCTTGTCCCGCAGCCGTTCCATCATCGCGAGGTAAGCAGGCGCGAGGCTGTTAAGGCTCACCACGAAGGCGCCCGCGGGCCAGGCGAGGCGCGGCGCCTCCTTCGCGAGATCGGCGGGGCAGACGAAGCCCGCCTGCGCGAGGACGCGATCCACTTGCGCGAAGAGGCGGCCCTGCCAGCGCGCGTCGCCAGCTTCCTTGCCATTCCGCCACTGCGCCACCCAGTCGGGGCGGTGCAGCGCGTAGTCGAAGAAGAGATGGCCCAGGCGCTGCGCCAGCTGGAGCGCCCTGCGGTCCCGGCCCTCACCCGCGAGATAGGCCGCGACCTCGCCATCAAGCGCGCCCGTCTCCTGGAAGCGGGCCAGGAGACGGCCCGTGATGGCCTCGGGCGTCCAGAGCTTGCGATCCTTGCCGAGGGCCGACCCCACCAGGGATTCCAGGAAGTGGAAGTCCAGGTTCGCGGCGCCGCCGTTGCGGGAAGCGAGGCCCTCGCGCACGAAGCGCTTCACGAGCGGATTCGGCACGACGATGGGCACCGGCTTCCAGAAGCCGCCCCCCGCCTGCCGCGCCGCCACGCGCTCCGCCAGGACCTCGATGAGGGCCTCGGCGCGGTTGGAGAAGACCAGCTCGAGCATGCGTGGCTCAAGGTTAACGGAGCCTCCTGGACGACGGTTGACGCTTGCCGCGGGCGCCGGATCATCTGACACTGGAGGGTCAGGCCGGGTGCGGCCGGGGGTTCCCATGGCGCAACAGGGTGTGCAGGTGATCGCGGTGGAGCCGGATGGGCTCGCCGCGGACATCGGCCTGCAGCCCGGCGACACCATCCTGGAGATCAACGGCGAGAAGGTGCTGGACCAGCTCAGCTACCAGTTCCTCATCTCCCAGAAGGACGAGACGGCCCTGCTCTACCGCAAGGCGGACGGCGGCCTCATCGAAGCGGAAGTGGACAACGGCGGCGACGGCATCGGCCTCGACCTGGCGGCCGACGAGGTGAAGACCTGCAAGATGAACTGCGTCTTCTGCTTCGTGCACCAGATGCCCAAGGGCTACCGCAAGAGCCTCTACCTGAAGGATGAGGACATCCGCCTCAGCTTCCTCTACGGGCACTTCAGCACCCTCAGCAGCAGCGACGACGCGGAGCTGGACCGCATCATCCGCGAGCGGCTCTCGCCCATCCATGTGAGCGTCCACGCCACGGATCCCGAGGCCCGCATCCGCACAACGGGCAATCCGAAGGAAGGCCACATCCTCCGCAAGATCGACCGGCTGCTAGAGGGCGGCATCGATGTCCACACCCAGGCCGTCATCGCGCCGGGCTACAACGATGGCGGCATCTGGGAGAAGACGCTTGCCGAGCTGTGGGAGCGCCGCGCCTTCCAGGAGACAGGATCGTGGGCCGGCAAGGGCGGCGTCCTCAGCCTCTCTTGCGTGCCGCTGGGCCTCACCGCGCACCGCGAGGGCCTGCCGCAGGTGCAGGACATCGGCCCTGCCTACGCCGAGGACTGGGTCGCGCGCTGGACGCCGGAGGCCCGGCATCTGGCCAAGGAGAACGGCGGCGAGCCCTGGCTGCTGCTGGCGGACGAATGGTTCACCCGCGCGCGGGTGGAGGTGCCCGGCCGCGCCTTCTACTCGCGCACCTGGGCCCAGCTGGAGAACGGCGTGGGCATGGTGCGGAAGTTCCAGGACCACGCCAAGCGCTTCCTCCAATCCAAGCGGGCGGAAGGCTACCGCGGACGCCGCGCCCTGCTGCTCACGGGTTCCAGCTTCGCTCCCATCCTCAACCGCACGCTGATGGAGCTGAACCGGCAGGTGGGCAGCCAGCTCCGGGCAATGGCTGTGCAGAACAACGATTTCGGCGACAGCGTGACCGTGGCCGGGCTGCTCACGGGCCGCGACCTGCAATACGCCGCGCATGCGGACCGAACCACTTCCGGAGCCAGGTGGGTGGACACCGTGGTGGTTCCGAGCTCCAGCCTCCGCACCCATACGGGCCCCACGGACCAGTACACGCTGCACGGCCAGATCGCGCGCGCGGAAGGCGCCTTCCTGGACGACATGACGCTGGCGGAGCTCAGCGGCGAGCTCCAGGTGCCCGTGGTGCCCAGCGGCGCCAACCTCGCCCAGCTCCTGGACCATTTAGAAGCGGCCGACCGGCTCCGCGCGCCTATCCAGGGCCGCGACCTGTCGCGGGTCTTCCACCCCGAAGGCCTCAACCTCCCCCAGGGCGCCTACAACCCCTGACATCCCGAAAGAGGCTTGGCACAGGGCTGAGCCGGGTCCATGATGAGGCACCTTTTCGCGTGTCTCATGATCCCGGGCCAGGCCCCGGGCCTTTCCGGAGGTCCCATGCGTACCGCCCACCTCCGCGCGCTGCCCTTGATCCTGGCAGCGGGCGCCGCCCTTCAAGCCCAGACCACCGGCACGCTCCAAGGCCGGGTGCAGGACTCCCACCACGCCCCGGTGGCCGGAGCCAAGATCTCGCTCGCAAGCGCCAGCCTGCAAGGCGCGCGGACCGCCTTCACGGGCGAGGATGGAAGCTTCAGGTTCGGGTTGCTCCCGCCCGGCGCCTACATCCTCACGGCCACTAAGGAGGGCTTGGACACAGCCAAGGCGGAGACCCAGGTGAGCCTGGACAAGACGGCCATGGTGGACCTGGCCATGACTTCCATCGCGTCCGCCACCGTGGAGGTGGTGGACAGCGCCACTGTGGTGGATGTGCGCAGCACGGCCACGGGCGCCAACTTCACCAACGAGACCTTCCAGAAGCTCCCGATCATCCGCGACTACGCGACCATCGCGCTCCTGGCTCCTGGCGTCACGGAAGAGCCTGGTCTGCCCAACAACCAGGCCGGCTTCAAGGTCTACGGGTCTTCAGCCGCCGAGAACAACTATGTGGTGGACGGCATCAACACCACGGGCACCGAGTTCGGGACCCAGGGGAAGAAGATCCCCGTGGAGTTCATCCAGGAGTTCCAGATCAAGACCGGCGGCTTCGAGGCTGAATACGGCAAGGCGCTGGGCGGGATCGTGAATGTGATCACCAAGTCCGGCGGCAACACCTTCACCGGCGACCTCTTCGGCTACTACACCAGCGACAAGCTGCAATCCTCCAACAACCATTCCGGCGAGCTGACCTTCAAACCCCAGCCGACCTCCTTCAACGAGCGGGATTTCGGGTTCGATGTGGGCGGCTATTTCATCAAGGACAAGCTGTGGTTCTTCGTCGCCTATGACCGCGCGCTGCGGTCCCGGAACTACCAGATCACGACCGGATCCACCGCGGGCCAGACGGCCCCGGTGGACACCACCCGCGACCTCTTCGCGGGCAAGCTGACTTGGAGGATCACGGAGGGGCAGAGCCTCATCGCCTCCTTCCTCGGCGACCCTGAGCGGGACGCGGGCGCCGTGAAGGACGCGATCGGCCCCCAGAGCACCTGGGACGGCATCCAGCGCTTCGGTGGCACCGATCTCAGCCTGCGCTACGAGATCGCGGGCGATTCCTGGTTCGGGGACCTCCAGGCCACCCGCCACAAGGAGACCAACAGCGTCCTGCCTCAGGCCTACAACGGGGACGCCATCCAGTATGTGGACAACCGGACCGGCGCGGGCGGGACACCCGTCGGAGGGGGAGCGGAGACCGGCGGGTTCGGCCGTTTCGACGACAAGACCTTCACGCGCCAGAACATGATGGGAAGCTTCACCAAGTTCTTCACCGCCGCAGGAACCCATGAGCTGAAAGCCGGCTTCGATTTCCAGGATGACAAGGCGGATATCCGCCGCGGCTACAGCGGAGGTCAGCAAGTCACCATCTACGACAGCAACACCGCCACGCCGACCCAGTATGTCTACAACCACTATTACTGGACCGTGCCGGACTATGTGCTCGACACCACCACCCCCTCCAACTCCTACCTGCCGAGCATCATCTTCACCAGCCACCCCAAACATGAGAGCAAAGCCTACTTCGCCCAGGACAAATGGAGCGTGAACCCCCAGCTGGTGCTGAACCTGGGCGTCCGCTACGACACAACGGACATCAAGGACCAGTTCGGGAAGACCGTCATCTCGCTGAAGGACCAATGGTCCCCGCGCCTGGGGCTCATCTACGACTTCCGGGGCAACGGCCAGGACAAGGTCTATGTGAGCCTGGCGCGCTACTACGAGCAGGTCCCGCTGGATCTGGTGATCCGCTCCTTCAGCAGCGAAGTCAACCCTTCGATCTTCAACTACGATCCTGTGAGCACCACGCCTTCCGCCGGCAACGCCGCGGGGACCAGCAGCGTCGTCGGCTCCTACATCGAGCCTGTGGACCCCGACCTCAAGGGCCAGTATTCCGACGAGTTCATCCTCGGCGGCGAAACGACCTTCCGCGGCCTCTATGTCCTCGGCGCGAAATACATCCGCCGCTATGTGGGCCGGGTCGTGGAGGACGCGCTGGATGTGAACAGTCCGATCGGCGACTACTTCATCATGAACCCCGGGTTCAGCCAGACCGGAAAGGAGTACCCCCGGGCCGTTCGGGACTACAAGGGCGTGGAGCTGTCAGCCCAGCGGAAGTTCGCGGACCACTACACCTGGCAGGCCTCTTACCTCTGGAGCAAGCTGGATGGCAATTACGAAGGCACCTTCCAGGGCATCGGCGGGCCGGATGGCACCGGGCAGCTGGACCCGAACATCAACTCCGCCTTCGATGAGCCCGCCTTCCTGGTCAACAACCATGGTCCCCTCAGCGGGGACCGGCGGCACCAGCTCAAGGCGAACGGCTACTACGAATGGGCCTTCGGCCTGAGCCTGGGCGCGTCCTTCCGCTACATGAGCGGCACGCCTGTCACCCGGCTGGGGAACGCGGACCAGGTCCAGCCCTTCCCCTACGCGGGACGGTGGGAGCTATTCCTCACCCCCCGCGGCGTTGAAGGCACGACCCCCTCGACAGCCCAGATGGATGTCAACCTGGCCTATGACCTCGCCATGCCGGGGCATAGCCGGCTGCGGTTCATGGTGGATGTGTTCAACCTGCTCGATTCCCAGAAGGCGGTCCAGGTGGACCAGCGCTACAACTTCTCGGGCAACGACATCGGGCAGACGAATCCGAATTACCTGCACGGCATCTCGTTCCAGTCTCCCCGGAGCATCCGGCTGGGGATCCGCTACAGCTTCTGAACCGTCTGGAGCATGCATACGGAGAAGGCGCCTCGCGGCGCCTTCTCCGTTCATAGACCGCAGGACGGCCCTACTTCTTCATGGTGATGGGGATCTTCACATCGAACTGCGGGTTCGGATCGTCTTTGTCCTTGACGAGCTCGCCCTTCTCCGTGCGCACCTGGGTGGCGGCGCCGCGGATGGTGTCGAGGGCGTACACGGCGCCCTGGAAGGCCGCTTCACCATCCACCTTCAGGACCACCTTGCGGTCGTCGATGCGCATCAGCTTGATGGCATCGTAGAGCTTCTCCCGCAGGGTCTTGAGATCCACCTTGTCCTGCTGGAGCAGGTAGGTGCTGTCCTTCTGCACCGTGACCACCACGACAGCGGGCGGGTTCGGGTCCGGAGGGGTCACCTTCACTTCGGGCGGGATGACATTGTCCGCCTTGGTGAGGCCCGGCACCATCACGATGAATACGATGAGCAGCACCAGCACGATGTCGATGAGGGGGGTCACGTTGATGTCGGAGGTGGACTTCGACTTCTTCTCCGCCAGCTTGGACTTGCGCTTGAGGTTGCGCATCAGTTCGTCCCTCCCTCAGGCTTCTTGTCCTCGCCCGTGACGATGGAGGCTTGCTGGGCGCCCGCGGCCCGGGCCAGCTGGAAGAGCTGGTCCACGACCTTGTAAGGCAGGTCGGCATCCACCTTCACGAACACGCGCTTGTCCAGGAGCTGGGAGACATTGGCGTTGATCGTGTCGCTCAGCCTCTGGGCGGAGGCGGGATTGTTGAGGTCGAAGGTCTTCTCCTCGCCGCTGGTCCCGGAGGTCTCCGTGACGCTGATGAGGCCGGGGGCCACATAGTGGCCGTCCGAATCGCGCTTGGCCGCGAAGATGATCGTCATGTACTTGTCGCCGGGGTTCTTCACGACCTTCGGCGTGTGTTTGGCGAGCGGCAGCTTGACGCTGTTGTTCACCGCGGGCGTGATCACGATGAAGATGATCAGCAGCACCAGCACGATGTCCACGAGGGGCGTCACATTGATGTCCGCCTTGACCCCGCCCTTATGGCCGCCTACATCGATGCTCATAGGCACTCTCCTTCAGAGGGCGGAAGGGGGCCGCGAAGCCCCCTTCCTGGGTTGGGATCAGGCCTGGCTCTCGCGGCGGATGAACTCGTCGATCATCTGGGAGGCGGCGTTGTTGATGTTGGTGACCACCGCGTCCTGCTTGTTCACCAGGATGTTGTAGAAGGCCACGGCGGGGATGGCGACGATGAGGCCGAGAGCGGTGGTGCCCAGCGCTTCGCCGATGGAGCCGGCCAGCGCGTTGATGTCGCCCGCGCCCTTCTCCTTCAGGTCCGCGAAGACCTTGATGATGCCGGCCACGGTGCCCAGCAGGCCGATGAAGGGGGACAGGGCGCCGATGGAGGCCAGGATGCTCATGCCCTTCTTCAGCAGCTCGGTGACCTCGGCCGTGCCGCGCTCGATGGCGCGCTCCACGGGCTGGATCACATCATGGTTAGGGTTCATGTTCTTGAGCTGCTTCTCGTACTGGAAGATGTCCAGGCCGTGCTTCAGCACCAGGGCCACATGGCTCTTGTTGTGGGTGGTGGCGGCGCGCTTGGCGGCCTCGAAGTCGCCACGGCGCAAGGTGTCCATGAACAGCTTGAGGAACTTCTCGGAGGCCGAGTTGCTCTGGGAGTACATGATGAAGCGCTCGATGGCCGTGTAGATCTGGAGGAGCAGCAGGATCACCAGGATCGAGATGATGACCTTGTTGAACTTGGAGGCTTCGTTCCAGATGTTGGCGACGCCGAACGAGGAGTCATCCAGGAGGCCGAGGGGGAGAGTCAGCAGGTTCATGGGTCAGGGTCCTTGGGTTGAAGGAGGTTGAAGGTCAGGGTCGGGAAGAGATTCAGCTCTTGGCCTTGGCGGCCACGGTCTTGGGAGGGGGTTGCGTGGCTGCGTCGGACTTGGCGGCCGCCGGAACGGCTTCAACAGCAGGAGCCGGAGCATCGGCCAGGGGCTCGAGGTTAGGTGTGAGCCCCTGCGCGGGCGAGGCGTCCGCCGTGGCGGGAACCTGCTGATGCTGCTGGTACTGGAGCTTGTTGTCGCGGCTGAAGAGCAGCACGCAGACAAGCGTGCCGAAGCCGAGGATGGCGAGCAGGAGGACGAACTTGTGCTTCATGCGCTCCCTCCTACTGGAGCCGGAAGTTCATGATGATCTTGAAGCGGCCGTACTGGGGCTGGCCGTTCTGCATGAGCGGCTCGAACCTCCAGCGCATGGCCCACTTCTCGGCGTAATCGCGAAGGAGGGGCGGACCTTCCACCGCATGCGCGGCGGTGGGAACACCATCGGGTCCCACGGTCACTTCCACGACCACGGCGCCCTGGATGCGCGCCATCTTCGCCATGGGCGGATAGGGCGGCTGGGGCGGCTGGACCTTGATCTTCACCTGGCTGAAGTCGAAGGTCAGAACCTTGCCTGTGCCGCCGACGACACCGCCGGGGACACCGCCCTCCTGGCCGCCGGGGACTCCGGCGGGAGCCGCTGGCTTCTCCTGGCTCTGGTCGATCTTGGGCAGCTCCTTCGGGGTGTCAGGGACGATGTCCTTCACTTCCGGCTTCACATCCACCTTCGGGGCGGAGGGCGGCGGCGGCGGAGGCGGAGGCGGCGGCGGAGGCGGAGGAGGAGGCGCATCCTCCGTGAGCACCACACCCACGGCCTTGACGAGCTTCTTGGCCACGCCCGTCTGTTTCATGATGTACCAGCCCGCGGCGCCGAATCCGATCCAGATGACGGCCGTGACCGGGATGCTGACCCAGGGGTTGGCGCCCTGCACCGCCTTGTTGCCGGCGGTGAGCGAAGTCTTGTAGACCGCATCCTCCAGCGTCTCGGCCTTGGCCGGCGCCGGTGCCTTGACGGGCGCCTTGCCCGGCGGGGCCTTTTTGGGGTCGGTGCTCATGCGGCTCCCTTGAAGTTCTGAAAGTGAAAAAAGGAGCCCGCCGCGGATGTAGCCGGCATGGCTCCAAAGAAGATGGGGAGGTAAAGATCTGGGGTTGGCCCAACGGCTAAGATGACAAGAGGCAGCGGGGTCGTCAAGGCCGCGTTCCATCAAACAACCCCGCATCCAGCTTGGGTTTCCAAAAGTTCCGAGTTCGTGACACGGCTCCCAGGGATGCGGGTTTCACCACGGTTTTTTATGAACTGGCCCCTATGAGCGTCATCAAATTGTCACACTCCTCCACGCCTCTCTTCCGCTTCGAAACAGAAGCTACGGACGCATCCGCGCGCGCAGGCCGTTTCGAGACCGCGCACGGCCCTGTCCTCGCGCCCGCGTTCATGCCCGTGGGCACGCAAGGGACCGTGAAAGGCGTCACGCCGGAACAGCTCCGTGAAATCGGCCCACAGGTCATTTTGGGCAACACCTACCATCTCGGCCTGCGACCCGGTGATGAGCTCGTGGCCCGCTTGGGCGGCCTCCACAAATTCATGGATTGGGACGGTCCCATCCTCACGGACTCCGGCGGCTTCCAGGTTTTCTCTCTCTCAGGCATGCGCAAGATCACGGAAGAAGGCGTGCGTTTCCAGAGCCACATCGACGGCTCCATGCACTTCCTCAGCCCCGAGCGCAGCATGGAGATCCAGGCGAATCTCGGATCCGACATCGTCATGGCCCTGGACGAATGCCCGCCGGGCCGCCTGGAGCGCGGGAAACTCGAGGCGAGCATGGCCCGCACCACTCGATGGCTGGCCCGTTGCCGGGACTCGGCGCTGAAACCCCACCAGGGCCTCTTCGCGATCAATCAGGGCGGCACGCACCTGGATCTCCGGCGCCGCCACCTGGCCGAGATCATGGAGATCGACGCGAAGGCGCCCTTCCAGGGCTTCGCCGTGGGCGGCCTCAGCGTGGGCGAGCCCAAGCCCGAGATGAACGCCACGCTGGCGGAGCTGGTGAAGGAATTGCCAGAAGACCGGCCCCGCTACCTCATGGGCGTGGGCACGCCGGAGGACCTCCTCTTCGGCATTGAACAGGGCGTGGACCTCTTCGACTGCGTTCTGCCCACGCGGGAGGCCCGTCACGGGCGCCTGCTCACCTCCCGCGGCCGCCTCAACATCAAGAACGCCAAGCACCGGGAGGAGGACGCGCCCGCGGACCCGGCCTGCAACTGCTACACCTGCCGCCGCTTCAGCCTGGCCTACCTGCACCACCTCTTCCGGGCCGGGGAGCTGCTGGCCTTCACGCTCAATTCCATCCACAACCTGAGCTACACTGTGGGGCTTACCCGCGCCGCGCGAGAGGCCCTTCTGGACGGGAGTTTCCCGGACTTCGCCCGACGCATGCGCGCGGGGTGGACTTCCGAGGAGCCCTAGATGACCTTCGCCCTTCTGCAGCAGGCCCAAGCCCAAGGCGGCGCGCCCGCCTGGACCAACTTCATCTTCATCGGCGGCATGGGCCTGCTCTTCTACTTCCTCATGATCCGCCCCCAGAGCAAGGCGCGGAAGGAGATGGAGGCCCGCCTCTCCAAGCTGAAGGCCGGCGACGAGGTCGTCCTCGGCTCCGGGCTCTACGCCACCATCGAGCGCGTGGACGAGAAGGACGCCAAGGTCCTCTACATCAAGCTCGGTTCCAGCGTCGTCAAGGCCAAGCGCCAAGCCGTCGTGGCCCTGGCCTCCGAGACCAAGCAGGACTGATTATCAGGCTGGAGGCCGGAGGCTGGAGGCCGCACCCTCCCGTCTCCAGCCTCCGGTCTCCAGCCTCACTGGAGTTCCGATGAGCAAGCGCACCTTCTGGCGATTCTTCACCACGATCCTGATCTGTCTGGGATGCGCGTACTTCTTCGTGCCGCTCTCCAAGGTCCGCCTGGGCCTGGATCTTCGGGGCGGCGCCCACTATGAGCTGGAGATACAGGGCAGCGAGGCCCTGGACTCCGACCTGCGCGACAACAAGGACCGCTTCCAGGACAAGCTCCGGGACCGCGGCTTGCCCAACGCCATGCTCATCGTGGACAAGGGCGCGCTCCGCGTGGACGGCGTGGACGCCTCCCAGAAGGATCTCGTGGGCAAGATCATCTCCGGCCTGTCCAACGGCTATTCCGTGCAGGACGACGGCGGCGTCCTCCACCTCGTCCAGCGCTCCGACTACCAGAAGAGCCTCATCGACGACGCCGGCAAGCGCGCCATGCAGATCATCGAGAACCGCATCAACCAGTTCGGCGTGGCGGAACCCGAGATCACCCGCGCGGGCGCGGAAGGCACGCGCATCGTCGTGGAGCTGCCGGGCGTGGATGTGGGGGACCGCGAGCGCATCAAGGGCCTCCTCAGCGCGCCCGGGCACCTGGAGCAGCGACTCCTGGGCAACCCCGCCGACAAGGCCATCTACTTCCCCACGAAGGAAGCGGCCCTCCAGCACTACAACGGGACCATCCCGCCCCAGTTCGAGCTGTTCCCGGACATCGAAGTTCCCCATGGCACCAAGAAGCCCGAGAATGTGAAGCCCGGCGAGGAACCCGTCCAGCGTTGGGTGCTCGTGGAATCCCGCCAGGGGCTGGATGGCGCCGACATCATCGACGCCAACCGCTCCCAGGATCCCAACACCGGCTCCAACGAGGTGAACTTCACCCTGAACAAGAAGGGCGCGGACGCCTTCGCGGCCCTGACGGGCATCGCCTCGGACCAGAACCGGCTCATGGCCATCATCCTGGACCACCGGATCATCAGCGTCCTCTCCGCCCGGGAGAAGATCTTCGGAGGAGCCGTGCGCATCAGCGGCTCCTTCTCGCCCCAGGAGGCGGACGACCTCGCGCTCTCCCTGCGCAGCGGCGCCATGAAGGCCTCCATGCACTTCCTGGAGCAGAGCGAAGTGGAGGCGTCGCTGGGCCGCGACTCCATCCACGCGGGCGTGCGGGCCAGCCTCATCGGCTTTCTCACGATCATCGCGTTCATGGTCCTCTATTACAAGTGGTCGGGCTTCAACGCCATCGTGGCGCTCACGGTGAACCTCATCGTGATGCTGGGCCTGCTGGGCTCCTTCCACGCGACACTGACGCTGCCGGGCATCGCGGGCTTCGCGCTCACCATCGGCATGGCGGTGGACGCGAACATCCTCATCTTCGAGCGCATCCGCGAGGAGCTGGACCACGGGAAATCCGTGCCCGGCGCCATCGATGCGGGCTTCGACCATGTGTTCTGGACCATCGTGGACGCCCACGTGACGCAGCTCGTGGCCGCGCTCCTGCTCTTCAGCTTCGGCACCGGCCCCGTCAAGGGCTTCGCCGTGGCGCTGGCGGTAGGCGTGTCTGCCAGCCTGTTCACGAGCATCTATGTGAGCCGTTTCATCTACGACTGGATCCTGGAGCGGCATCCGGGCACCAAGACCCTTTCGGTGTGAGGCGGAGACTCCCATGCGCGTATTCCACAACCTCCCCCACTTCGACCTCTTCGCATCGAACGATGCGAAGACCTCAACATCCGCCATTGAGACCCGCTAAAGGCCCGCGCCATGCGTGTATTCCATAACCTCCCCCACTTCGACTTCATGCGCTGGAAGGGCCTGGCCCTCTCCGTGAGCTGGGGCATCATCATCCTCTGCCTGCTCATCGTCCGCCCCTGGCAGGAACCCAACCCCCGCGTGAAACTGGGCATGCAGTTCGTGGGCGGCAACGACATGACGGTGCGTTTCTCACCGCCCATCCCGGCGGAACGCGTGCGCCAGTCGCTGGCCCAGGCCGGCTTCACCGACGCCTCCGTGGTGCCCTACGCGGCCACCCGCAGCGGCTACCAGGATTTCGCGGTAAAGGTCCGGGCCCGCAAGACCGGCGACCAGCAGGACAGCACCAAGCAGTCCGCCGAGCTGAAGGAGGTCTTCCGCAAGCTGGACCAGGAGGGCGCGGGCAGCACCCTGCCTAGCCTCAACCTGGAAGGCGCGGCCACCCTCACGGACCGGCTCGCGATGGAGAACCCGCTCCAGGCCCAGGGCGACACCGAAGCCACCCGCAAGGTCTACGAGCCCCTGGGATCTCTCGTCACCGCCTCCCGTGCCAGCCTGCCGGGCGGCCTCTACGGCGATTTCAGCCAGCTCCCGGCGGGCCTGCCCGGCCCGGTGAAGGAGGCCATCACGAAGGATTACCGGCCCGGCACCATCGTGCTGGCCAAGGACGAGAGCTTCTCCCCGAGCATCTCCGGCGAATGGACGGCGAAGACGCTGAAGGCCGTGCTGTGGGCCTCCATCGCCATCCTCGTCTACATCATGTTCCGCTTCACGCTGAGCTTCGCCATCGGCGGCATCGTCTCGCTCATCCACGATGTGCTCATGGCCCTCGCCCTCTTCGCCGTGTTCGGCTACGAGTTCAACGTGGCCGTGGTGGCGAGCTTCCTCACGCTGATGGGCTACTCCATGTCCGACACCATCGTCGTGTTCGACCGCATCCGCGAGAACAGCCGCAAGCCCGAATACAAGCGGAAGACCGTCACCGAGCTGGTGAACGACTCCATCAACCAGACCATGAGCCGGACCATCCTCACCTCCATGTCCGTGCTCTTCGTGTCCGTCTGCCTCTGGCAGTTCGGCGGCCCGGCCCTGCACGACCTGGCCTTCCCGCTGGTCATCGGCGTCATCACGGGCACCTACAGCTCCATCTACATCGCGAGCCCCGTGGTCGTGTACTGGGAGAAGTGGTTCCCCAGCAAGGACAACCTCAAGCAGAAGCATGCGTAGGGCGCTCGCCATCCTCGCCCTGCCCCCACTGGTCGCCTGCGGGGGCGGCGAGATGGTGAAGACGCTGCCCAGCGGCCACGCCTTCCGCATCCTGCGAGGGGGCCAGGTCCTATTCGCCGATGGATCGAAGGCCGCCATGATCGTCTTCGAATCCGAACGGCGCCCCGATGACCAGAAGGGCATCCAAGCGGACGCCACGGAGCTGTGGAACGCCTACCGGCCCGAGATCGAGAAGACCGGCCTCCGTACCGCCATCATCCAAGCCAACCAGCCCAAGCATGTGCTCCTGCTCCAGAAGGGCGGCGTCATCACCGGCTTCACCTGGGAGAAGCAGGCGGACGGCAGCTGGGTGATGAAAAAAATAAACCGCGGATGACGCGAATGCTCGCGAATCAAAAAATCATCCGCGGAAATTCGCGCCATTCGCGGTTCCAGCTTGTCAGCCTTCCCAGCTCACCCAGCCGGCGCGGCCGGGGATTTCGCGGCGGGTGACCTTCTTCGCGGGCGGGTTGGCGGCCTTCCATTCGGGCAGCCAGTCGGCGTGGGTGCGGGTTTCCACGCCGCGCGCCCTGAGGCCGCCGAGGAAAGCGTCGAAGGCCTCCGCCAGCGCGCCGCCTTCCACTTCGGTGTGGAGCGCGTAGACATTGAGCGCGTCCTCGCGGACGAGGCTCCAGATCTCGCGGTTCACGCCGTCCGCCGTGCGGCCATCCAGGCCCAGCAATTCGTCCAGCGTGGGAAGCGTCGTGGGGACTTGCAGCGTCGTCAGCGTCCGTCCGTTCACGATGGGGTAGAAGGGCGCGGAGCCGCGGCAGTCGCCCGCGTAATCGAGACCGTAGCCTTCCTGTATCTCCAGCGTCGCGTCGTTGCAGCGCCAAGCGGGGCTCACCGCGCCCTTCGCCCTCTCGCCGAACACGGTCCCGAACGCGCCGTGCGCCTGCGCGTACCAAGCCTCCAGCCACTTGCGCGATTTGCGGTCCAGCAAGTCGTGGTACTGCACATGGTCCCAGGCGTGGATGCCCACCTCATGCCCGGCCTCCTTCGCGGCCCGCATCTCGGCGGCGGCGCGTTTCCAGATGACGGGCGCGGGCAGGATCGTGCCATACATCATCGTCTTCATGCCGTAGAGCTTCCCGGCGTTCGTGCGGCGCATCTTGGCGAGAAAGCCTTTGCGGAACACGCGGCGGAGGGCCTTGCCGCTGTTGTCGGGGCCGAGGCTGAAATAGAAGCTGGCCCGCATGCCGTGCTTGTCGAGCAGGCGCAGCAGAGCCGGGATGCCCTTGATGGAGCCTTCGAGCGTGTCCACATCGACGCGGAGGGAGATGGCTTTCATGTCTTGATTGTCGCCTACATCCCCGCCGCGAGGCGCGAGGCAAGGCTCGGGTGCAACCCCGCCGCGAGGATCGCCTTGGCTTCGGCATCCCAGTCGTATTCCAGGCGGTGGAGGCGGATGCGCTTGTGGCGGGCGTCGCAGGTCATGAAGGAGGTCCGGTTGTCGCGGTCGCGGGGCTGGCCCACGGAGCCGGGGTTGGCCAGGTAGCGGCAGCCTGGGCGCAGGGGCATCCAGGTTTCCGGCTCCATATCGATCCAGCTCAGCGAATGCGAGGCCTCATCCAGTTCCCAGCAGCCCGGCAGGTGCGTGTGGCCGAAGAAACAGAGCGGGCCATCGAAGCAGTCGAAGGCCTCCGCCACTTCGCGCGCGCCCAGCAGGTAGGTGTCCTCGTCCCCCGGCGAGCCGTGGGAAACCACATAGCCGTCCGCTACGACGATGGGCCCCATGGGCATCTCCATGAGCGTGCGCCGCAGGTCGTCCCGCAGGCGGTTGTGGGTCCACTCCGCGGACTGGCGGGCGGGGCCGTTGAATCCGTCCATCTCCTGCCCGCTGCCGCAGACCCGGTCGTGGTTGCCCCGCACCAGCACCCGGGGGCGCAGTTTGAAGACTTGGTCCAGCACCTGGTTCGGATGGGGCCCGTAGCCCACGAGATCGCCCAGGGACACGAACCGCCGGATGCCCCGCCGCCGCGCGAAGCGCATCATCACGCGGAAGGCGTGAAGGTTGGCGTGCAGGTCCGAGAAGATGAGGTCCATGGGGGAAGGGTCCAGTGTGGCATGGCCCGGGTTTCAGGGCGTCATGGCC
>DASRXV010000009.1:0-15754 GCA_035687325.1 Holophagaceae bacterium
GACCCTGGCGAGCGGGACGGCCCAGTCCTTCGCGGGCTCCGCCACGGACAGCAGCAGCACCGCCACCCTGACCTACGCCTGGGCCTTCGGGGACGGCTCCACCGCCACCGGCGCCAGCGCCAGCCACACCTACACCAACACGGGCACCACGGCCGTGACCGACACAGTGACCTTCACGGCCACGGACAACACCGGCGTCAGCAGCTCCGCCACCCGGACCGTCACCGTGAACCCGGCCACCGCCAACACCGTGACCGCCTCCATCACGACGCCCTCCAGCAATGTGACGGTCGCGAGCGGCGCCAGCCAGTCCTTCGCCGGTTCGGCCACGGACAGCTCCTCCACCGCCACGCTGAGCTACAGCTGGAATTTCGGTGACGGTGTCAGCGCCACCGGCGCCAGCGCCAGCCACACCTACACCAACACCGGCACTGCGGCTGTCACCTACACGGCGACCTTCACCGCCACGGACAACACCGGCGTCAGCAGCTCCGCCACCCGCACCGTCACCGTGAACCCCGCCGCTACTAATACCGTGACCGCCTCCATCATGACGCCCTCTGGGAATGTGACGGTCGCGAGCGGCGCCAGCCAGTCCTTCGCCGGCTCGGCCACGGACAGCTCCACTTCCGCCACCCTGAGCTACAGCTGGAATTTCGGTGACGGCTCCACCGCCGCCGGTGCTTCTACCAGCCACACCTACACCAACACCGGCACTGCGGCTGTCACCTACACGGCGACCTTCACCGCCACGGATAACACGGGTGTCAGCGGCTCCGCCACCCGTCTCGTCACCGTGAACCCGGCCACCACTGGCGGAAGTAGCCTGGCCGAGGGCTTCGACACCGGCACCAAGACCGCTTACGCGGTCGGGAATGTCACTTTCGTCTCTGGCACCTGGACCCTCAATGACGCCCTGCTGGGCAGCACCGCCAGCGATCCCCACAATGGCGTCCAGAGCATCCGCACCCGGAACAGCGGCAAGATCACGATGCTCTTCGATTTTCCCACCGGCGCCCAGACGGTCTCTGTCAACCACGGCTCCTACGGCACGGACGGCAGCACCACCTGGGGCCTCTGGTACTCCACGAACGCCGGGAGCACCTGGACCCAGGCCGGAAGCAGCGTGACCACCTCGTCCTCGACTCTGTCCACGGCCACTTTCTCGGTCAATGTGACGGGCCCGATCCGGTTCGAGATCCGGAAGACGGATGGCAGCTCCTACCGTGTCAACTTTGATGATTTCCAGATCGCGGGCTATTGATCTGGAACAAAGCCTTCGCGCCGGCTGCGAGGCCGGCGCGAAGAAGGAAGAGGGGAGGGGGCGGACACAGGGTCCGCCCCCTTTGTCATTCCACGACCCGGATGGATTCGATCTTCGCGCCCAGCTCCAGCTCGTCGAGGATCTTCAGGTCGTGGTCCGGATTCTCGACCTCGCCCAGGCGCGTGTACTTGCCCGTGAGGTGCGGCGTGGCATTGGTGGTGATGAAGAACTGGCAGCCGCCCGTGTCCTTGCCCGCCAGCGCCATGCCCACGCTGCCGGGGCCGTACCAGACCGTGGAATCCTCGCAGCGCACCGAATAACCCGGTCCGCCATCCATGGTGTCCAGGGGCGAACCCATCTGCACCACGAAGTCCGGCACCACCCGGGGCACCCGGTGGCCATCGAAGAAACGGCGCTTCGCCAGCAGCACGAGATTCGCCACATTCATGGGCGCGACCGTGGGATCGAGCTTGAGCGTCACGATGCGCCGCCCGCTGAATGTGATGCGGAGCCGCACCGGCTTGCCACGCTCCGCGAGGTTCACAGCCTCCGCCAGCAACGTCTTGTCCATGGGACGCTCCGCGGGCGCTGCGGGCCAGGGCGCCACCGGATCCGTCTTCCGCAGCTGCAGCCAGGCCTGGTAGCGCCAGCCCCAATCCGGATGCTGGAGGAAGGGAGTAAGGACGGCCTTCTGCTGGTCCGGGCTGAGCTTCCAGCGGTCCAGCGCGGAGAACAGCTCCAATGCTGATTCCAAGTCCGAGTCGTTATAACAACGCTTCGCCAGCGCATCGAGATCCGCAGGCGCGGAGGGCAGGTCGTCAATGGCTGCGGCTCGGGCGACGGAAGACAGATCCACGAGGAGTTTGGCGCGAAGGGAATCGGCATCCGTTGGTGACACCTGACGCAGTCCGGGAAGAACCGCTGAGGCAAGACTGGGATCCGGGATTTTGCTCCAGCTCTCAAAAACAGACTTCGAGCTGTCGGAACTTACAGAGCTCATCAGAAACGGGAGCTTGCCAGTCAGATGGGCTTGAATGGTGATGGGGCCATGCGGCGTGGCGCCAGGCCATTCACTCTTGAAGACCGGAGCTGATTCGGGGAGGCCATCCCAGATACGGCTCCATAGCGCCCACTTTTGCGGGTCGGTCGAGAGAAGGGATGGTTTCAATCCGATCAGGTCGAGCTCCGCAGGTCGTTGCCGGCTTCCTGGAGGCGGAGGTATCAGAAGGTGGGAGACTTCCCACCAAAGTTGAAGATGCTTAGCTTGCCTATCCGCCCATGGCCTTTGATTCCATGCATCCATAAGAGCTAGAATCGCGCCCGGAGTTGCCGGTACTGGCGGCTGCAACAGCTTCTCCTTCCCTGCCATCACCAGCCTCAGCTGGGCGGCCTGGGTGCGGACGGGGTCCACCTTGCCAGTCTTCTTCAAACCACCTAGGAAGGCTTGAAGTGATGCCGACACTTCTCCGCCATTGATCCGAGCGGTGGCCACCTGCGCCTCCAGGTGCAAGTGTTTAGGCCAGGTCTTCGCGTCTTCCGCCGTGAGCCCATCCAGCGCCACCAGGGCGTCGGTCGCCTTGAAGCGGTTCAGGAAGAACAGCGCAGTGAACCGCTCCTGCGGCGTCTTCGCTTTGCGGGCCAAGTCCTCCCAAAGCTCCTTCGTGGGATGGGCCAGTTCGGGCGGCAGCAGCTCTGGCGTGCCCGGGGTTCCGATGCGGGCGATGCTGAGCGCGAGGCGCGCCCGGTCGGTCGAGGGAAGCATCGAGAGCTCCGCCTCCGTATAGACGGGAGCGCTCCGGCTCCATTCGGCTTTTAGGGCACCTTGGACCGGGAAGGCCGGCACGGTTTGCGCGGAGAGGTTCAGTCCAAGGAAGGCGAAGGCATGGATGCGCATGGAAGAGAGGTTAGCGCCTCCTAGGGCTGCCAGGACTCGGCTGTTTCGCTTAGCATGGGGAAGATCCAATTCTCTTCCGGGTGCGGCGTGAAAGGCCGGAGCTGGAGTTCCAAGGAGTGCGCATGCAGACCCTCATACTGTGCGGAGGCAAGGGGACTCGGCTGCGGGAGGAGACTGAATTCAAGCCGAAGCCGATGGTGGCCATCGGGGAGAAGCCGATCCTCTGGCACATCATGAAGCGCTACGCGACCTCCGGCGCCAAGGACTTCGTCCTCTGCCTCGGGTACAAGGCTGAACATATCCGCGAATATTTCCTGACCTACGATGTCCACCATTCCAACCTGCTTGTCCGCCTCGGGAACAAGCAAGTGGAGAAACTGACCTCAGACCATGGGGAAGAGGACTGGAAGGTCTGGCTCATCGATACGGGCCTTGAGACCATGACGGGCGGCCGGGTCAAGGCGGCAGGGAAATACATTGAAGGCCCCACCTTCATGGCGACCTACGGGGACGGCGTGGCTGACATCGACTTCGATGCCCTGCTCGCTTTCCACAAAGCCCACGGGAAGCTGGCGACGGTCACCGCAGTGCGGCCCTCATCCCGTTTCGGGGAACTTGCTTTCGAGGGCGGCACCGTGAGGACCTTCCAGGAGAAGCCCCAGGTCCACGAGGGCTGGATCAACGGCGGCTATTTCGTGTTCCAGCGCGAGGTTCTCGACATGATCGGAGGCCCGGAGGAGCCGCTCGAGTCAGGCCTCCTGCAAAAGCTCACAGGAATGGGGCAGCTGGAAGCCTACAAGCACCCTGGGTTCTGGCAGTGCATGGACACTTACCGGGAGATGGAAGTACTGAACGAGTTGTGGTCGAGGGAGAAGGCTCCCTGGAAGAACTGGTGAGCGGCCCCATGGAGGGCGGATTCAAAGGGTTCTTCTCGACCCGGCGAGTGCTCGTCACAGGGCATACGGGGTTCAAGGGGGCCTGGCTGGCGTTCTGGCTGGCGGAGCTGGGGGCGGATGTCCTTGGGTTCGCGCTTCCGCCTTCCACGAGCCCGGACCTCTATTCGGCCTGCGGGCTGGACACGCGCATCCAGTCCATCATTGGCGATATCCGGGATGCGGGCCAGGTCCGCGGGATCGTGGACACCTTCCGGCCCGAGATCGTCTTCCACCTGGCGGCGCAGGCTCTGGTTGGATTGTCCTACCAGGATCCTCTGGGCACTTTCAGCACCAATGTCCTCGGCACCGCGAGCGTTCTGGGCGCCTGCGCGGAGCGGGCGGGGGTGGCCGCGGTGGTGTCTGTCACCAGCGACAAGTGCTACGAGAACCAGGGGCTCGAGCGCGGCTATGTCGAGACGGATCCGATGGGAGGATTCGATCCCTACAGCGCGAGCAAGGGGTGCGCGGAGCTGGTGACATCGAGCTACCGCCGCTCCTTCTTCGAAAAGGCGGGCATCGGCCTGGCTTCCGCCCGGGCGGGCAATGTCTTCGGGGGTGGCGATTTCACGGAAGGCCGCCTTGTCCCCGACTGCTTGAAGGCGATCCGGGCGGGAGAGCCTGTCCGGCTCCGGTACCCGGAGTCCATCCGGCCCTGGCAGCATGTGCTCGAACCCCTGTCCGGCTACTTGCTCCTGGCGAAGAAGCTCTGCGAGGCGCCCGGCAGCTTCGCCGAAGGCTGGAATTTCGGCCCCAGCATCCAGGATTCACGGCCGGTCCGGGATCTGGTGGCGTGCTGCTATGAAGCCTGGGGTGCGTCATCCGGATCCTGCTGGGAGCAAGAGCCGGGAGACCATCCGCATGAAGCGGCCCTGTTGAGGCTCGATTCGGCCAAGGCCCGGTCGGGGCTCGGCTGGACCCCTTCATGGGGCATGGAGGAGGCGGTGCGCCATACGGTCGAGTGGCATAAGCTGTTCCTGGCCGGAGGCGACCTGGCTTCCCTGATGCGACGCCAGATCGAGTCCCACGGAGCCGGCCATGCATGAGGCCACGACATGCCTTTCCTGCGGAGCGGAGCTGAAGCGGGGCTTCGTGGACCTGGGCACGAGCCCCCTCTCCAACGCGTTCCTGTCTCCCGAGCGGCTGGCGGGGGCCGAGCTGCATCATCCCCTCAAGACTTTCGTCTGTGAAAGGTGCTTGCTGGTGCAGCTCCCCCGCCACGAGCGGAGGGAGAACATCTTCGACGGGAACTACGCGTACTTCTCCTCGTTCTCGGAAACCTGGCTTGAGCACGCCAAGGCCTACGCCGCCAAGATGATTCCCGCGGCGGCGCTCGGCGCCGGAAGCCTGGTCGTGGAGATCGCGAGCAACGACGGATACCTGCTGCGCTGGTTCCGGGACGCGGGCATTCCGGTCCTGGGGATCGAACCCACGAGGAACACCGCGGAAGCGGCCATGGCTTTGGGCATCCCGACCCGGGTCGCCTTCTTCGGCCGGACGCTGGCGGATGAGCTGCGCGCGGAGGGCCTTCAAGCGGATCTCATGGCTGCTAACAATGTGCTCGCGCATGTTCCGGACATCCACGATTTCATCGAAGGGTTCAGCATTCTGCTGAAGCGCGGCGGCATCGCCACCTTTGAATTTCCACACCTGCTCCAGCTCATGCGGCAGAACCAGTTCGACACGATCTACCACGAGCACTTCTCCTACCTGTCCCTCCATGTCGTGGAGCGGATCCTGGCGGCCCATAGCTTGGCCGTCTATGATGTAGAGGAGCTCGGGACCCATGGCGGATCGCTGCGGGTGTTTGCCAGCCACGCGAGCGCATCGCGTCCCGTGGGCGCGCGCGTGGACGCCGTGCGCTCGGCGGAACGCGCGGCTGGCCTGGACAGGCTTTCCGGATACGACGGGTTCGCGAAGCGGGTGGAGCGCGTGAAGGACGATCTGCTGAGGTTCCTCCTCCAGGCGAAGCAGGAGGGGAAGTCCGTGGCAGGTTATGGCGCCCCCGCCAAAGGCAACACCCTCTTGAACTATTGCGGTGTGCGGAGCGATCTGCTCGCCTACACGGTGGACCGCAGCCCCCATAAGCAGGGCCGCTTCCTTCCCGGCGTCCGCATCCCGATTTTCGCGCCAGAGCGGATCGCCGAGACACAGCCGGACTATCTGCTGATCCTCCCTTGGAATTTGAAGGACGAGATCATGGACCAGATGGCGGCCATCCGTTCCTGGGGCGGGAAATTCGTTCTTCCGATCCCCCGCCTGGAAGTCCTATGAGGATCGTGGCGGCTCCAATCGCGGGGGTGTTCGAGATCAGGTTGGATGCCCTTGAGGATGAGCGGGGGTTTTTCGCGCGGACCTACGATGAGCAGGAGTTCTCCAGCCACGGCATGCCGGCTGGATGGGCCCAGCACAATCTTTCCAGGAACCTTCGCCGTGGCACTTTACGGGGGCTCCATGGCGTGAGACCAGGCGCCGATGAGGAGAAGCTGGTGCGCTGCGTGCGCGGCCGCGTCTGGGATGTGGTGGTGGACCGGCGGCCGGGTTCACCCACGTTTAACCGCTGGCACGCGGCGGAGCTCAGCGCCTTGGAGGGCAACGCGCTGTTCATCCCCAATGGCTGCCTCCACGGGTTCCAGACCCTGGTGGACGATACCGATGTCTTCTATTGCATGTCCTCGGCCTTCGATCCCTCCGCGGCGACCGGAGCCCGCTTTGACGATCCCAAGCTGGCGATTCCATGGCCCCTCGGCGAGCCGTTGGTCTCTCCCCGGGACCTGTCCCATCCCCTGTTGTGAAGGAGTTCCCGTGAGCGATTTCCATGCTTTTGAATCCCAGAACCGTGAAGCCGTCGAGCGCATGGGAGGGGATGAGGCGTTGAAGGGGTTGACGCGGCAGTGGTTCAACAAGGCCACCGAGCACCAGTATTCCTACCACTTCCGCTGGATGGGGCTCCCGATCATCCAGTTCCCCCAGGACATGGTCGCCATGCAGGAGCTGATCTGGGAGGTAAAGCCGGATCTCATCATCGAGACGGGTGTCGCGCGGGGCGGAAGTCTTGTGTTCTACGCGTCCCTTCTGGAGCTGATCGGCGGGGAAGGGCTCGTGGCGGGGATCGACATCGACATCCGCGCGCACAACAGGGAAGCCATCGAGGCCCATCCCATGGCCAAGCGCATCAAGATGATCCAAGGATCTTCGCTGGATGAGTCCGTGGTCGGCCAAGTCAACGACCTGGCGAGAGGCCGCAAGCGCGTGATGGTGGCCTTGGACTCCAACCACACCCACGACCATGTTCTCGGGGAGCTGGAACGGTACGCCCCTTTCGTGACAAGGGACAGCTACCTGGTCGTCTTTGACACCTGTGTGGAATTCACGCCTGATGAACTCATCCAGGACCGCTCTTGGAAGAAAGGCGACAACCCCTGGACGGCTGTGAAGGCTTTTCTGGGCACCACGGACCGCTTCGAGATCCAGGAAGACATCCATCGGAAGTTGCAGATCACCGTCTGCCCGGACGGATACCTGAAGCGCGTGAAATGAGCGAGGGAAGCCGCCGGGTTCTTGTGACCGGCGCCAGCGGCTTCGTCGGCCGGCACACGCTTCGGCCGCTTCTTTCACGAGGATTCGAGGTCCATGCGGTGGCTCGAAGCGAGCCTGTCCGAGAAGCGGCGGGCTGCCGTTGGCATCGCGCGGACTTGATGGACAACCGGCAGCGCGGCGCCATCTTGAGGCAGGTCGCGCCGACCCACCTGCTGCATATCGCCTGGTACGCAGTGCCAGGGAAGTACTGGACCGCGCCTGAGAACGGGGACTGGCTGGAAGCGAGCATGGATCTGCTGAGCCTGTTCCAGTCGCAGGGCGGCTCGCGCATGGTCGCCGCAGGCACCTGCGCGGAGTACGACTGGACACGGGGGGGTGTTTGCCGGGAATCCGATCCCATTCGGCCAGCCACCCCTTACGGCCGCGCGAAGATGACATTGCAGAGGGGATTAGCGGATTCCGGCCTCGACCAAGCCTGGGGCCGCGTATTCTTCCCCTTTGGCCCCCACGAACCGATGGCGCGTTTCATCCCCTCGGTCATCCGTTTGTTGTTGCAAGGCGAGCCAGCCAGTCTCAGCCATGGGAATCAGGTGAGGGATTTCCTGTTCGTTCAGGATCTCGGCGATGCGTTCGCGGCCCTCCTTGACTCCTCGGTTCAAGGCGCTGTGAACCTGGGATCCGGCGAGGGAGTGTCCCTGCGGGATGTCGCGGAAGCGATTCAATCCCGGTTAGGAGGAACACTGCTGTTCGGCGCCAGGGAAGCTGCGGACGGAGAGCCTGACCGGTTGGTAGCAGCTGTGGATCGTCTGCGAATGGAGGTCGGTTGGCACCCTCTCATCAGCCTCGACTCAGGACTGGATCGGGCGATCCAATGGTGGCGCGACCGTATTCTCGACACGAAGGACATGGGCGTCTAGCCCATCGCCTCGTCAATCGTCCGTAAAAGGGTTCCGGGGCTTTCCGCTTCCAGAAGATAGATGGCTCCTGAATCGCGGCGCGCCCGCCGGGAGATCAGCTTGAGCCAAAATGGGTGGCGCTGGCGGAGCCCCATCGTCAGCGGCACACGGCAGGAGCCGAGAGTGCCGCTTAGCGGATCCGAAGGTCTCACGGGGAAGGGGTTGATGAGCAAATCCGGTGTCCATTCGGAGACGATCCTGCCAAGAGTGAAGCACTGCTCGGCCGCGGAATCAGGCCAGGCATCCGACGAATAGCCGCCGCGTTCGGAGTAGGCGCCGAGGACCTGGATCTTAGCGCCAGGGAACCGACGTTGGATTCCATCGAGCAGGCCGTCCGGCCATTTTTTCCTCCGTCCCCCCGGCCTGGGACCGAGCACCAGAATCCGGGCGACTCCGGCTATGGCGACTGGGAGGATTTGGGATTTGGTCGAGCCGGATCCTGAGTGGAGCCAGGCAAGGGCTCGACGAAGAAAGGCGGGGCGCGACCTATCAAATTCGAGGTATTGGCCATGCTCGTGGGTGAGAATGTCACGCCAGCAAGGATGGGGGCCAGTGGCCTCCAAGTCCGCGAGAGTCCGAAGGAAGCGGAGGGATATCTCGCCCCGCGTGCGCTGGTCGTGGACGCCTTCGGACGCGACTCGAAACAGTGTCTGCACCAGTTCCGTGTATGGCTGGTGGATTTGGCATTCGCTACCCAGCACTTCGTTCATGACCTGATGCGGAGCCTTGGGCTTGGTCCGGACGCGGTATTGGAGGAGAGCCCCCGGGACTTTGCAGAAGTCCCCGTGGAGCAGGAGCTTCATGCTGAGCACCACATCTCCTCCCCAGACCGGCTCAAGGGGGAGCGACTCCAACAGGGTCTCCCTCCTGATCAGGCCATACATGTCCACCCAGTCCATGTGGTCAATGAGCCGTTCAAGCCGGGCGGGCAGGCTGAGTCCCAGGGTCGAGAAATTCCGGTCCATCCAATCCTCCCGGACCCTCCCCTCCTCATCGAGAAACACCACCTCTCCGTTGCACAGGACCGCCTCCGGGTTTTGCTCGAGAGCTTCCGCACAACGGCTCACGAACTCCGGATGGCGGATGTCATCGTGGGCGCACCAGGCGAAGTACTTTCCCGTGGCCTCTTGCGCGAGGAGGTGGAAGTTCTGGAGGGAACCCAGATTGGCAGGCTGGCGCAGGTAGCGCACCCTCGGATCCCTGGCCGCGATGCTCCGGCAGATGACCTCGGTGCCATCTGTCGAGGCGTTGTCAGAGATGAGGATTTCCAGGTTTGGATAGTCTTGGCCAAGGACGGACGCGAGGGCCGCCTCCAAGTGGTCTCCCCCGTTGTGGACAGGAACACCAAGAGTCACCAGAGGATGGCCTGGCGCGGGCACTCCGGACCCCGTATCAGCGGTAGCCGGCACGCTGGGGATCGGCATGGCCTGCTTCGAGCAGGACCTTCTCCCGCTGGGCCAGGCGCAGGTCGGAATCCACCATCAGCTTCGCGAGCGCGCGGATGTCGGTCTTCGGCTCCCAGCCCAGCATGCGGCGGGCCTTGGTGCTGTCACCTTCCAAGTGATCCACTTCGGCCGGGCGGAAATAGCGGGGGTCGATCTCCACGAACCGCTTCCAGTCCAGGTCCAGAGCGCCGAAGCTGAGGTCCAGGAAGTCGCGGATGGTGATGGCCTCGCCGGTGGCCACGGCATAGTCGTCCGGCGTGTCCTGCTGAAGCATGCGCCACATGGCCTCGACGTAGTCGCCCGCGAACCCCCAGTCGCGTTTCGCGTCCAGGTTGCCGAGGAAGAGCTTGTCCTGCAGACCCATCTTGATGCGTGTGGCGGCGCGCGTGATTTTGCGGGTGACGAAGGTCTCGCCGCGGCGGGGACTCTCATGGTTGAAGAGGATGCCGTTGCAGGCGAAGAGGCCGTAGCTCTCGCGGTGGTTCACGACCTGGTAGTGGGCATAGACCTTGGCGCAGGCGTAGGGGCTCCGGGGCTCGAAGCGGGTGCCTTCGTGTTGGCGTGGCTTGGCTGAGCCGAACATCTCGCTGGATCCGGCCTGGTAGAAGCGGATCTGCTTGTTGTTGTGCTTCATGTAGCTGCGGATCGCTTCCAGGAGCCTGAGGACGCCGGCGGCCGTCACATCCACCGTGTATTCCGGCTGGTCGAAGCTGACCCGCACATGGCTCTGGGCGCCCAGATTGTAGACCTCGTCGGGTTGGACCTCGTCAAGCACATTGCGCAGCGCGCCCGCGTCCGAGAGGTCGCCATAGTGGAGGAAGAAATTCGGGTTCGGATGGCCGCCCACATGGAGGTGGTCGATGCGGTCCGTGTTGAACAGCGAGGCCCTCCGCACGATGCCGTGGACCTGGTAGCCCTTTTCCAGCAGCAGCTCGGAGAGGTAGCTTCCATCCTGTCCGGTGACACCGGTGATCAATGCGATGCGAGGGGTGCTCATGGGGAAGGCTCCTGTTCCAAAGCTTTCGAGTCCGCGTCCGGGAGGGTGTTGCCGGGCGGCGGCACGCCAGATGCCGGGATTGCGATTCAGCCATTCTGACTCGAACCGCCTCCAAACCCAACCACGGGGCGCTTACCGTGTGGAATCCACCAGCTGTCCCAGGGCGTCACGAAGGGAATGCCGGGGGGCCCATCCGGTCGCCATCTTGAGCTTCGACGGATCCCCCACGAGCTTGTCGGGGTTGCCACGCCCGAACTGGAGCGGTTTCTCGACATGGAGTTCCTCCATGAGGATCCGGCCCAGATCTGAAACGGAACACCCTTTCCCGGAGCAGATGTTCCAGATGGAGCCGGAGGGCGCCTGGATGCCCGCCAGGTGGGCCAGGGCTTCCACACCGTCACGGACATCGAGGTAGTCGCGGGTCGTGTCAGATCCATTGAATGAAACGGCGCTTTCCCTTGACCGGATCTTCTCCAGGGCGTCTGTGGCGAGCAGGCCCTTCGGCATTCCCACTCCGACTTGGTTGAAAACCCTGGCGATCTGGATGTCCAGGGACTGTGCGGCGAACTGAGCCCAGTCCTCCGTCATCGCCTTTGAAAGCCCGTACAAGCCCCCGGGGTTCCTCGGATCCCGTTCAGTGAGCTTATGGTCGGCCGGGCCGTAGACGAGCGCGCTGCTTCCGACGACGACCCGGCAACCGGGGCATGTCCTGTTGATGAATTCCAGGAAGCGTCCGGTCATCCCGAGGTTCTCGAGGACCATCTCCCCCGTCCACACCGCGCCGGGAACCGAGTGGGCGGAAAGCAGGTAGGCGGCGTCCCATCCGCCCTCCAAGCCATGGAAGGCGGATGGATCGGTCAGGTCCAGGCTCCGGTAGTCCGGGAGGAAATCGGGAGCTGCGGCCCGGCGTCCCCATCCCTCCACCTCATGGCCGAGGCCGCCGAGACACCTTACGAGATATGAACCGATGAAACCGGTTGCGCCTACGACCAGTATCCGCACAGCTTCCTCCGCCGGGAGCGTAGCACAGCGAGATATGACAGACTCGTAGGGCTGGCCTGCCGGGAAGCGGCGCACGACGGAGGTTGCGTCCATCCCGGCTCTTTCCCGAATCCCTGGAGTTTCATGCGACTGGTCCTCTTCCACCCCTCATTCGAAGCCGTTGGAGGCGCGGAAATCCTGGCTGCCGAGCAGGCCAGGCTCCTGAAGGCGGCGGGGAATGATGTCCGCCTGGTGACCTTGGGTTACGACGAATCCAAATGGGCCGCCAACCTCGAAGGGATGAAGGTGGATCTCATCAAGAAGCGGCATTGGACCGATCTCTTCGCGGCGTGGAGCCGCATGGCGAAGCTCAAAGCGAGGGGGCGCCGGGCTTCCGCGGCCCTCGAAGGCGGCGATGTCGTCCTGGCCTACAACCACCCGTGCAACGCGATGCTTGGCGCCTCCCGTTTCAAGGGGCGCAGGGTGTGGCAATGCAATGAGCCTCCCCGCTCGCTGCATATGAGGGAGGCCAATCCCCATCTATATTCAAGAGTCACAGGCTCGGACGGCACCATGCCGTGGTTGGACTTCGCGTCGGAGAAGTTCTACCAGGACCTCCAGGACTATGCGTCCGGACTGGCGAGGAAGCGCAGTCTGTACACCAGGAGGCAGTTCGACATCGCCGCTTCCCGGAAGCTGGATTCCATATTCGCGATCAGCGAATTCAGCCGGGAGAACGCGAAGGCGATCTACGGCAGATGCAACGAGGAGGTCGTCTATCCCATCGTGAGGTTCCCGGAATCCACGAGATCGAGAAAGGGCCTCGACCGCTCCGGGCTCAAGGTTCTGGTGCACTCGCGCCTCGAGCTGATGAAGAACATCGACACGGTCATGCGGGGGTTCCGGCTGTTCAAGGAGCGGACTTGCCCAGGCGCGGAGATGCACATCGTCGGGGAGGGGCCCGAAAAGTCGCGCTTGAAGCATCTGGCTAAGGATCTGCTCCCCGAGGGGGGGATCATGTTCCATGGCTACCTTCCGCAGGAGGAACTCCAGGCGGTTTACGGGGCTTGCGATGTGTTCGCTCTGCTGCCCTTGGATGAACCCTTCGGAATGGTGTTTCCCGAAGCGGCGGCGCGCGGACTTTCCCTTATCGGTCCCGATCATGGGGGCCCTCTCGAGATCCTCGAAGGAGGGAAGCTCGGCCAAGTCGTGGACGCCTTCAGCCCTGAGGCCGTGCTTGAGGCGTTCAAAAGGATCTGGGGCACCGGGGATGAGGAACTGGAGCGCCAGAGGGAAGCTGCCGATCGCGCCTGCCGGAACCGCTTCTCTGCGGTGGCGGTCCTCCCGGCGCTTCTTCGCGCCCTCTCCTCCTGACACTGAGCCTGGTTCCATGCTCTTCGACTCCCCTTCCTCCTTCGGGCGCGCGTTCCGGATCCTCAGCTTCGGCGAGAGCCATGGGGCTGCGGTGGGCGTGGTGATTGATGGCGTGAGGCCGGGGCTGCCTTTCGAGCTGGAGGCCATCCAGGCGGAGATGGACCGGCGCCGGCCAGGGCAGTCGGATCTCGTCACGCCCCGCAACGAGGCGGACCGGGTGCAAGTGCTGTCGGGCGTGTTCGAGGGCAAGACGACGGGCCACCCCATCGCGCTCGTGGTCTTCAACGAGAACCAGAAGAGCGGCGACTACAAGGCGATCTCGGAGCTGTTCCGGCCCGGCCACGCGGATCTCACCTACGACCGCAAATACGGAATCCGCGATCCGCGCGGGGGCGGGCGCAGCAGCGGGCGCGAGACGCTGGCGCGCGTGGCCGCGGGCGCTTGGGCGAAGCGGCGGCTGGCGGAGCTGGGGGTCAGCATCCGCGGCTTCAACCGCGAGATCGGCGGCATCGCGGGAAAGCGCTTGGATTGGGGCTTCGTCGAGAAGAACCCCCTGCGCGTGGCGGATCCGGAAACCTTCGAGGCGCAGAAGGCCGCGGTAGAAGCGGCCCGGAGCGATGGCGATTCGGTGGGCGGCGTGGCAGAGATCTGGATCGAGGGCCTGCCCATCGGCCTCGGCGATCCCACCTTCGCCAAGCTGGACGCGCTCCTGGCCTACGCCATGATGAGCATCGGGGCTGTGAAGGGCGTGGAGCTGGGTGCGGGCTTTGAGAGCGCGCGCAGCCGCGGCAGCGAGAACAACGATCCCCTGAGCCCGGGTGGCCCGCTCAAGAACGACGCGGGCGGCACCTTGGGCGGCATCAGCACGGGCGCGCCCGTGGTGGTGAGGCTGGCGGTGAAGCCCACCAGCTCCATTTCGAAGACGCAAGCGACTGTCAGCAAGGCGGGCGAGGCCGCGGAGATCAGCACCAAGGGCCGCCACGACCCCTGCATCGCGCCTCGCATCATCCCCGTGGCGGAGGCCATGGCGGCCATCGTCGTCTACGACGCCTGGTTGAGTCAGAGGGCGCTTAATGCCGGATCGGTGGAAACCGTGATGGAGTGGGATTGGGACGCTGTGGACGGCTTGATACGGGATCTCAAGCTCTGACCTCGCTGCAACTTGTGCTTTCCGGCACGGCCCTCTGAGGCGACAATCATGGATTGGTGAAGGCCTGATGACGGCACCGTCGACAGGCCTGTCTCTGAAAGGTTCCATGGAGCCTGTCCTTCTCAGCTTCCACGCCCCTGTCCACGAGCTGGATCTCGTGGGACGGCAGGTGGTCCGTGAAGGCCTGTCCGCGCGCATGCGGGAATGGCAGCGCGGGTCCGGGGCCGGGGAGCTGGTCTATCTGGCCACCTGCCAGCGCGTGATGTGGATGTTCTGGGGCGGCGACCCGGGCCGGCTGAGGAATCTGGAGTCCGCCGTGCGCTTCGAGGGTGACGCGGCCTGGGGGCATCTGCTGGCCCTTTCGGCCGGCCTTGAAAGCGCCAACCTCGGCGACCGCGAGATCCCGGACCAGATGCGGGACGCGCTGGTCCAGGCCCGCGAGATCGGCACGGCGGGCGAAGAGGCCCACGCTTCGCTCGAAGACGCCATCCGCGAGGGCCAACGGCTCCGGGCCCGGCTGGGCATGGCCGATGGCAGCATCAGTGTGGCCACCGCGGCGCTGCGCCATCTGACGGACGCGCTGCCGGAAGGCGCCGCCATCGTGGTCGTGGGCGTGGGCCCCATGAGCCAGTACCTCGCGGCCCGCCTGCCGGAGCGGGGTTTCCGCGTGGCGCTCTGCAACCGGACGCTCTCCAAGGCCGAAGAGCTGGCGGGCGAACTGGGCATCATGCAAGTGATGCCCCTGTCCCATCTCCAGCGGAATCCCGATGGCTTCGATGCGCTCGTGACAGCCACGGCCAGCCCCGTGCCGCTCTTCACCCTGGAGGCCTGGGGCGGGTTGCCCAAGCGGGCGCCCCTGCGCATCCTTGATCTGGCGTTGCCCGTGGATTCCGAACCGGCGCTCGAACAGTTGCCTTGGGTCCATCGTCTGGACCTGGGCGTCTTCCTCGCGGAGACCGCCACGGCCCGAGCTCAGCGCGCGGAAGCCGCGCTGAAAGCCGAGCCCATCCTCGCGGGCGCGGCCTCCCGCCTGCGGCGGCGCGCGGAGATGCGCGCGAAGAAGCGCGAGCTGCGCGCCGCGCAGGACCGCCTCAACGACGCTTGGAACGGCCTGGAGCGCGAGGCGCTGGGGGGCTTGTCGAACCTTTCCGACGAGCAGAAGCTCTTCATCCGGGATCTGCTCCAGCGGGGCCGCACCCTCGCCCACCGCGCCCTCATCCA
>DASRXV010000010.1:0-27644 GCA_035687325.1 Holophagaceae bacterium
CCGGCCCACCGTCCTTAGGCGCTCCACACCGGGTGTCCGGCGTGGCAGCCGCGGGGATTTAGCCCTCGCGTCCAGGGTTGCGCGTCGATGCTCCGCGTCCCTTCGGCGATCCTCCCCTTTCAGCCGAGGTCATCGGGCGCACCGCCCTCGCTTGGCCTAATGATGGGGACCGCTCCTCCATCGGTGCTTTAACGCTAACGGACGATCACGCGTCCCCGCAATGGGGAATCTGCAAGCCTTCAGCGCATCAGCTCTTTGAGCAGGGTCTCGCCCCGGGGCCAGGGACCAAAGCCGCTGGCCGCGTTGATGTGGCCGCCGCGATCCAGCAGTGAGAAGCGCGATCCCCAGGCCGAGGCGAAAGCGCGGGCGCGACCCGGGTCGAGGAAGGGATCATCCGCCGCCACAACCACATGGGACGGGAAGGGCAGCGCGGCGCGGGGGATGGGCGCGAAATCGCGCAGTTCCTCCGGCGCGTCCTCGCGCTCCACATCCGAAGGCGCCACCAGGAGCGCGCCGTGGATGGGGCGTTCCTGGGTCGCGGCCCAGTGGACGATGGCGAGGCAGCCCACGGAATGGCCCACGAGCACCGGCGGCTCGCCGTCGAATCGCAGGTGCTGGGCCAGCGCGTCGTCCAGCGCCTCCACCCATTCCCAGCGCCGGGGGAAGTCCCAGTTGGGCATCTCCACCCGGCGCGCGTCCTTCAGCTGCGATTCCCAAAGGCTCTGCCAGTGGCCGGGCCCCAAGTTCTGCCACCCGGGCACAAGGAAGACAGGCCGGTTCACGGCGCCAACTCCAGAAGCCAGGCTTCGTCGCGCACCGCGATGCCCAGCTCCTCCGCCTTCGCGAGCTTGGACCCGGCCTTCTCGCCCGCGAGCAGCAGCGTCGTCTTCTTGGAGACGGAGCCCGTCACCTTGGCGCCGAGGCGTTTCAACAGGGCTTCGGCGTCTTCGCGCGACAGCGTGGGCAGGGTTCCGGTCACGACGGCCACCTCGCCCGACAAGGGTAGCGCGCTCCGGTCCACGGGCTCGGGCGTTTCGGGCGCGACGCCCATGCTCGCGAGTTCGGAGGGCAGCGCGGGATGCAACGCGACGAAGGCGCGAAGAGCGGCGGCCACCTTGGGTCCCACCTCCTCCACGGCCTGCAGCGCGTCCTCACCCGCCGCCCACAGCGCATCGAGGCTCGTGAACGCTTGAGCCAGCAGCTCCGCCGTGCGCGCGCCCACCATGGGAATGCCGAGGGCGTGGATCCAGCGCGCAAGCGGTTTCAATCGCGCGGCCATCAACGCGTCCAACACATTCTGCGCGCTCTTCTCCGCCATGCGCTCCAGCCCCGCGAGGAAGGCCAGGCTGTTGCGGGGATCCTCCAGAAGCCTGAACAGCTGCCAGGGATGCTGGAACCGGTTGGACGCCACGAGCTGTTCCACCAGCGCCTCGCCCATCCCCTCGATGTCCAGCGCCACGCGGGATCCGAAGTGGAGGAAGCGGGCCGTGAGTTTGGCCGGGCATTCGGGGTTGAGGCAGCGGATGGCCACTTCGGCGTCGTCATCCTTGCCGACAGCACCGCCGCAGACGGGGCAGGCTGATGGGATCTGCACGGGTGGCAGGTCCCGCTCCGCCTCGCCGGGCACGAGGGCCACGACCTTCGGGATCACATCGCCGCCCTTCTCGATGAAGACCCGGTGGCCGATGGAGATGTCGAGTCGCGCCAGCTCGTCGGCGTTGTGGAGCGTGGCGCGGCGCACAGTGGAACCAGCGACTTCTACGGCCTCCAGCTCCGCGACGGGCGTGAGCTTGCCTGTGCGGCCCACCTGCCAGGTGATGCCCAGCACCGTCGTCGTCGCCTGCGTCGCGGGGAACTTGAAGGCGATGGCCCAGCGCGGCGCGCGGTCCGTGAAGCCCAGTTGCTGCTGCAAGGCGCCGCCGCGCACCTTGATGACCACGCCGTCGATGTCGAAGCCCAGGCGTTCGCGGCGAGCGCCCACATCCTGGATGAAGGCCAGCACGGCGTCGAGATCGCCTTCCGCGCGCGCGGGCATGGGGGCGAAGCCGAAGGCCTCCAGCCGCGCCATGGCGGCGAAGTGGTCCGTCTCGCCGATCCACTGCCAGGGCAGGAAGGAGAGGCGCCGCCGCGCCACTTCCTGGCTGTCCAGCAGCTTCATGGTGCCGCTGGCGGTGTTGCGGGGATTGGCGTAGCGGGCCTCGCCCTTGGCGTCGCGCTCGCGATTCAACTCCTCCCAGCGCTTGCGGGAAAGGAAGACTTCTCCGCGGACCATGGCGCGCGGGCGCGCGCCCGGCGGAAGCGTGAGCGGGATGTCGGCGATGGTGCGGGCGTTGGCCGTCACTTCCTCGCCCACCTCGCCATCGCCCCGCGTGATGGCGAGGCTTAGGGCGCGGTCCTCGTAGAGAAGCGACAACGAAAGCCCGTCCACCTTCAGCTCGGCGGCGTAGTTCACGGGGAGCAGGGGCCCCAGCTGTTTGCGGACGCGGGCCTCCCACTCGCGCACCTCCTCCTCGGAGTAGGCGTTGTCGAGGCTGTACATGGGCGGATCGTGGCGCTGCTTGGCGAAGGCTTCCACTGGCGGCGCGCCCACGCGGCGGGTGGGGCTGTTGGGATCCGCGAGCTCGGGGTGCGCTTCTTCCAGCGCCTTCAGCTCCTGCTCCAGCGCGTCGTACTCGCCGTCAGAGAGGGTGGGCTGATCGAGGACATAGTAGCGGTAGCGGTGCTGGCGCACCTGCTCCGCGAGGTCCCTCATGCGCGTGCGGAAGTCCATCACCTGATTCTCGCGCGGTGGAGGGCGCCCATCACCACCCCCAGCGCGAGAAAGACGCTGAGCGTGGAGCTGCCGCCGTAGCTGAAGAACGGGAGGGCGATGCCCTTGTTGGGCAGGGCGCCCGCCACCATGCCCACATTGACGAGGATGTGCATGGCGAAGATGCCCGTGGCCCCCGCGCAGTAGTAGGACTCGGCCAGCGTCTTCGCCGCCCGCGCGCCTTCCAGCATGCGCAGGAGCAGCGCGCCGTAGAGGCCCAGGGCCAGCAGCACGCCCAGGAAACCCCGTTCCTCGGCCCACACGGCGAAGACGAAATCGGTGGTCTTCACGGGCAGGTAGTTGAGCTGGGTCTGGCTGCCGCTCGTGAACCCCTTGCCCACGACGCCGCCCGCGCCGATGGCGATGCGGCTCTGGGTGATCTGGTACCCCTTGCCCTTGGGATCGCTCTCCGGATCCAGGAAGATGCGCACCCGGTCCTTCTGGTAGGGGCGCAGCACCTTCTTCCAGGCCACCACGCCCACGATGGGCAGCAGCACGATGAGGACGGCCAGAGTGCGTTTCTTCAGGCCCTTCATGAGCGGGATGAGGAGAAGGATGGGCGTAAAACTGAGCGCCATGCCGAGGTCGGGCTGCTTCAACACCAGCAGCATGGGGAAGGCCACGATGGCCACGACGCCGAGAAAGTCCTGTTTCTCCACGCGGTCCATGGGCCGCGAGCCCAGACGGTGGGCCACGAAGAGCAGCGTCACCCACTTCATGAGCTCGGAGGGCTGGAAAGTCTGGCCGCCGATCGCCAGCCAGCGCCGGGCGCCGCCGATGCGGTGGCCCACGACCAGCACGGCCGCGAGGCTGAGGATGCCGATGGCGTAGATGAGGAGGCTCTTCTTGAAGAGGCGCGTGGGGTCCACGCTGGCCAGCAGGATCATGGCGGTGAGCCCCGCGGCGTTCCAGGCGGACTGCTTGAGCCAGAGTCCCGACTGCGTGGTGCCGCGCCCCGCCGAGTAGAGCGTGAGCGTGCCCATGAAGAGCAGGGCCAGGATGACGAGGAAGAGGCGGCCGTCCAGGGCCCGCAGGCGGCGCAGCATCAGTCCTCCGCAGCAGGAGCGACGGGGAAGGCGTCAGGCACTTTGCCGCCGGGCGGCGGCAGAGGATTCTTCATGCGATCCACGAACCAGTATTGGATGAGTTTCGCGGCGATGGGCGCGGCGGCCTCTGAACCGAAACCCGCGTTCTCCACCACCACCGCGAAGGCGATCTGAGGTTTGTCGGTGGGCGCGTAGCCCGCGAAGAGCGAATTGTCCTTCAGGTGTTTGGCGAGCTGCGCGTAATGGGCCTTGTCCACGAAGGTCGCCACCTGGCTGGTGCCCGTCTTGCCGGAGAAGGGCACCTCCTTCGCCACCTGGCGCACGAGGGGGTTCGTCGCCGCCGTGCCGGATTCCACCACATGGGCCATGCCCTCGTGGAGCACGCCCCACCAGTCGGGGTTGGTGGTGTCCACCTGCTTCGGGAGGGGCGTGGAGGTCGCGTCGCGCGCGCCCGTGGCAGGATCCTGGAAGCCGTGGAAGAGGTGCGGTTCGAACTCCTTGCCCTGGGTGGCGAGGAGGGCGTAGAAGCGCGCGAGGGCCATGGGGGTCATGCCCACGGCGCCCTGGCCGATGCCCACGCTGATGGTCTCGCCCGCGTACCACTTCTCCTTCTTCACGCGGCGCTTCCATTCCCGGCTGGGCACGCGGGGCGCGCGTTCGTGGGGCAGGTCGAGGCCGGTGGGGACCGTGAGGCCGTACTTCTCCGCCGTCTCGTGGATCTGGTCGATGTCCAGCCGCGCGGCCACTTCGTAGAAGTAGATGTCGCAGCTCTTCGCGATGGCGCCGATGAGGTCCAGGCTGCCGTGCGTCTTGTCGCAGCGGAAATCATGGCCGTAGAAACTCTTATGGCCACCGCAGTAGAACACCGTGTGGGGCGTGATGACATGATGTTCGAGCCCTGACAGCGCCATCAGCAGCTTCCAGGTGGAGCCTGGCGCGTAGATGCCCTGGGTGGCCCGGTTGAGCATGGGTTGGACGGGATTGCGGAGGTAGCGGTCCACCATCTCCTGGCTGAGCCGGTCGAGGAAGAGGTTGGGGTCGTAGGTGGGGCTCGAGTAGATGGCCAGCACGCCGCCATCACGGAGATCGAGGACCACCACCGCGCCCTTCTCCTGGGCGAAGGCCTCCTCCGCCACTTTCTGGAGGCCCGCGTCCAGCGTGAGGTAGAGGCTGCGGCCCGCCTTCGGATCCTCGCGATCGAGACTCGCGACCTCGCGGCCCAGCTGGTCCACCAGGACGCGCTTGCCGCCGTCCACGCCCTTGAGCTTCGCGTTGCCGCTGGCTTCAAAGCCCGCGCGGCCCACGATCTCGCCAAGCTGGTAGCGGCCCGGATCGCGGCCCATCATCTGGTCATCCACCTCGGACACATAGCCCAGGGCGTGGCCCGCCAGCCCATCGCCCAGATACACGCGCCGGGGCGCCACCTGCACACTGAGGAAGGGGTAGCGCGCCCTCACGCGCTCGGCGAGGGCGATGCCGGCCTCGTCCAGGTTCTCCATGAGCACGAGGGGGCGCCCCTTGGGCGCGTTGCGGTAGGTGTGGATCTTCCGCGCGACTTCGTCGGGGTCCAGCTGCAGGGCCGCGGCGAGATCGGCCACCACGGCGGGGTCCGCGGGCAGATCCTCGCGCTGGATGACGAGGTGCAGCGCCTTGCGGTTGTCCACGAGGGGATGGCCATTGCGATCGTAGATGATGCCCCGGGGCGCGGGCAGCGAGCGTTCCTTCACAGCCTGGCTGAGCGCCTGTTTTTCGAACTCGCCGTGGCGCGGGATCTGGAGCCAGCCGTAGAAGAGGATGAGGAGCCCCAGCGCGCCCAGGGCCAGCACCTGGATGACGCTCAGGCGGCGGCCAAGCAGGTAGCGGGAGCGGGCGTCCATCAGCGCGTCCGAGACATCAGCGGCCTCCGGGCCGCTGCCAGCGCCAGATGATCCAGCTCCACAGGGGAAGACTCAGGAAGACCCAGGCCCAGGTCCAGCCCCAGATGTGCGGGCCCGCCGCCAAGCGCACGGCGAAATGGACGAGGAGGATCCAAAGGCCCGCCAGCACCGCCTGGCGCCCCATCCAGGTTTTCAGCGAGTCCACGGGCCATTCCAGCAGCAGCCAGCGGGCCAACAGGGCCACCGTCATGTCCGCCCAGGGCGTGCCGCCTAGATGCGGGTAGATGCGGTGCGTGCCCTCCAGCACCCAGCCGCCCGCCGCCGCCCACACGGCCGTGAGGAGGGCCGAAGCCGGATCCAACGCGAAGCCGAGGACCAGGGCCACATGGACGAGGGACTGAGGTCCGGGCCAGGGTGCTAGCAGGGCGGTCCCAAGGACCATGGCGGCAGCACCCAGGGCCCGCTGGCCGGGGGGGCGGAGATGGAGGGCCCGCTTCATGGCGCGCCTCCGGTCCTGATCTGCGGCACCAGCGGCGGCTGCGCCTCCAGGGGCGAGGGTAGCGGCAGGATGAGCACGGCGGGCAGGCGGCGCAGCGGGGCCGCCAGCGCCACCTTCACCTGCAACTCCAGATCGCCCGGCTTCACTTCCGTCACATAACCCACGAGGAGGCCGCGGGGGAAGACGCGGTCGAGGCCCGAGGTGTAGACGGCTTCGCCGGGCTGCACCACCTCCTGGTTGTTGAGGTAGCGGATCTCGCCACGGTTGGAACCGGTCCCTTGCAGCACGCCCGTGGCGCGGGAGCGGGCCAGCATGACGCCGATGGAGGCGTTGGGCGCGTCCGCCGGGAGTACTTCGCTCTGTGTGGCGCCGACGCTCCAGAGCCTGCCTACCACGCCTTCGGGCGCGATGACGCCCTGGTCGCGCGTGAAGCCCGCGTCCGCTCCCGCATCCAGGATGAGGCCACCGAAGGACGCGCCCACGGGGGCCACGAGCACGCGGGCGGCCTTGGTCTGAAACGGCACCTTCGTCTTCAGGCCCAGGAGCCGCGTGGCTGCCTCATCATCGGCCACTTGGGGCCCAGCTACCATCTGTGCGGCTTCGAGCATCTGCACTTGCTGGCGCAGGGCGGAGAGCTGGGCCCGGGCCTGCTCCAGGTCCGCGGCGCGTTCCGCCCGGTGGAGCCGCCAGGAACGCCAGGCGGCCGCGGCGCTCTCCACGGGCCGCGTGGCCGTGGAGGCGAAACTGGCCCAGGCCCCGCCCGCCTTGGGGCCTGACAGCACCCAGGCCCCGTGGCCCGTCCAGAGCACAATCAGGACCCAGCGGCGGCGGCCCGTCGGAGACCAGCCCCAGGGGGAGTGCTGATGCGCCAACTCAGGCCTCCGGCTCCCGGTTCATCAGTCGAGGATCTGGATGCGGCGGAGGAACGGGATGTTGTCCAGCAGCTGGGCGGTGCCGCGCACGACGGCCGTCTGGGGGTCCTCGGCGCGGTAGACGGGCAGGTGCGTCTCCTTACGGAGGCGCTCGTCCAGGCCCTGGATGAGCGAGCCACCGCCCGTGAGGCAGATGCCGCGGTCGATGAGGTCCGCCGCCAGTTGGGGCGGCGTGTCGTTGAGGGCCCGGCGCACGAGGTCCACGATGGCGTTGATGGGCTCCGCCAGCGCCTCGCGGATCTCCGCGTCATGGAGCGTGAGTGTCTTGGGCAGGCCCTCGAACTGGTCGCGGCCCGAGACCTCCATGGTGCGCGTGTGCTCAGAGGGCCACGCGCTACCGAGGGTCCACTTCACTTCCTCGGAGGACGCCTCGGAAATGAGCACATTGTATTTCTCGCGGATGTACTTGGAGATCGCCTCGTCCATCTCGTCGCCGGCGATGGTGATGGAGTCGCTGAAGACTTTGCCGTTGTAGCTGATGACGGCCACATCCGTGGTGCCGCCGCCGATGTCCACGATCATGCAGCCGCGCTTCTCGTTGATGGCGAGCCCCGCCCCGATGGCGGCCACCATGGTCTGGTCGACGATGAAGACCTCACCGGCCTTGGCGTCGTAGCAGCACTGGCGCACGGCGCGGCGGGCCACCTGGTGCGCGCGCGGGGGCACGCTCACGACGATGCGCGTGCGGGCGAGGCCGCGGTTGGTGCGGGCCCGGCCGATGAAGGCCGCGAGCATCTTCTCGGCGGCGTCCACCTCGAAGATCATGCCGTCCTTCATGGGGCGGACGGTCTTCACGCCTTGGGGGGAACGGCCCAGCAGCTGCTTGGCCTCCTCGCCCACTGCCTCGACTTCGCCCGTGACGGTGTTGAGGGCCACGATGGACGGTTCGTAGATGACGATGCGCCCCGCCTGCTTCGTGTGCACCAGCGTGGACGCGGTGCCCAGGTCGATGGCGAGGTCCGTCGTGAAGAGGTTGGACCAGAACTGGCTTGAGAAAATGCTTGCCACCTTGCGCTCCTGACACTGGATCGAACGGACCTACTAGGGTGCCACAGGGGGCGAGAGAGGGCCTGCCCTACTTGGCGGCGGCTTCTTCCACTTCCCGCACGAGGAGGGCGGGATCGAAACGGGTGGGCAGCTCGCGATGATAGCCGCGCACCCAGGCCCGGCCGTTCACCAAGAGGAAGGGGATGGCCCGCTTGCCCGTCTCGCGCTCCAGGCGCTCCGCCGCTTCCGGCTCGGCCTCGATGTCCACCTTGGGGAAGTGGAGGCCCTCCCGCTCCATCCAGGCCTCCAGCCGGCGGCAGTCCGGGCACCAGCCCGCGCTGTAGACCGTGATGTCCAGCCCCGCGAGATCCTTGGGCGTCGCCATGGCCGCCTCCCCCTGTCATTCTGAGGCATTCGTGTTCAAAGAGGATCCCATGAAGCGCACCCTTCTCGCCGCCGGCGCCCTGGCCGCCCTCCTGGGCTGCAACCACGAGGCCGCGACCCCGAAAGCCGGTGCCAGCGCCGTGCTCGCCAATGTGAACGGCACCCGCATCACCCAGGCCCAGCTGGAGACCACGGTCCGCGCCGGACTCCAGGACGCCGTGAAAGCCGAGGCCTTCCTCAAGGACCCCGCGCTCCAGGCCCAGAGGGCGCAGCTCGTGCACCAGCTGGCCACCCAGGCCGCCATCGAGCAGCTGGCCGCCAAGGCCGGCATCGAGAACGACCCCAGTGTCCTCATGAACTTGGCCCAGGCTCGGGCCAACATCTACGCCAGCGTCCTCGCCAGCCGCGCCGCGGGCAATGCCACACCCACCGAAGAGCAGATGAAAGCCTTCTACGAGGAGCAGGTCGCCGCCCGCAAGGCCACGGGCCAGGGCCAAGACCTGCCGGACTACGCCCACATCGACCCGCGCGTGAAGGCCATGCTGCCCCGCCTCGTCCAGCAGGCCCAGTTCCAGAAGGCCCAGGAGGCCTTCCAGAAGGATCTGAAGACTCAGGTTCCCGTCACCTACGCGGATGGTCTCCAGTTGCCTGAAGCCGAGTACTGAACGCCGGAGGATTCACAAAAACGAAAGGGCCCCGGACGGGGCCCTTCTTTTCGTGGTGGCCAGAGAGGGAGTCGAACCCCCGACACATGGATTTTCAGTCCATTGCTCTACCAACTGAGCTACCTGGCCGGAAGGGCCAGTGTAGCAAGGAGGAGCCGGTTTTCCAATGCGGAAGGTCGGCGTCTAGGGCATCCTCAATCCTTTACAAGTTCGGAGCCGGTCATGGCGCGCGACAAGGTCATCAATGTCCAGAAGAAGGCCCAGAGCCTTGAGCAGTTCCAGCGCCGCGCCGCTGGGGAGGGTTCCCCGGCCCTGAAGGCGGTCCTCATCGGCGCGGCCGCGCTGGTGGCCGGCGTCATCGCCTGGGGAGCCTGGACCGTGCACCGCCAGCGCAAGGCTGAGGCCTTCGAGACTCAGATCGCCACGCTGCGGCTCCAGGTGGAGGGCGACGGCGCCACGCCCGTGCCCGCCGACCAGCTCCAATCCCGCATGGAGGCGGCCCTGCCGCGCCTGGAGGCGCTGGTGAAGGACGCCCCCTCCTCCCGCCGGGTTCAGGCCACGAGCCTCCTGGCCACCTGGAAGCTGGACCTCTCGGGCCAGGGCGGCATCGCCGCCGCGACGGACACCCCCTGGGGCTGCCTTCGCGAAGCCCAGCGCCTCACGGTTCTTGGCCAGGGCAAGGAGGCCAAAGCCCTCCTCGACCCCATCCGCGCTAAGGCCACACCGGATGCGGCCTGGGGCCAGGCCTACTGGGTCAGCCTGCTGGAGGTGGACCGCCTGAACGGGGACCGGAACCAGGCCTTCAAGGATCTGGGCGACTATCGCGCGCGGTTTAAGGATTCCGGCGACAGCGCCAAGCTCGACCGGATGGTCCAGAGCATCTAGTTTCCGGGGTCGGAGGGTTCGCCCATGCGGATGTACGACCTCATCTACCGCAAGAAGACGGGCGGCGAGCTGGGCGGGGACCAGATCCGCTGGTGGGTGGAGGGCGTCACGGCGGGCACGCTGCCGCCGGAGCAGAGCGCCGCGCTGCTCATGGCCACCTGCTGGCAGGGCATGAGCACGGCGGAGACGCTGGCGCTCACCCTGGCCATGCGTGATTCCGGCGCGCGGCTGGACCTCTCCTCAGTGCCCGGCGTGAAGGTGGACAAGCACAGCACCGGCGGTGTGGGCGACAAGGCCACGCTCATCCTGGGCCCCATCGTGGCCGCCTGCGGCGTGCCCTGCGCCATGTTCAGCGGCCGGGGCCTCGGCCACACAGGCGGCACCGTGGACAAGTTCAGCGCCATCCCCGGGCTGCGCGTGGAGCTGTCCGAAGCGGAATTCCTCCGGAGCCTCCGCGAGACGGGCTTCGCTAACAGCGCACAGACGGCCGCCATCGCACCCGCGGACCGCAAGCTCTACGCGTTGCGGGATGTGACGGCCACCGTGGAAAGCATCCCCCTCATCACCGCCAGCATCATGTCGAAGAAGCTGGCGGGGGGTGCCGAGGCCTTGGTGTTGGACGTGAAGTGCGGCGGCGCGGCCTTTATGAAGACGCGAGAAGAGGCCGAAGCTCTCGCGAAGAGCATGGTGGCGGTGGGCAAGGCCCACGGCATGCGCATCAAGGCTCTCATCACGCGCATGGAGGAGCCTCTGGGCTGGGCCATCGGTAACGCGCTGGAGGTCATGGAGTCCGTGGAGATCCTCCGCGGCGAGCACGGCGATTCCGTCCTCGCGCGCCTGAGCTTCCGCTTCGCAGCCGAGATGCTTGTTGTCGGTGGCGGCGCGCGGGATCTCACGGAGGCGGAGGCCAAAGTCGCGGAGGCGGTGACCTCGGGTCGCGCCTTCAAAGTGCTCCAACGGTTCGTGGCGCTCAACGGCGGCGACGCGTCGGCGTTGGAGGACTTCTCCAGGTTGCCTCAACCCGCTAGGCGGGAGGTCATCCGCGCCGACCGCGACGGATTTGTCACGGCCATCGATGGCCGCGCCCTGGGCATCCTGGCCATGGAATTGGGAGCCGGCCGGCGGGAGTTGACGGACACCCTGGACCTGGGGGTGGGCCTCCAAATTCATGCCCCGGTGGGAACCCGGGTAAAAAAAGATGACCCCCTTGTGACCGTGCTTTCGGGGACTCTCTCCCCACCCAATCGGGATCGCACACTATCGGCTTTTTCCTTGTCCGCCCAAGCCCTGCCTGAAACCTCCTGGCTGATGGGGATTGTGGACTGAGCTTGCCGGGCTCGGCGCGTTGTGGCGCTTGGGCTCCAGAAGTTCCCGTTAGGGAAACTTTTTTGGAAATTTGTGCTTGAGCAGGCCGTCACAGGCTTGTAAGAGTTGAACGCTTCATCAGATCTTTCTTCATCCCCGGCTCCACCCCGACCTTTGGATTCTCTGCCCCTTCGGGCAGGTCGTCCGCGGCCGGTGTCCCTTGACTCGCCCTTCTTCCACTCCTGCGGGTGACCCCGCAGTCTTCACGGAGTTCATTTATGAACCGTGTGCTTTCCAGGCTCGGCCTCACCGCCGTCGCCATCGTGGCGGGCTCAGCCCTCTACGCGCAGAGTTCCACCACCGGCGCCGTCAGCGGCGTGGTCACCGACAACAACGGTGCTCCTCTCGCGGGGGCGACCGTCACCCTAGCCTCCGGCCAGATCACCCGGAACATCACCACCGGCGCGGACGGTTCTTTCCGCCTCGGCCTCCTGAACCCCGGCACCTGGTCCGTTCGCGTCGTCAAGGACGGGTTCCAGCCTTTCAGCAGCTCCGTGCTCGTGAACACCAATGACGTGCGCGGCTTGAATGTGAAGCTGCCCTCCACCGCCACCACGACGGTAGAAGTCGTCGGCTCCCAGTCCCAGGTGGATGTCACTTCCACCACCACGGGCCTCCAGATGAACATGGAGCAGATGTCAGCCGTGCCCAAGGGGCGCGACATGACCTCCATGGCTTTCTTCGCTCCGGGCGTCGTGTCTTCCGGTTTCGGCGGCGACCCTTCCATCAGTGGCGCCTCTGGCGCTGAGAACAGCTATGTGCTGGATGGTCTGGACACGAAGGATTACCGCGCCGGCTTCCAAGGCGCCGCTTTGAAGACCGACTTCATCGACCAGGTCGAGGTCCAGACTGGCGGCTTCCGCCCTGAGTTCTCGGCCTTGGGCGGTGTGTTCAATGCTGTCACCAAGTCCGGTTCCAACGACTTCAAGGGTAGCGCCTGGGCGACTTATGACGCGACCGGCCTCCATGCGGTGGCCAAGAAGAGCCTCTACGCTCAGGAAGCCTCTCCCGACAACCGCTATGACCTCGGCGCGGAAGTCGGCGGCGCCATCATCAAGGACAAGCTGTTCTATTTCGTGGGAGTGGACGCCAATATTCGCAAGCAGGCCACGCCTCTGGCCAATAACTACCCTGGCCTGACGAGCGATCCCTACAAGCAGACCGATATCCAGACCGTCGGCAAGTTGAACTACTACCTCACGCAGGACATGCAGCTGACCTTCTTCGCCAACTACCAGCGGACGAAGTTCGATCAGGGCACGGCCTATCCCGCCACCTATGGCGATGCCAACCTGGGCACTTCCCAGACTCAGACGGTCCAGAACTTCAACTTGAGCTATGACTGGAACATCACCCCCAGCCTGCTCCTGTCCGCCAAGCTGGGCATGACGGACAACAAGACCACCGCGACCCCCTCCGACACCACGGACCAGGCCATCACCGATGGTCTCTACTTCAAGCCTGGAACCGGCGCTGGCGGCACTAGCCCCTACAGCTGGACGAATACCGCCCCCAATAAGTTCAGCTTCCGCACGGGCGGCACGGGCCTCTACCAGAAGCTCTACCAGGCCAAGACCCAGCAGGCCAAGGTCGACCTCTCCTGGTTCATCGGTGACCATAACCTGAAGTTCGGCCTGAGCCAGCTGGAGTCCAAGTACACGCTGGTCCAAGTCGATGGCGGCCCGGCGAACGCGGTCACGCAGTTCACCAACGCCGACAACGGCGTGCTCTACCCCGTCACCTACACGGTCAGCACCGGCGGCTCCCTCTACACCTATGAGAATCACACCGATGCCACGGTCAAGACGGTCTACAACGCCTACTACGCCCAGGACACCTGGGAGATGTTCCCCGGCTTCCGCCTGATGTACGGCGCCCGGTACGAAGAGCAGAATCTCAAGAACAGCGCGGGCGACACCTACGCCAAGTTCTCGGGCACTGACTACATCCAGCCCCGCCTCGGCTTCACCTGGGATCTGAACAACGATGGCAAGACCAAAGTGGCCGGCAGTTACGCCACTTACTTCGAGGATATCCCGCAGCAGATCAGCATCCGGGTGTTCGCGAACGAGGTTTATCTTCGCCACCGCTTCTTCGCCGGCCAGGACACCATCAATGGCGGCGCGGACTGGAACTACAACAACGGCCACCCCATCATCATCAACCCGGGTGCCTACGGGGCCACGATCGATTACGCCACGCCCTTCAGCTACGACCCCATCGCCGAAGGCACCAAGCTGCCCAAGCGCGAGGAGTTCACCCTGGGCATCGACCACACCTACGACAGCGGCTGGACCATCGGCGCCCACGGCAAGTACCGCCAGCTGACCAATGTCATCGAGGACTCGGTCATCACGAACCTCGCGGGCGCCTATTACGATTCCGGTTTCGCGTATTCCTTCACCGGCGCGGGCGTCCCGAACGCATGGGCTGGCCAGGCCATCCTGTGGAACCCCGGCCCTGGCCCTGTGTCCTGGACTGCCCGGACTGCGCCCGCTGGCAGCCCTGCCAATCTGAGCCTGAACTCCGGCCAGCGTTTCACGATCAACCAGACCTACTTCCCAGAGGCTGGTAACCGCTACATCAGCTGGGACATCACCGCATCCAAGAAGTCTGATCGCGATTACATCAACTTCAGCTACACCTGGAGCCGTCTGAACGGCAACTACGAGGGCCTCGTCAGCAGCTCGAACGGTCAGGCGGATGGCAACATCACCGCCTCCTTCGACTACTACCCCTATGTGGGCACCGGCCTGCTGCCCCTGGACCGCACCAATGCCGTCAAGGTCCAGTACTCGCACCGTTTCACGATCGCCAACAACGATCTGAACGCTGGTCTCGCGTTCCAGTACCTGAGCGGTACGCCGATCAGCCACTTCGACAACACGAACGACATCGGCGGCTACGGCAACAACACGCCGGTCAACTACCAGTTGGGTCAGTTCGGCCGCATCCCCGCGACCCGCAACCTGGATGTCCATGTCGATTACACGATGAAGTTCGGCCAGAAATTCCGCGTGATCCCCTCTGCGGATGTCTTCAACGCCTTCAACACCCGTTCGGTCACGGGTGTCACGCAGCAGCTCACTGACCGCACTGGCGCCCCGAACCCCTATGCCGGTCGTGAGACCGGCTGGCAGGAAGGCCGTCGCGTCCGTTTCGGCGTGAAGGTGCAGTTCTAAGTCTCAAGCCCTGGTCCGCCAGGCATGGGAAGGGCCTCGAAAGGGGCCCTTCCTTTTTGTGTCTGGAATCCTTAGAGCCCGAGCAGTTCCTTCAGCTTCGGTGTCGCCGTCCGGCTGGTTTCGAGCTCTAGGCCCTCGGCGACACGGACGGTGGCTCGGCCGCCGTCGATAGGGCGCAGGCCCAGCACGGCTTCGGGGCGCAGGAGGAGATGGCGCTGGATCCGCAGCAGCCCGGCGGTGGGGAAGGCATGCTCCACCTCGGCCAGCGTGCTCCATCCGGTTCGGAAGCGGGAGCCGCCGCACCATGCCCAGACGATCTCGTCCTCCACTTCAAAATGGGAGGTGCGCCGCAGTTCTAGGAACACATGGCCGTCCCCCGCTTTGGCGGGATAGCGGCCCGCGGCGGGCTGCGCATGGCCAGTCGTCGGCGCGGCTGGCTGGTCCCGCAGGCGCGCGAGGCTCTTGGCCAGGCGCTCGGCGGAGACGGGCTTGAGCACATAGTCCACGGCGGCGGCTTCGAAGGCGCGGACGGCGTGCTCGGCGTAGGCCGTCACGAAGATCGCGGGCAGGCGCTCCGGCAGCTCGGCCATGACCTCCAGTCCCGTGGCGCCGGGCATGTTGATGTCGAGGAAGAGCGCGTCCACGGAAGGCGCCTCGCAGAGCCAGGCCAGGACGGCGGCGCCGTCCTCCAGTTCCGCGATCACCTCGCAGCCCGCCTCGCGGAGCAAGCGCGACAGCCGCGCTCGCGCGAGAGGCTCATCGTCCGCCAGGGCTACGCGAAGGGGTTTCATGGCGCCTCCGGAAACCGGGCGATGGCCCGCGTCCATTCTCCCTCCTGGATGAGCTGGAAGGAGGCTCGCCCATCATAGGCGAGGCGCAGGCGGGCTTCGAGATTCGTGATGCCCACGCCTTCGCCCAGCACGAGCGACATGGGGCGGCCGGTGTTGGCCACTTCCAGGCGCAGGCCCGTTCCTTCGCGCGCAAGCCGGAGCGCCAGCTCGCCGCCTTCGGGGTCCGGCGCGATGCCGTGCTTGAGCGCGTTCTCGATGAGGGGCTGGAGGAGGAGGCAGGGCACGGGCGTCGTCTCCAACCCCGCGTCCCACTCCCACCCGATGCGGAGCCGCGCGCCCAGGCGCAGGGACTCCATGCGAAGGTAGCGCTCCGCGATGTCGCGTTCCTCGGCCAACGAGGACCAAGCGCGCAGGGATTGCCGCAACAGCACTCGCAGCAGCTCGGAGAGGTCGAGGATGGCCGTCTCCGCGCGGGCGGGATCCTGGCGCACCAGCTCCGCGAGCCCGTTCAGCGCGTTGAAGAGGGCGTGCGGCGCGAGCTGGCCCCGCAGCAGCACATCCTGAGCCTCTTGCAGGCGCCGCGCCGTGTCGCGCTTCTCGTTGTAGGTCGTCTCGCCCGCGGCGATGATGCCGCCGATGAGCGTCATGAGGCAGGAGCCCACAAGCATCTGCATCATCGCGAACCGCCAGAAGCCCAGAGGGTGCTCCGTGCCCATCATCACCGTCCCCCCGTCCTGGCGGGTGAGCCAGTAGCTCTGGGCAGTCAGAAGCAGGATGAGGACCGCATGGTAGAGCAGGCCCTGGATCGCGCCGCGGATGACCCCGGCCTGAGGCCGCGTGTCCCCGGTCCATTGCCAGGGCAGGGGGCTGAGGAAGCCGTAGGTGAAGGAGACGAGGGCGGGGGAGAGCAGGCAGTTCAGGATCACCAGGGGATGCAGCGGCCCCTGGGCTCCGTAGATTGCGAGGCTCGTGGCGGTGAAGATGAGCCAGAAGAGTCCTGTGAGCACCCAGGGTGTGCGCCGCCCCAGGCGGGAACGCAGGGATTGGACGACTTCGGGCGCGCGCATGGGATGAGCATGGCTCAAGGCCGGGTTCCGCGCAGCAGGGCGGCGCCGGACGATGCTGGACGGGGGGTTCTGGCGGCCGGGCGGAGTCTGGCGTGGGATAATCCGCGCATGGGATTCTTCGACCGCTTCCGCCGCGCCAGGCCAGCGCCCCCCGTCACGCCGCAGTTCGATGAGGCCGTGGCCCGGCGCTTGGCGGATGCGGGGAAGAATCCGGGCAAGGTACAGACCGTTCCTGCCGAAGCGCTGGAGATCCCGAAGAAACCCGACCTCCCCGGCTTCAACGGCACCGTGCGCCTCGAACTCACGCTCGACGAGCAGGGCGCTGTGCGGGCCGTGTCCATGGACGGCGCGCCCGCGGCCCATGTGGGCGCGTTGGAGGCCTGGGCGCACAGCTGGCGCTTCCGTCCCGCGAGCATGGAGGGCAAGGCCCATCCCTGCCGCATGGTGTTCGAAGTACCTTATTCCTGAAAGGCTCCGCCATGCCCTTCTTCGATCTCAAAGCCAAGACCCTCCGCGGCGCGGACGCACCTCTCGCGGACTACAAAGGCAAGGTGGCGCTCGTGGTCAATGTGGCCAGCGAATGCGGCTTCACGCCCCAGTACGAAGGCCTCGAACGGCTGCACGAGGCTTACAAAGATCGTGGCCTTGTGGTGCTGGGCTTTCCCTGCAACCAGTTCGGAGCCCAAGAACCGGGTGGGGCGGAGCAGATCGAGCAGTTCTGCACCGTGAAGTTCGGCGTGAAGTTCCCCCTCTTCGAGAAGGTGGATGTGAAGGGCGCGCAGCAGTCCTCCGTCTACGCCTTCCTCGCCGCAGGGCACGGCGAGCCGAAGTGGAACTTCCACAAATACCTCGTGAGTAAGGATGGCCGCGTGATCGGGGCCTTCCCTAGCGCGGTAGAGCCGGAAGGGCCCGAATTGAAGGTCGCCATCGAGGCCGCATTGAGTCAAAGATGAATCCGCCACGGGGAGCGCCGCGGCGGATCCGGTGAACCTGCCCTTCAGAACTTGATGCCCGTGGAGAAGCTCAAGGTCCGGCCAGCGAGATAATTGCCCGAGCTGGTTGCAACACCATAAGAGGGACCTGGTTTCCAGGTGTTCCCCGCGGCGACGGAAGCCGTGGTGTTCCAAGTGGCTACCTGCTGGTGGTTGAAAACATTCTGGAGGTTCACCGAAGTGAACCAGACGAACTTTCTCCAGACGGGGAGGTCATAGGCCAGCTGGAGATCGGTGCGGTAAGTATCCGGGAAGCGGAAGTTGCCCCGGGTCGCGAAGTACTCTGTGTAGGTACTGCCACCAATGCTTACCAGCTGGGGGGTCAGAATGCCTGCCGTGGCCGTCTTGTTGTAGGGAGCGCCCGAGGTGAACTGGAAGATGGCGCCCACATTCAGGCGGCCCGGTCCAACCTTGCGTGTGTAGTTCGAGAAGGCGCGGATGCGCAAAGGGACATCCGCGGTCAGGGGTCCATTGGTGTGGCCCAACTGGAAGGGGGTCGGCTGACCGGCATAGGCGCCCTGGGGGCCGAAGTTGTTCCACTGCTCGGTGGCGCCCACCTGGCCGCCTTCGTAGTTGCCCTGAAGCTGGCTCAGGGTGAGATTGCCCCCCAGACTGAAGGCCTCGGTGAACTGCTTCTGGTACTGGAGTTCCAGGCCTAGGTAGTTGCGGACGAGGGACGAATCGTTCTTGTAGACCGTCAGACTGACGTCGTTGGCATCCACCGGGTTGGGTTGGAGATCCTTGAAGTCATCCACGAAATTTTTCCAGGTGCGCCGGTTCAGCGTCACGCTCCACATGCCGTTCTGGCCGTCTGCATGCTTCAGGCTGAGGGCGACCTCCTGCATGGCGGGCATCTTGAGGTTGGGGTCGATGATGTTCGAATGACGGTAGAGGCCTGCATCCAGGGAGAAGATGGGCGTGGTCCCGTAGCTGGAACGCAGGTTCCCGGGGCCGCTGACATAGGCGTAGTCGTATTCGGCGGGGTTGCCCACGGTGGACGCGTTATCCGTGGCGCCCTGGATGACCTGGCCGGTGTAAACGCCGAAGGAGGCCTGGGTGACCCACGCGCCATCGCCGTTGATGTCCCAAATGGCCGCGAGACGGGGGGAGTAGGCCGACACATCGTAGTTGGTGGCCTGGACATCGCTTTTGGAGGTGTTCTTGTCGAGGCGAACGCCGATGTTGAAGCTCCAGTGGCTGTTGAGCTTCCACTTGTCGTTGATGTAGCCGGACAAGATGGTGTTTTTCGCGGTGCCGGTGTAAGGGATGAAAGTCTGGATGAAGCTGTTCGCATCGAAGTTGCGGTTCGCCAGGCTTGTATCGCCGTTGAGCGGGTTGCCGTTCACATCATAGTTCTTGAATCCGCTGAAATTGATGATCTGGTTGTTGGGCGACTGGCTGTTGGCGGCATTATGGCCGGACTGATACCAGTCCACGCCGAACTTCAGCTCGTGGTCTCCGGCGCCCTGGAGGAACCACAGCAGGCTGGCGCTGCCGTTCTCGATGGGGCGCTTATCAGGGTCGGCCCCGAAGAAGCCGTTGTCGTAGACATATTGAGAAGCGATATCGATCATCACGGGGACCGTTGCACCGCCCTGGCCGCCGCCACCAGGGCCGCCCAGCGCCTCATCCTTCCTGCCGTAGTGGATGTTCAGGAGCAGGTTGTCCGTCAACTGGCCCTGGAATCCGAAGGCGCGATAGGAGAAGGCGTTGGGCTGATTGGAGAGAGTGGCGACTGAAGTGCTGCCGTTGAAGAAGGCGTTGGCGTAGTCGCGGCCGGTCTGGTCGATCTCGGTCTTGTTGTACTGGGCGTAGACCCGGTAGTTCGGCGTGATCTGCCAGTCCAGCTTGACGTCCTTGCGATCATCCGTCGTGGTGGCGTTGTAGGGATTGCCGCCACCGAATTCCGGAGGCGCCGTGGTCTGAGCGGTGGTGGAACGCGCGAAGGGCGCCTGGGCCCGGTAGCCGATGACAAAGAAGAGGTGGTCTTTGATGATGGGGCCGGACACCACGATATTCTGCTGGATGCTGTGCGTGTCCGTGAAGCGGACATCTCCCTTCGCGCCGCGGTTCCGCGGATTGTAGGCGGCCCAATTGGGATCCGAGAAGGAGAAGCGGGCGACGCCTTCGAACTCATTGCTGCCGGATTTGGTGATGGCCTGGACCACGCCGCCTGTGAAGCGGCCATACTCAGCCGAGACACCGCCATCCAGCACCTGGACCTCGGACAGCATATCCTCGTTGAGTTGCGCACTAAAGTTACCCGTGACAGGATCCGCCACATCCACGCCGTCCACCAGATAAAGCACCTGAGTGTTCTGAGAGCCGCGGATGGTCATGCCGTTGGCGTCCACGCTCACGCCGGGCGCCAAGGACGCGATGTTCGTGACGGTCCGCTGAGTCGCGGGGATCGGCAGATCGTTGATGGCGGACAGCGTGAAGTTCTGGCCGACCTTCGCGTCCGTGGTGTCGATGTTGTTGCCGGAGCCGATCACCACGACGGTGGTGGTGGCCACGGACATGGGCGCCAAGGGGAAGTCCGTCACATTGGTCGAGCCCAGGGGCACATTGGTGGCCAGGGAGCCACCTACATAGCCATCCGCCGTCACTGCGACGGTGACGGGGCCGGGAATCAACCCGACAAAGCGGAAGGCGCCCTGGGCGTTGGTGGTCGCGGTGCGGTCGCCCTGGGGTGTGCGGACGACGACGCTGGCGCCGGGAATGGCCTTGCCCGTGCCGGTCTCCTTGACGGTGCCAGTCAAATTGCCAGTCTGCGTGCCCTGCGCGCACAGCGCGGATCCGGCGACGAGAGCGACGGCCGTGAGGCCGAGCCTTGAAAACACGCGGTTCATAAGGAACTCCATGGAGACTGCGGGCATCCGCAGGATGTGGAAGAAGGGGCGGATAGAGCGGCACCTGGATCCCGCGCGGTGAAACCTCGTTCGCCCGTGCGGGTCCAGGTGGCACAGGCTGGGGCCGCGCCCGTCCCTTCATCCAGCGATCTGTGGCGAAGCCCCGCGATGATGGGGCGAAAGCGGATTCGCGTGTGGCGGGGCCGCGCGCCTTATCCGCCCCTAGGGGCCAAGGCCGGCTGCTGCGCGCCGGATGCCTCCGCTTACTTCAGATGGACGATCTGCTCGCGGTAGGTGCGGGGCATCGTCAGCTTGGTGCCGTCGGAGAGCAGCACCAGATAGTCCCCGTGGAACCAGGGCCGGAGCTCCTTGACGCAATCCAGGTTGACGATGCTCGACCGGTGGATGCGCTTGAAGCGGGCCGGGTCAAGGCGCTCCAGCATCCTGCCCATGGTCTGCCGCACCAGGTAGGAGGTGCCCTCCACATGGAGGCGCACATAGTTGTCCTCTGCCTCGATCCACTGGATGTCGGTCGTCTTCAGGAGGAGGTGGTGGTCTCCGGACCGCACGAGGATCCGTTCCAGGGGCGGCCGCGAGTCCTGGACATCCTGCAGGAGGGAGGCCATCCGGGCGGGGATCTCATGGGAGCGGCCCACCCAGATCCGGGCCCGCTCCAGGGCTTCGTGGAACCGTTTGCGGTCGAAGGGCTTCAGCAGGTAGTCGATAGCGTGGACCTCGAAGGCCTTGAGCGCGTGGCGGTCGTGGGCTGTCACGAAGAGCGTGGCCGGCATGCGGTCCGCGCCCACGGATTCGATCACCTCAAAGCCGTCCAGTTCCGGCATCTGAACATCCAGGAAGACGAGATCCGGGGCCTGGGCTTCGATGGCCACCACCGCGGAGCCGCCGTCGCCGCATTCGCCCACCACCTCGATGCCGCTCTCGTCGGCGAGGAGGTCCCGCAACCGCTGACGCGCCAGCGGTTCGTCATCCACGATGAGGGCCCGGATGTTCATCACGCGCTCCCGTCCGCAGGTTGATGGGCGAGTCTCAGAGGCAAGGTCATGGACGCCAGCGTCCCGCGGCCGGGGAGGCGGTCGAAGCTGAAACGGGCCAGGCCGCCATAGAGCAGGTGGAGCCTGTCCTGCACGGAGCGGAGCCCCACGCCTTCCTCATGGCGCAGAGGCGGACCGTCGCCATCGTCTTCCACCTCCAGCCGCAGCGAATTCCCTTCGGCCCGCGCGCGGATGGCCACGGTGCCGCCCTGGCTGCGCTTGGAGAACCCGTGCTTCAGCGCGTTCTCCACCAGGGGCTGGAGGATGAAGGTGGGGAGGAGGGCGTTCTTCAGCGGTTCGGGAACCTCGATGGCGATCCGGAGGCGGTCCTTGAAGCGGATGTGCTCGATCTCCAGGTAGGCGCCCAGGAAGGCCAGCTCCTGGCCCAGGCTGATTTCCTGCTCACCGCTCCGTTCCAGGCTCAGGCGGAGGAGGTCTCCCAGGCGGGTGACCATGCGGTCCGCGGATTCCACATCCGTGTGCATGAGCGTGGCGATCGAATGGAGGGTGTTGAAGAGGAAGTGGGGCTGCAGCTGCATCCTCAGGGCCTGGTTCTGGGCCTGGAAGAGCTTCGTCTCCAGCTGGGACGCCAGCAGCGCACGGTCGCGGAAACGGTGGCGCCAGAGGTTCGCGTGATAGGCGAAGAGCACCGACAGGAAGGTGAGGAAGTAGAAATGGAAGTAGAGGGTGAGGAACCGGCCGAAGCGGGCCAGATAATCCGCACCGGAGAAGGGAGGCTTGCCCTCGCTACCCAGCGAGATGACGAAGGCGCCCCAGATCCCGAAAGTCACGAGGAAGAGCGTGAGCGGCGCGAAGGCGGCCCAGCGCTTCAGGCGGCCCGGTCCGTCCAGCGGCCAGCGCCGGAGGAAGGCGAGGGCCGGGAGCACCAGGACAGCCCACACCGTCACCTGGATGGAGTTCAGGGCCAGCAGGTGCCGCCAGTGGGGGCGCTGAAGGGGAAGGTAGGCGAAATCCTGGGAGGTGAAATAGACCACTCCCACCGCCCAGGCCAGAGCGAATGTCCACCAGAAGCGTCGCTTGGTTCCCACTCGCCCGATGCTAGGCCCGGCGAGTGTTTCCGGGATGGACGGAGGGGTGAATACCCGTTCCAGCGGGGCGAACACCGGGCCCTTCATTCCGCCTGCACGGTTTGGGCCGCGCTCAGTTGGCGATGGATGTCCATGGACAGATCCTTCACGCCGTTGATGAGGAACTGCGCAGCCACGGCGGCCAGGATGAGGCCCATGAGCTTGGTGAGCACCTTGCTCCCGATGGGGCCCAGCTTGGCCAGCACCTTGGGGCTGTGGGCCAGGAAGAGGTAGCAGACCCACGCGTTGAGGACGATGGCCCCCAGCACCGCGAGATACTCCAGCAGGGAGAGCCCCACGATCATGCCCATCACGGTGGAGATGGTGCCAGGCCCCGCCAGGAGCGGGATGCCGAAGGGGATGATGGCGAAGTCGGAGGCCCGTTTGCCCACGGCCTGGGCGCGCTCTGTCGCCATGCTGCGGTCCTGCTCCTCATCGCCGTAAAGCATGTGGAGGGCGCTGCGGAACACCAGCACGCCGCCCACGAAGCGCATGGCCAGGGCCGTGAAGCCGAAGAAACTGAAGAGGAACTGCCCCAGCAGCGCGCAGACGAGCATGGCGATGCAGGCCGTGAGGCTGGCCTTCCGCGCGCAGGAGCGGACCTCCTTCTTCTCCATGCCCGATGTGGCGCCCGCGAAGACGATGGCGGAGCTGGGCGGGTTGATGATGGAGAACAGCGAGGTCGCCACGCCGAGGGCGAAGGCGAAGGTGGGCGCGGGGGCCAGATGCATCCGCTTATCCTAGCGGCATGCGGGATGCGGAACAGTTCCGGGCGCAGCACCAGAAGCGGCTCAGCTGGATGCCCTGGCTCTACTTCACGCTGAAGCCCAAGCACCGGGCCTGGGCCGAAGCCTGGCAGGCGGAAGTGCAGGCCTTCCTCCGCGAGCAGGAGACGGTGGAGATCGGCGCAGGCTGCTTCATCGCGCCGGAGGCGGCGATCTTCGGCGAGCCGGGCCGGCCCGTCCTCATAGGTGACGGCTGCGCCATCGCGGCCCGAGCCTTCCTGCACGGGCCCATCCGCCTCGCGCAGGATGTGAGCATCAATGCGGGGGCGCGACTGGACGGCGGCGCCAAGGGCATCAAGATCGGCGAGGGCACCCGCATCGCCAGCGGCGCGGCGCTCTACGCCTTCGACCATTCCATGGCGCCGGACCGGCCCATCCGCGACCAGCCCGTGAAGTCGAAGGGCATCGTCATCGGCGCGGACTGCTGGATCGGCGCCAATGCCGGGATCACGGATGGCGCGCGCATCGGCGACCACGCGGTGGTGGCCATGGGGGCCGTCGTCACGGGCGAGGTGCCGGACTGGGCCATCGTGGCGGGCATGCCCGCAAGAGTCATCGGCGACCGGCGCGAGCGGCGCTGATTGCAACGCGGGAAGCGGAGCCATGTGGCAACGATCCACACGAAGGGGCTTCAACCTTTTTCAAAAGGGTCGGAGTCTTCGAGTTGCGAGATGGCACGAGCATTGAGTCAAAGGCTTCAGAAGCAGAAGGCCTCAACCCTCCGCTTCCCCGCCCCCTCCCTTCTTCCACCGCGAGCCCGTCTCGCAACCCAGGAGTCAGCCATGAATCGCAACACCCGTAACCTCCTCATCGGCGTCGCCGGCGCCCTCTTCGCCACGGGCGCGCTGATGGCCCAGGCTCCCGCGCCGGCGCCCACCCCCACTCAGAAGCGCGAAGCCCGCGAGACCCAGCGGGACATCAACCAGCAGCAGCGCATCCTGCAGGGCGAGAAGAGCGGCCAGCTTACGCCCAAGGAAGCGAGCCACCTGGAGCGCCAGGAAGGCCGCATCGACAAGGCCGAAGCCAACGCCGCCAAGGATGGCAAGGTGAGCAAGCAGGAGGCCCGCAACATCAACCGCATGCAGAACCGCGAGAGCAAGCGCATCTACCGCGACAAGCACAACGCCAAGACCACGAAGTAAGCAGGATCCCGCAACGAGAAGGAGCCCGTCCGGGCTCCTTCTCGTTCAGTTCCCCAGATTCAGCTGCACACCATCCAGGGCCTCCTCGGGCTTGATCCCCAGTTCGTTCGCCAGCGTGGGCGCCAGATCAACGAGGGCCACGGGCTCGACGCGCTGCGCGGCCTTCCAGGGCCCCCAGAAGATGAGGGGCACACGGCGGTCGAAGTCCCAGGGCGCGCCGTGGTCCTCTAGGTAGGGCGGCTTGCCGGACAGGCCGATGTAGGGCTTCCAGGCCACGACGACATCGCCGCTGCGGCCGGGCACGAAGCTGAGGGCCATGCGCTGGGCGAGCGTGAAGGTGGCGGGATCGGCCCTGAGATCCACTTGGGTCTGCTGGAGCTGGAAGCCGGGGAAGGCATCCGCGATGCCGTCCATCTTCTTCGCGATCTCGGCCGCCTGGGCCGCCGCCGCGTCCTGGCTCCCGGCCGCGCGGATGGCGGGCGCGCTCAAGTAGAGCATGTCGGCGCCACTGCCCGGCAGCAGGGCGGGCGTGTCGAGCTTCCACTTGTCGCGCAGGTTCTGGTCCAGCGTCTTCATCCATTCCGCCAACGGAACGCGCCGTGCCGGATAGCCCATCTCCGCCAGCCGCTCCGGGATGTCGGAGCCGCCGTGGTCCGCGCTCAGCGCCACCCACACACCCGGATCCTGGGTCTTGAGGAAATCGAGGAACTGCCCCAGCGCCGCGTCCAGCCTCGCCAGCTGGTCCGCCATCTCCGGGCCGAAGGTGCCATAGAAATGCGCCACATAGTCCGTGGCCGAGAGGCTCAGGGCCAGCAGATCCGTGCTATGGCCCTGTCCCAGTTTCTCGTTCGTGATGAGCGCCTCTGCCGCCTGGATAGTGAGTTCGTCCATGTAGGGCGAGGCCTTGAGGCGGTCCATGAACTTGCCGTCCAGCGCGTCACCCACGCCCAGGATCTTGCGGGGCAGCCCCATGCGGACCGTTTCGCCGCTGAGGGTGAAGGCCTCCGGTCCCCGGGCGGGGAAGGCGGCCTTGTCCCCGGCCGCCCACACGATGGGGCCGCCGGCCCAGGCCTGGCGCGTCCTGGCGTCAAAGGCGGCGAGCCAGTCCGGCAGCGCGTTGGCGTAAGCCGTGGAGGTGGTGAAGCCGTTAGCCCCGTCCATCCAGTACACGGCGGAAGGGTGGCGGCCGCTCATGAGGATGGCCGCGCGGTCCTTGAAGGAGAGGCCGAAGGCCCGCGAGCCGGGACGCTGGCGCTGGAGCCAGTCGCCCAGGGTGGTGCCGCGGAACCAGGTCTGGCTCATGCTCCCCGCGTCGGGATCGCCGCCCACCACGCGGGCGCGCGGGTCCTCGACGCAGTAGACCTGATGGCCCGTCTCGGCGTCCCGCCACTCGTTTTCGGGGATGCCTGTGTGAGCCGGGTAGCGGCCCGAGAGCAGCACGGAATGGCCCGGTCCCGTCTCCGTGATGCCGTGGGCCTGATAGGCGTCCGTGAACCACACACCCTCGCGCTTCAACCGTCCCAGGCCGCCGGGCAGATCCTGGGCGCAGCGGGCCAGGAGGTCGGCGCTGAACTGGTCGATGGAGATGACCACCACGAGCTTGGGCCGGGGCGGGGCGGCCACCAAGGACAGCGCGAACAGGGCGGGCAGGGCGCGGCGGAACATTCTTCCACCCTGCCGCGATCGCGCTCCTTCCGCTAGCCTGGGCTCGTGAACTTCCTGCGACGGCTCACCACGACTGCGCTCTTGATGGGGATGGCCCTGGCCTGCGGCCATGCGCCCCAGCCGCCGCGCCCTGGCGTGCCGACGGTCCAAGCGGTGCCCAGCGACCCAGCCCTTCCCGCGAACGCCATCCAGGTGCTCGCCTACATCCGCGCCCACCACGAGGCCCCGCTGGGCTACGAGGGCAGCCGCCGCTTCGGTAACTACGAGGAGGTCCTGCCCCAGGCCGACGGGAACGGCCGCCGCATCCAGTACCAGGAATGGGATGTGCATCCCCACCGCGAGCATGTGAACCGTGGCGCCGAGCGCATTGTGACCGGCAGCGATGGCCGCGCCTGGTACACGGGCGACCACTACGCCCACTTCACCGAGATGCCATGAAACTCGACGCGCTGAAGAAGCCCGAAGCCCCCTTCATCCACCGCGTGGCGGAAGAGGCTGATGCGCTATGGGACGCGCTGCGCGTGAACACATGCGCCCGTCTCCTGCGCGGCGCGCGCATGACGACCAAGTCTGGCCTCCTTGCGGAGTTCGCGGCCGCGCTCCAGTTCCCGCCCAGCTTCGGCGCCAACTGGGACGCGCTTGATGAAGCGCTCGCCGATCTGTCCTGGATGGGAGGCGCCGGCGCCTGGCTGCTCATCACCGATGCCGGTCAGGTGCTAGCCAAAGCCGCCGATGAAGACCGCGCCATCTTCCAGTCCATGCTGGAAGACATCGCCGAAGCCTGGGCCCGCATCGAACCCCCGGCTCCGTTCCATGTGGTGATGAACCGCTAGCGATTCTTCGCCATGAACGCCTTAAGCCCTTTGCGGGCTTCTTTGCGGACGGCGCCCTGCAGGAGGCGGGTCCAGCCCAGCAATGCGCCCTTCAAGCCCAGGGCCTGGCGGGTCCAAGCCCAGAAGTCGAAGCCGTCGCGCTGAGCGAGGATGAGACCGTCCTGGAAGCCGAACTGGGATTTCACTCGGTTCACCACGGGGCGGCCCGTCTTCGTGAAGGTGTAGCGCGCGATCCACTCCACGCGGTTCTCGCCGATCACCTCGTAGGTGAGCGAGAAGTCCTGGGCCCGGCCCACGAGCATGCGCCACATGGCGCAGGTCTCATCGTGATCGAGCATAGGGAACACAGGATCGGAGAAAGCCGCATCCGCGTGGTAGCAGGCCGCCATGGCCTCCGCGTCCTTGCGGACGAAGGCTTCGTAGAAACGGGTGAGAAGCTCCACGCTCACTTGCCCACCAGCCCCGCCATCGGACTGCTGGCGCTGGCAGTGAGACGTTTGGGCATGCGGCCGGCTTCGAAGGCCAGGCGGCCGGCGAGGACGGCGTGCTTCATGGCTTCGGCCATCTTCGTGGGCTCGGCGGCCTCGGCCACGGCGGTGTTGAGAAGCACGGCATCGGCGCCCAGCTCCATGGCGATGGCGGCGTCGCTGGCGGTGCCCACGCCCGCGTCCACGATCATGGGGATCTTGTAAGGCTGCAGCACCTCGCGGATGAGCAGCAGGGTGAGCGGGTTCTGCACGCCCTGG
>DASRXV010000011.1:0-2804 GCA_035687325.1 Holophagaceae bacterium
ACCTATCGGTTCCTCCTGCGCTGCATCGCTTCCAGCTCCGCCAGCGCCGGTTGTCCCTCTTGCACCCCCCAAGCCCGAGGACAAGGTGCTCTTCGTGGTCCCGTGCAAGGGAACGGGCCAGCAAGGCTGGCCACTGACCCAGGGCAAGGTGGACGAGTGGATCGCCGCGTTCCCTGGCGTCGAGGTGAAGCCGGAGCTGCGGAAGGCCATCCAGTGGCTCCGGGACAACCCGGCGAAGGGTAAGACGCACCGTGGCATGCCAGCCTACTTCGGCGCGTGGCTGGGCCGGGTGCAAGATCAAGCATCACGATCCGCGGCTGGAGGTCAGGCGCGAAGTCCGGCCCACAGATCCCGCACCGACGCCGAGTATCTCCAGTCCCTCTCACCTTCAGCGAGCGAGGAACACCATGACCCTGCCACTCCACCCCAACCGCTGCACGAGTTGTTCCAACGAGTTTCAGTCGCCAGTCCCGATGGCCCTGTGCCCGAGCTGCTGGAGCCGTGTGGAGGCGCAGCGGCTTTCCACCTACAAGCGCCAGATGGGAGAGAAGCTCAATTCGATCCTCGCGGATGAGCTGATGCTCCGAGGCATGGGCGCGGTGGAAGCAGCCTGCTCAACCGCGCATGTGCCCATGGAGATCCAGAAGCGGCTGCCGCGTGAGCCGCTCGATCAACTCCGCAAAGGCGAGCTGCCCACCAATGGCTTCGGCCTCGGCGGTTCAGTCGGGTGCGGCAAGTCGGGCACCATGGCCGCGCTGCTTGCAGCCGCCACGGAAGCCAGACTTCAACGGCGGCTGATGGAGATGACGCGGATGCCCACCGTCTTCGATGAAGCGCCCTGGCACCGGGCACCCGCTTTCCGCTGGGTGGTGTGGCCCACCACTTCCACCTGGATCAAGGGCTCATTCAGTCGCAAGGTTGGGCTCGAAGAGGTGGAGGATTTCACCTTCATGGCCTGCACTATCCCGCTTCTCGTGCTCGATGATCTCGGCCGCGAGCGGATGAAGGTGAATTACACCGAGGATTTCTCATTCGCGCAGCTCGACCGGATCGTGGATGAGCGTTCCCGCAACCGGCGGCCCATCCTCTGGACCGCCAACGCGAACCGGCTGGAGCTATCCGGCTTCTATGGCGCCGCGTTCATGGACCGGCTCATCGCGCTAGCCCCGCTTGTCACCCTCCCACCCCTTCCCTCCCTCAGAGGCAAGCTCTAACCTTTCACCCCGGCGCTCTGCGCCCATCCATGGAGATTCCATGTCCAAGAGAAAGCCAGACGAGCAGGAAGCCGCGCAAGAGCCCTACGCCCTTGACCGAGCCCTGCAACTCCTCGCCGGCGCGAGCAACGCGCTAGAGCGGGCCCAACCCAGCCTGAAGGATGTCGAGGAGGCCCGCGACTCCGCCAAGGCCGCCCACAAGCTGCTGGATGCCAGCTACCAGCTACTCGTGGCGGGCGTGCATCGCGTCTGCCCCATCCCGCTCGGCGAGCGCCAGACCGCGCCGGACCCTGGGCCACCGTTGCCCTTCCCTGAGCACGAGGAGACGCCCGTGCCTGCCTTCATGCCGCCGCCGCCCAACATGGACCGTGAGACCGGCGCCCTCATCGACGAGCTTCCCTGGACCGGCGCCACTGGCGGCGTCATCGACGCCGACATCGTGGCCACGGGTGAAGGTGAGACTGAGGAGGAGTCCGGCACCGCGCCGCCGCCCCTTGAGTTCATCAATCCCGATGGATCCGCGGTGGACCTCACCGAGAAGGATCAGGCCATCAACGAGGCGAAGCTCAAGACGCCCTACGGCCTCATGCTCGACACCTTCGACGAGCTGGCCCACGAGGGCGGGCAGGCGCTCGTGGATCTCGTGAAGGTCCGCGAGAAGTGGTGGACAGAGTTCTTCACGGATGCCCGTGAGGCTTTCATCCTGCTCAAGTGGGTGATGGACGGCGCCGGGCCCTACACCGATCCCACCACCGCTCAGACCGCCCGCATGAAGTGGGTCATGGAGGGGTGATGCAGCTTCGACACCTCAAGAGCCATCCACTCGTCTCCGCGCTCAAGGTGCTCAACATCGCCTTGACCCAGGAGCAGCTCGTCCACCCGGACTCCGACACCGCGAAGGCCTGGAGGCTACTGGTCCCTCACCTAACCCCAGCCATCCTGGCCACCATGGCGGCCCGCGAAATCCTGCGGGAGTCCGAGGCCGACGAGGATCTCTTCGACGGCGGTGAGCTGGCCCTGGCGGGCTCGGCCTATGCCTTTGTGATGGCGGCCCGGCAGCAGAATCACCTGGGGGCCCAGCCTGCATGGTGGCCCTGGATCAACGGATGGGAACCCTCCACCAATCACGAGGACATCTCCAAGGCCCTGGGCTACCTCGTGGCCGAGCTGGAACGGCTGCACCGGGCAGAGGGGAAGGGCTCCAAGCCCCTGGTCCTGGTCCCAGGCTGAGGGAGGGGTGGGAAGGCATGCCAAGGGGGCCCTTCTGGGCCCCCTTCCCTGTCCTAGGGCCTGCCTGGGCACCCTGGCACCCCGAGGGAGGCCTCTGGGGGGCAGCCAGGGCCCTTCCTGGCATCCCCAAGGGGTAGGCCTGGGCACAAAAAAGGCCCCCATCAGGGGGCCTAGGGTGGGAAGGGTTCATCTTCGCTTGGGTTTGAAGGGCTTGACCTGGGCAGCCAGCACCATCCGCACCCCGTCAAATTCCTTCGAGGTGAGGGTCCTCCGCTTCACGCGGTCGGCGATGGCTTCCCAGCTGACCCCGATCCGGTGAGCGGCCTGGGCGAAGGTGATCCAGTTGGGTTCGGGCAGGCG
>DASRXV010000012.1:0-10806 GCA_035687325.1 Holophagaceae bacterium
TCTGGCTGCTGGTGCTCCAGACCTCCATGCTCGGCGTCTTCATCGCCCAGGACATGTTCCTGTTCTACATCTTCTGGGAAGTGATGCTGGTGCCCATGTACTTCCTCATCGGCATCTGGGGCGGCCCGCAGAAGCTCTACGCGGCCATCAAGCTCTTCCTCTACACGCTGGCCGGCTCGCTGCTGATGCTGGTGGCGATCCTCGCCATCTACTTCCTGCAGCACAAGAGCACCGGCCACTACGACTTCAGCATCGCGGGCTTCCAGGCCATGGCGCCCGTCATCGCGGCCCAGGGCAAGACCTTCGGCCTCCTGCTGGCCTCAGCCTTCTTCCTGGCCTTCGCCATCAAGGTGCCGATGTTCCCCTTCCACACCTGGCTGCCGGACGCGCATGTGCAGGCGCCCACGGCCGGCTCGGTGATCCTGGCGGGCGTGCTCCTGAAGATGGGCACCTACGGCTTCGTGCGGTTCCTCCTGCCCATCTTCCCGGACGCGACGAAGACGCTCATGCCCTGGATGCTGGCGCTGGCCATCATCGGCATCATCTATGGCGCGCTGGTGGCCATGGTGCAGGCGGACATGAAGAAGCTCGTGGCCTACTCGTCGGTCAGCCACCTCGGCATGTGCATGCTGGGGCTCTTCGCGCTCAACCCTTACGGCATCAAAGGCGCGCTCTTCCAGATGATCAACCACGGCATCTCGACGCCGGGGCTGTTCCTCGCGGTGGCCGTGGTCTATGACCGCCGCCACACGCGCATGATCGCGGACTACGGCGGCCTCATGAAGACCATGCCCGTCTACGCCACGGTCTTCATCATCATGACGCTCAGCTCCATCGGCCTGCCCGGCCTGAACGGGTTCATCGGCGAGCTGTTCAGTCTCTGGGGTGCCTTCCAGGCCTTCCCCTGGCTCGGCGCGGTGGCCACGGTCGCCATCGTGCTGGGCGCCACCTACATGCTCTGGATGGTCCAGCGCGTGCTCTTCGGGGAGATCTCCGAGGCCAACACGAAGATGCCGGACATGAGCCGCCGCGAGCTGGCGACTTTCATCCCGCTCATCGCCGCCGCCGTGTGGATCGGCCTCTACCCGCAGCCGTTCTTCCGCGTGATGGAAGCCCCCGTGGCCAAGCTCATGGTCCAGGTGAACCCCGCCTACGGCCAAGGCCCCGCGCTGGAGCAGGCCCGCACCACTCCTGAAGCCGCGCCAGAAACCGCTCCCGAAGGAGGCCGCCGATGACCACCTTCTCCCAAGGCCTCTGGGATTCCCTGATGCAGGGCTCGCCCCTCATATACCCGCAGATCCTCCTCATCATCATCGCCACGCTCATGCTCTGGCCCGGCGACCTCTTCTTCGCCAAGGGCGAGAAGCACAAGTGGGCGCCGGTCGCCTTCCTGACGCTCGCCCTCAGCGGCGCCCTCATCTACCTGGGCAAGCCGGGCGAGGGCTTCAGCGGCATGTACCGCGTGGACGGCCTGGCCCGCGGCTTCCAGGTCATCGTCATCCTGTCCGCCCTCGCGGCGGTCGCGCTCTCCCAGCGGACCTTGAACGCCCTGCGAGAGCAGACGGTGGAGTACTACGCGCTCATCCTCTTCGCCACGGCGGGCATGCTCTTCCTCTGCGGCGCCACGGACATCGTCAGCGTCTACTTCGCGCTGGAGCTGATGGCGCTCTGCTTCTACATCCTGGTGGGCTACTTCCGCACGCAGAACCGCGGCGTGGAAGCGGGCCTGAAGTACTACCTGCTGGGCGCCTTCAGCAGCGCCATCTTCATCTACGGCGTGAGCCTCCTCTTCATGGCCACCGGCGGACTCGTGACGAACCTGGCCGAGCTTGGCCAGAAGCTGCCCCTGGTCATCCAGTCCAACAGCCTGCTGGTCTTCGGCGGCGTCCTATTCATCCTCGTGGGCATGTGTTTCAAGGTCGCCGCGGCGCCCTTCCACCAGTGGAGCCCCGATGTGTACGACGGCGCCCCCACCCCCATCACGGCCTTCATGGCCACGGCCCCCAAGGCCGCGGCGCTGGCGGCCTTCCTCCGCATCTTCGGGACGGCCTTCCACGGCCTCATGGACCAGTGGAGCCTGCCTCTGCAGTTCGTGGCCGCCGCCAGCATGATCCTGGGCAATGTGGCCGCCATCCGGCAGCAGAGCATGAAGCGCATGCTGGCCTACTCCAGCATTGCCCATGTGGGCTACATGCTCATGGGCGTCCTGGCCGCGGACACGGTGCTGGGCACCCAGGCCGTGTGGCTCTATGCCCTCGTCTACCTGTTCATGAACACCGGCGCCTTCGCCATCGTCATCCACATCCAGAAGGGGGGGCAGGGCGAGCGCATCGACGACTTCCGCGGTCTCGGCCACAAGCGCCCCGGCCTCGCCTTCGCCATGCTCGTCTTCATGTTCAGCATGGCGGGCATCCCTCCCCTGGCGGGCTTCTTTACCAAGTTCTACCTCTTCAACATCGCCGTGCAGAACGGCCTCACCGGGCTGGTGGTCATCGCGGTGCTGACCTCGGCCGTGAGCGCCTTCTACTACCTCTGGGTCATCCGACAGATGTACTTCCACGAGGGCGGCGCGGAGGTCGAGGCTCCGGGCACAGCCACCACGATGATCGTCACCATGGCCTGCGCCGTCACGCTGCTGGCCACCTTCTTCGGGCTCGACTTGCTGAAGTGGGCCGGCAGCATCGGCTGGCTCTGATCCATCCGATCTAAACTGGAAGGCGCGGGCTCCGGTCCGCGCCTTCGCCTTGAAGGGCCTCCATGTTCCTGAACCGCATGAAGAAGGGCGCCGCGAAGGATGCCGACCCCCGCGAGCGCAGCCTGTGGGCGGACCTGATGTCGATCGGGATGGTGTTTCCCATCGCCATTTTCCTCGGGCTGCTCGGGGGGCGCTGGATCGGGGGCAAACTGGGCCACCAGGATTTCGGCCAGTGGCTGGGTCTGGGCCTGGGCATCGGGGCGGCCTTCTGGGAGCTCTACAAGACCACGGTGAAGCTCGGCAGATTCGATGCTGAGGAGCTCCGGTCCGCCAAGGAGGACGAGGACGCGAAGCGCAAGGCTCCGCTCGGCGGTGGGAGCGAAGGCGATGATGATCGGCCCTGAGGCCCAGCTCCGCCGGATCCGGTGGCTCATGCTCCCGGTCGGGGGGGCCGGCATCACGGCCTGGGCGGTTTTCCGCTCCCTGCCTGCCGCCTGCGCTTTCGGGCTTGGAGCTCTGGCCAGCTGGGCGCTGTGGTTGCTCCATGTGCTGCTGGTGAAGCGGATGCTCACGCCGGGCAACCCTGGCCGGGCCGGGTATGTCCTGCTCAGCACCGGAAAGCTGGCGTTGATCGGACTCGCACTCGCTGGAATAATGGAGCGTTATCCCGAGGAGGGGATCCCGTTCGCCACGGGCCTCCTGCTCTCCGTCGGTGCGATCCTGCTGGAGGCCGTGATCCTCGCCTTTCACAAGGCCGAGCCCGCGCCACCCGGTCCGCCCGAAGACTCCGCTGAAGATTCCGACCGCCCCTAGAGGACCAGCCCATGGAACATCATGTCTCGCTCCTGGCCCACTGGCTGACGGTCGTGCTGGGGCTGCAACAGCATCCCTGGCCCGGATTCGCCGAGGGCCTGCCGCTCTCCTGGCTGGAGCGCTACGACCACCTCTTCTGCGCGACGCTGGCGGCCCTGGCGACCCTCGCCGTCTGCTTCGCCGTGAAACGGAAGCTGGCCCGCATCCCCTCCCCTATGCAGGCGGGGCTCGAGTCCGTGCTGAAGGGCCTCCAGGGCCTGCTGGACGACAGCATCGCCCACCACAGCGAGAAGTACCTGCCCCTGGTCGGCACGCTCACGCTCTTCGTCTTCTTCTGCAACCTGTTCGGCATGGTGCCGGGTCTCAACTCCCCCACCTCGAACTGGAATGTGACGCTGGGCTGCGCGCTGCTCGTCTTCCTCTACTACAACTTCGAAGGCCTCAAGAAGGTGGGCCCTCTCAAGTACCTGGCCCATTTCGCCGGTCCGGTGTGGTGGCTGGCCTGGCTGATCTTCCCGTTGGAAGTCATCGGGCTCTTCGCCCGCATCCTCAGCCACAGCGTCCGGCTCTTCGCCAACATGAGCGGCGAGCATGTGGTTTCCGGCCTCATGTTCACGGCGCTGCCGCTGATCCTGCCGGTGCCCGGCATGGTGCTCGGCCTTTTCTCCGTGCTCATCCAGACCTTCGTGTTCGTCCTGCTGACAGTGATCTACATCTCGCTCGCCGTCGCCGAGGAACACTGAGATTCCCGCTCTTCCTTTACCAACCTTGCGCCGCTGGCGCTTCCTCCCTGAGGTTCCCATGAAGAAGTTCCTGAAAACCGCGGCCCTCTTCACCGCTTCCATCGCCGCTTTCGCCCAGGAGCCTGCCGCCGCTGCCGCCGCCAAGGGTTTCGACGGCCACTACCTCGCCCACATCGCCCTCGGCCTCGCGGCCCTTGGCGGCGGAATCGGCATGGGTAAGGCCATCGCTTCTGCCAGCGAAGGCATCGCCCGCAATCCCCAGGCCTCTGGCAACATCCGCACCACGATGATCCTGGGTCTCGCCTTCATCGAGTCCCTCGTCCTCTATGTGCTGGTGCTGGCTTTCGCCAAGGCCTAAGCGCCAACGGTATTGACGAGCCGACGGGGCCCCTCAGGGGCCCCGTTTTTTTCATGCCGGGCTATGATGGGGGTCCTCATGGTCACAGCGCCTGCGTTCCCCCTCCCGCCCGAAGTCACCCAGGTCGTCCTGGGTGGCGGCTCCAGCATCGATCTGGTGGGCCTCCGTTGCGGGTCCATGGGGGAGGCGAAGGACTTCGCGCTGGCCTACGGCTACGATCTCGCGGTTCCCGTCCAGGCCCAGCAGGTGCGGCGGGTCCAGAGCGAGGCCGTGGCTTTCCTCGAGACCGTGATCCTGGAACCCGGGGACCCGCGCCCGCCCCAGGAGGTGCGCGAATGCGGCGATCCGCTCCAGCTCCTCGTCTGGGCCTCGGCGCGGCCCCGCGACGCGCGCGCGGCCTGGTCCTGCGCGGTGCTGCGGGTGATGCACACGCTCTTCTACCTGGACCATGATGTGAACCTGCGCTTCCTGCCGGAGATCCAGCGCCAGGTCTTCGCGCCTTACGACCGCCATCTCGTGCTGGAGGGCGGCGCCTGGAAGCTGCGGGGGGCCTACGAGGTGCCCCTGGCCGGCGTGGAGAAGAAGGAGCAGAAGGACCGCGTCTCCATGCTCCTCAAACTGCTCCACAAGCCGGAGAACGTGGCCGAGACCATCTACGACCACATCGGCATCCGCTTCGTGGCCCGGGACCGTCTGGGCGTGCTCCAGGTGATCCGCTTCCTCCTGGACCACCACGCGCTCATGCCCACGCACATCAAGCCCTCCCGCTCCCGCAACCGGATGATCGACATGGATGCGTTGCAGACCTGGATGGCCGGGCTCCTGCCGGCCTTCGAGCTGTCCTCCCTGGACGCGGTCGAGCGGGCGGCCCTCAACACCCGGCTGGCCCTGCGGGACGAGGGTTCCTGGGAAAACCCTTTCACGGCCGAGGACTACGCTGCCGTCCAGTTCACGGCCCGGACCCTCATCCGGCTCCCCAGCCCCGCCACTGGGGCTCTGGAAACCGTCCAGGCCCGGCTCAAGGCCCTGGGCCATCCAGAACTCATGTCCGGATTGGGACTTGCCGACTTGCTCCAACAGCAGGAACAATTGACCTTCTTCTTCGCCCATGAGGTGCAGGTGATGGAGGAATCCGGCTTCCGGAACTCCCAGTCAGGCCCCGCCAGCCACGCCGAATACAAGCTTCGGCAGCGTGAAGCTGCTCGACGCCGGGTTCTTCAAGGTATCCTCTAGCCAAAACGCTCGTCCGGGAGACCCCCATGCTCAACATCCAGACCCGCCAGGAAGGCAGCGCCTCGGTGGTGACGATCCAGGGCAAGGTCAACTTCGAAGTGACAGCCCAGCTCCGGGATGTCATCCGCGAGACCGTCGCCACCCAGCAGCCCAAGCTTCTCGTCATCAACCTGGATGGCGTGAGTTTCATCGACTCGTCCGGTCTCGGTCTCCTGGTCGCCGCGCGCAACAGCGTGGACAAGAGCGGCGGCAAGCTGCACCTCTCCTGCCTCCCCCCGGCGGTGAAGAAGACCTTCGACCAGACGAACCTCACCAACTATTTCTCCATCTTCGCCACGGAACAGGACGCCCTCCGGGGCGCTTGAGCGGCGGCCGCTGAAGGCCGGGGGACCGCATGGCCAAAGGCGTCGTGCTCGTGGTGGATGACGAGGCCCCCATCCGGGACATCCTCGGCTTCTACCTGAAACGCGCGGGCTACCATGTGCTCATGGCGGGCAACGGCCGCCAGGCTCTGGAGGAGATGGCGAAGCTCCATCCGGATCTCATCGTCTCGGACCTTAAGATGCCGGAGATGGGCGGCGATGAGCTCTGCAAGCGCGTGAAGGCGGACCCGGCGCTGCGCGACGCCTACTTCATCATCGTGAGCGCGCTGGACGGCACGGCCTCCAAGATCGGCGGCCTGAACCTGGGCGCGGACGACATGATCAGCAAGCCTTTCCACGCGCAGGAAGTGCTCGCGAAGATCGACAGCGCCTTCCGCCTCATCGCCATGCAGAAGGAGATCCGGTTGAAGAACCGCGAGCTGACCTTGTTCCAGGAGCGCATGGAGGGCGAGCTGTCCCTGGCCGCGGCGCTCCAGATGGGCCTGCTGCCCCAGCTGCCTGGCAGCGCGCCAGGCGTGCGTTGGAGCCACCGCTACCTGCCCGCGGAGGGCATCGGCGGCGACATCTACGCGCTCACGCCCACGCCCGACGGCGGCACGGCCATCATGATCGCGGATGTGAGCGGCCACGGCGTGACGGCGGCCCTCATCAGCGCCATGGTGAAGACCAGTTTCGAAAGCCAGGTGCGCGGCGGCGGCACTCCGCTGGCCTGGGTGGAAGGCATGAACCGCGACCTCACGCGCACCATCCTGGCCGAGCAGTTCGCCACGGCCTGGGTGGCCCACCTGGAGCCCGGCACGGGGCGCCTGCGCTATGTGGTGGCGGGGCACACGAGCCCCTTCCGCATCCATTCGGGCGCGGAGGGCGGCTTGCGGCGCCCGGAGTTCCTCCAGGGCAAGGGCTTCATGCTGGGGCTGGATGAAAGCCTGCCTTTCACGGAGCAGGAGACGGAACTGCCCAGCGGCGACCGCCTCGTGCTCTATACGGACGGGCTCGTGGAGGCGGAGCGAGAGGACCACGGCATGCTGGGCGAGGAGGGCCTCCTCCGCATCTGCGCCGAGCTTCCCGCCAACGCCGACCAGGCCGCGGGCCACATCGTCTCCCGCGTGAAGGCCTTCAACGGCGCCTCGCCCTTCCGGGACGACGTGACGCTCGTGGTGCTGGACCGCGTCAGCTGACGGCAGCCCGCTTCAGCAACCTGGGCCCCAGTTCCGCCACCAGCGTGGCCGTGACGATGAGCCCCGCGCCGGCGATCTGCCAGGGGCCGAGGTGCTCTCGGATGCCGGGGATGAAGCCGGACACCGCCAACAGCGCCGCGAAGACGGGTTCCAGGCTGAAGAGGATGGCGGCTTCGGTCGCGGTCACCTTCGCCTGCATGGTGCTCTGCACCCACAGCGCCAGCGTCGTGGCCATAAGGCCGAGGTAGGCCAGCGAGACCCAGATGCCCGGGGACCGCAGCGAGGGCCCGGGCGCGCGGAAACCGCCGGGGCTGAACGCCGCCACCGCCGTCATCACCACGGCTGTGAACGCCACCTGCACGAAGGCCAGCACCCAGCCGCTGGAGCGGCGGCTGAAGCGCGAAGTCAGCACGATGTGGACGCCCACGAGGATCGCGTTCAGCAGCGTCTCCGTGTCGCCGCGGTTCCAGCCCGCCAACCCCACGCCCGGCTGATAGACGAGGAAGGTGAGCCCCGCGAGCGCGATGAGGGCGCCCACGGCGTGCGAGCCCTTGAGCCGGTCCCCCGCGAAGGCCGCGGCCATGGGCGTGAAGATGACATAGAGGCCGGTGATGAAGCCGGACTTGGTGGTGGTCGTGAAGCGCAGACCGTCCGTCTGCAGCCAGAACAGCGTGGAGAGCAGGAGCCCCAGCCAGAGCCCGTCCTTCACCTCGCGGGCCTGGGGCTTGATGCGGAGCGCCACGAGGAAGATGGCCAGCCCGAGGGTGCCGATGAGGAACCGGTAGGCCAGCAGCGCTTCCACGCCCATGCCGGCGTTGAGGGCGAACTTCACGGCCCCGAAGGTGCCGCCCCAGATGAACGCCGTCCCGCCCAGGGACGCGACGGCGATGGCGTGGGACGCTTTGCGCATCCCCGGAGTGTAGCTTGCCGGTCGTCTATTTCAGGACGGCGTAGACGGGGATCTCGATGGAGGGGCGCTGAGGATCGTCCGTGAGGATCGTGGCCTTCTCGCTGTAGCGGCCGGGGCGCGCCTTGGCGGAGAACACGATGGCGAGCTTCTGTTTCGCGGCCGCGGCCGCGCCCACCCCTTCCACCGCGAGGATGGGATTCGTGGAGGTGGCGTTCGTCACGCGGAACGCCTTGCCTTGGGCCTGGCTGAGCGTGAGCTCCATGCGCAGCTCATGCCCGGCCTTGGCTTCGCTCCAGGCGATGGCGGAGGGCTCCGCGGTGATGGAGGGCTTCACCTGCCACTGCACGTTCACGCGGAACACGGGCAGCTGCGGATTCGCCGTGCGCACCGTGACGACCTCGATGCCCATGTCCTGGCCCTTGGGGATCTCCGCCCCCGCCAGTTTCAGGTCCAGCACGGCGTCATTGCCCTCCGCGCGGGTGGCGAGGTGCAGGTAGGGCGCGCCGGGAACTTCGGCACCCGTGAGCTTCACGGGATTCCCGTCATGGGAGATGAATCGGATGCTGTCGCTGGCCGCGCCTCCGCGGTCCACATTATCGAAGAAGACATTGTCTTTGTTGGGCTGGATGGGCTGGACCACCTCGGCGTCGAAGGTGAGGGTGGTCTCGGGGGCGGCCGGGTCGTTGGAGACGACGACGATGGATTTGCGGACGATGCCGCGCTGGCCGCGCGGATCGAAAGTGGCCTCGATGTCCGTGCTCTCGCCGGGTTTCACGGACCACTGGCCCGTCACCGTGGAGGTGCAGCCGCAGGCGGGGCGCACATTGGTGATGCTGAGGATGGCGTTGCCCGCGTTCGTCACCTTGTAGAGGTGGCTCACCTTCTTGTCGGGGCTGATGCGGCCGAAGTCGAAGTGCGTGGCGTCGAAGGCGATCTTCGGGGCTTGAGCGACCGCGAGGACGGGGAGCAGGAAGGGCAGGGCGCGACGGATCATGGATGCGTTCCTCTATCGTTTCGTGAGCCTATTGTCGCAGGAGTTCCAGGAAGGCGAACCAGACCTCTTCCGGCGTGAGCCCGTCCAGGCAGGGGTGGCCTTCCACCGCGCAGACGGGCTTGAAGCAGGGGGCGCAGGGGATGCCTTCGCGGCGGAGGACGCGGACTTTGGGCCCCCAGGGCGCGGAGCCGCCAGGGTCGGTGGCCCCGTAGAGCGCCAGCACCGGGGTTCCGCAGGCGGCGGCGAGGTGGCTGAGTCCCGAATCGTTGCCGATGGCGCCGACGGCGCCCCTCAGCCAGGCCGCGGCCTCTTTCAGGGAGGTCCTGCCCGCGAGATCCAAGGCTTCATCTCCCGCGATCCCGGCGCAGAGCACGGCTTCTTCCGGCGACCCCAGCACCACGACCGCGAAGCCTTCGGCTCGCGCCCGCAGCACGAGCCGACGGAAATGCCCGGATGGCCAGCTCTTGGAGGCCCATGTGCTGCCGGGCATGAGGCAGAGGTAGCGCTCGCGCGGCGCGTTGATGGCGATGCCGGGATCGTAGTCCGCGAAGGGCATGGGCCCCGCGCCCGGGAAGGCCTTCTTCAGCACCGCGCCGTAGCGGAGGAGGAAAGGGCCTTCCGTCTTCCAGAACGGGCCGCTCACGGTATTGAAGAGGCCTGCGAGGCTTTCGTCCACGCCGATGCGCTCCGGCACCCGCGCCAGGAAGGCCGCCAGCGCGGGACGGAGGCTCTTGGGGAAATGGACGCTCCGCGCGGCGCGATGCTCCCGGAGCGTCCCGGCCATGGCGAGGACGCCCGGCTTCCCTTCATCGAAGAGGACACCATCACAAAGGTCCGTGTCCTCCACGAGCGAGACCGCGGCCTTGGGTCCCCACACCACCAACGGCCCCGCGCCCGCGGCGCGCAGCAGCCGAAGCACGGGCATCTGCATGGCCGCGTCGCCCACGAAGCGCGGGAAGCGCACCCAGGTCGCGTGCTGGGGCAGGGCGCTCATCGCAGCGTCTCCAGGGCCCTGAGGACTTCTGCCGGATCGAGGCGGTCCATGCCGCCGCCTGCATCCGCTTCGGCGCCTGGATATTGGAGCGCGACGACCTCCGGTCCCAGCGGCTTCCAGCGATCAGGTCCGTGGGAGGCGCGGCGGCCCATGAGGCAGACCGTGGGCACTCCCAGGGCGGCGGCGATGTGGGCCGGGCCGGTGCTGGGGGAGACGACCGCGTCGCAGGCGGCAAGGCGGGCCATGAGACGGCGCAGATCGGCTGGCGGAATTTCGGAAGCCTCCGGCGGCGCAAGCGTGACGGGATGCCACCCGGCCTGCTCGAGGGCGGCGCGGGCTCGCGCCCACCACGCTTCAGAGGGCGCCGCCCCCGCGCCGCTGCCCCGCAGGGCCAGACCCAGCCGGGGATGCGGCCAGGACGCGAGATCGGCTTCGCCCGCCGCGCGTTCCTCCATCGAGAGGACCAGTCGCGGCGCTTCCGGTTCGCCGCCGCTCCATCCGAAGG
>DASRXV010000013.1:0-5470 GCA_035687325.1 Holophagaceae bacterium
CCCGGCGGAAGAGGAGGCCGCCGTGGATCTTGGGGTGGAGGGTCTTCACGCGGCCGTCGAAGCACTCCGGCGCCCCCGTGAACTCCGCCACTTCCCGGGCGGGGAGCCCGGCGTCCTGCAGGGCCCGCAGCGTGCCGCCCGTGGCCAGCAGGTCCCAGCCCAGGGCGGAGAGCTCGCGCCCCAGGTCCACGAGACCGGTCTTGTCATGCACCGAGAGCAGCGCGGTAGGCATGGCCATCCCCCGAAACCTCAAGTGTCCCATGGCGGGCCTCAGCGGGCCAGTTGCGCTTGCCGGGAGGGCCCCTGAGGCGCGATCCTGGAGGGCCGGAGCGGGACACCATGCCGAAGATCGCCATCAACGGAGTGGAGCGCGAGGTGCCCGTCGGCACCCTCGTGCTGGACGCCTGCCAGCAGGCGGGCATCGACATCCCGCACTACTGCTACCACCCGGCCCTCACGCCCGTGGCCACCTGCCGAATGTGCATGGTGGAGATCAAGGGCATGCCCAAGCTGGCCACGAGCTGCACCACCACGGTAGGCCCGGCGCCGAAGGACAATCCCGAAGGTCTCGCCATGGAGATCTTCACGAACACGGCCCAGGTGGCGGACGCGCGGGCCGGCGTCATGGAATTCCTCCTCATGAACCACCCCTTGGACTGCCCCATCTGCGATCAGGCGGGCGAGTGCAAGCTCCAGGACTACAGTTTCCAGTACGGCAGCGGTGACAGCCGCATGGCGGAGCCCAAGCGCCGCTACCGTTACGAGGACCTGGGTGCCAAGATCGTCATCGACAAGAACCGCTGCATCCATTGCACCCGCTGCGTGCGCTTCACCCAGGAGATCAGTGGCGGCGGTGAGCTCACCGTGGCGGACCGCGGCGCGGATCTGGAAGTGACCACCTACAGCGGCAAGAGCCTGGACCAGAACCCCTTCGCGGGCAATGTGGTGGACCTTTGCCCCGTGGGCGCCCTCACCAGCCGCGACTTCCGTTTCCGCAAGCGCGTGTGGTACCTCAAGTCCACGCCCTCCATCAGCCGCATGTCCTCCCTGGGCAGCCCCCTCTGGATCGACCACGAGGGCAACACGGTCTACCGTTTCCGCCCGCGCCCGCTGGAAGGCCGCAACGACACGCACTTCATCAGCGATGAGGAGCGCTACGCCTACGCGCACCTGAACCGTCCCGACCGTCCCGCGAAGCCGCTGTTGAAAGGCGCTGAGAGCACTGCGGATGCGATCCGCGACGCGCTGAAGGGCCCCGTCGCGGTCATCGGTCAGGGGATCTTCGGCTGCGACGCGGCCCAGCGCCTGGGCGAGCTGGCCTCCAGCGCCGAGTTGCGCTTCGGCAGCGGCGACAAGACCCACGCCATGCTCCTGCCGAAGATCCAGAAGAGCACGGATGGCGTCCTCAACCGCCGCGGCTTCATGGAGCGCGGCTACCGCTTCCAGGCGCTCGACGAGTTGCTCGGCAAAGTGAAGAGCGGCGCGGTCGAATCGGTCGTGCTGCTCCACGACGCGGCCTTCTCCGGCGAGAAGGAGGCGGCCCTGCTGAAGGAGATCGCCTCCACCGCGGCCTTCAGCCTGATGCTGGAGGCGGAAGCTTCGGAGCTGGGCAAGGCCTGCGCGGCCTGGCTGCCTATCACGAACCTCGCTGAGGAGAGCGACTTCATCGTGAACCACGATGGCGAGCTGCGGCGCTACCAGAAGGCCATCGAGCCCCCCAAGGGCGTGAAGACCGTGGCCGCCTGGACCAAGGCGCTTGCGCCGGTGCCCGTTACCGTCTGATGGCGAAGACGCGGCTTCTGGTCGCCTACGATGGCGAGTGCCACACCTGCCGCAAGAAGGCCGATTGGGTGCGCGAGCGGGACGCCTTGGGCCTCGTGGAGGTGTTCCCCCTCCAGCATCCCGATCTCGTTCAGATCGCGCCGGAGCTGGCGGGGCGGCTGCTCCACGGCGAGCTGCACGGCCTCGACCTCCGCACCCGCGCCGTCTACCGCGGGCCCGCTCTGCTGCCGGAACTGCTCTCGCGCCTTCCCCGCTGGCGCGTCGTCGCGCCCCTGCTGCGCCTGCCGGGCCTGGCGCAGTTCATTGCCTGGTCCACGCTCAAGCGTGATGAGCGCCGCTTCAGGCGGGGAAGCCGTTAGCCTGCCCATAGGTCCATGAGGGCGCATGCGCCATCATGGGAGCGAGATGATCCTCCACGACGCGTTGGCCAACTGGGTGGTGAAGTACCTGACCGTGGAGCGGCCGGGCCACCAGCGGCGCACGCCTCTTGACATGGGCCGTTTTAAGCGAGCCATCCGCCCCGGTGATGTGGTGCTGGTCGAGGGCAAGGCCCGCATCAGCCAGGTGATCATGTACCTCACGCAGAGCAGCTGGAGTCACGCCTTCCTCTACCTGGGCGACGCGCTCCTGCGCTGGGGCGGCCCTGAGGCGGCGCAGGCTGTGGAGCGCTTCGGCGCCGAAGCCGCCTACCTGGGCATTGAAAGCGACATGCGGGACGGCGTGCGCGTGGTGCCCGTGGCCTGGTACGCGGAGCACAACCTCCGGCTCTGCCGACCCCACGGCCTGAAGCCCGAGGACCGCGACCGCGTGCTGGCAGAGGCGCTGAAGCACCTCGGCGTGCGCTACGACAAGCGCAACATCTTCGACCTGGGCCGCTACCTCACACCCTTCCATCTGCTGCCGGCGCGATGGCGCCGCAAGCCGCTCTATCTCGGCAGCTCCACCAGCCGCGAGATCATCTGCTCGGCCCTTCTGGCGAAGTCCTTCTACAAGGTGAACTACCCCATCACGCCCGTGCGCGCGCCGGAGAAAGGCCAGCGCCGCCGCTGGGCCGTCCGTCACCCCAGCTACATCATGCCGAGGGACTTCGACCTCTCCCCCAACTTCGAGATCCTCAAGATCCACATGGGTGAGGAGCGCGAGTTCGGCTACGGCGAGGCGTGAAGCGCGGCCCGCGCCGGGTCGTCCCAGAAGGGGTAGAAGCAGTACCACTGGCTGGGGTCGCGGCGCACGAGCGCTTCCAGTTCGGCGGCGTAACGGCGCATGCCTGCCTCGATCTCCGCCATGCGTTCGCCACGGCCGCCATGGATGTAGATGGGGTCGCCGAAACTGCCCCGGAACCGGCCATCCTCGTCCACCCACAGGAAAGCCGTGAGGATGGGCGCGCCGGTCATGGCCGCCAGCTCCCACGGGCCACGGGGGAAGAACACCTCGCGGCCGAAGAAGGGGATGGGCAGGCCGTTGAGGCTGAAGTCGCGGTCGCCCTGCATGCCCACAAGCTTGCCCTCCCGCAGCACCTTCACAAGGGGCAGCGTCGAGAAACCCTTGCCGTCCACGGGGATGCCGATGACGCCACCCTGTTTGCGGAGGTCGCTCCGCAGCCGCTCCACGGCCTTGAACCGGTCCGGTTTGTAGACGGCGTGGACGGAGTGCCCCATGGCCTTCAGGGGGAGCCCGCCCAGCTCGAAGTTGCCAGCGTGGGCCGTGAGGAGGATGGCGCCGGTGCCCTCCGCGAGGATGCGGTCCAGGTGGCTCGTGCCGGTGTAGGGGCCGAAGATGGCGAGCGCCTCCTCCGCCGGGCGCTGCCCGAAGTAGAAGAAGTCCACCCAGGCGCGGGCGTGCTGGCGCACCATGCGCCGCGCGAGGCGGTCCACCCGCGGGTGCGTGATGGCATGGCCTGTCACTTGGGCCATGTTGGCCTTCACGGCGTCGAGGTACTTGGGCCGCAGCGCCATGAAGGCGTTGGAGACCTGGTCCGCGATCTCGTGTCCCCGCTCTCGCCGTGCGAAGGTCCGCGCCGCGAAGAGGAAGAGCGGGAACAGCGTCCCGAAGACGGCCGCGTAGACCAGCTCCATCAGCCTCGAATCGCCCTGCATCCGGTCCTGCATCACGCGCCCCGCTGGTTCGGGTTGCGCTCTTCCATCTCCAGCCAAAGCCGCTGCAAGCTCTGGAGGCGTTCCGGGAACTCCAGGTCGAGCTCTTCGTCTTCGGGATCCAGGGCCATGGGGTCTTCCAGCCACTCGGGCGGGAACTCGGGGAAGACCTTGGCCAGCAGCTCGCGGGGGAAGCCGCGCACGCTGAGGTTGCGGATGCCGGGCGTGTCGATGAGGGTGCCGCCGCCTTCCAGCGGCAGCCAGCGCGCGGCGGTGGTGGTCTGGCGGCCGGTGCCGAAGCGAGTGAGGCCGCCCGTGCGCAGGTCCATGGCGGGCTGGAACGCGTTCACCAGCGTGCTCTTGCCCACGCCGCTGTGGCCCAGGAGCACGGCGATGCGGGTGCCCAGCAACGCCTTCAGCTCCGCGACGCCTTCATCGTTGAGCGCGGCGGTTTCATGGATGGGCACACCCTGGGCGCGGAGCGGGTCGAGTTCCGGCAGCGTGTCCTGCTTGGAGGCGCGGTCGCGTTTGGTGACGATGACGCGCAAGGGCAGGCCCGCCGCGAAGGCCAGCACCTGGGCCCGCTCCAGCAGGCCGGGGCGCAGGGGCGGGTCCACCACCGCCGCGCAGATCCACAGCTCATCGGCGTTGGAGGCCACCAGCTGCCAGGGCTCGCGGTCATCAATGCCGCCGCGCTTGAGCAGCGTCCGCCGCGGGCTGATGGCGATGACCTGGGCTTGGGGCAGTTTCGGATCGAAGGTCTGATCCACTTCCAACGGCACGGGCGAGTAGCGCACGCGGTCGCCGCAGACGAGCTTCACGCCTTTCAGCTTGCCGGAGAGGGTCGCGAGCATGAGGCTGCGGTCCGCCAGCTCCAGGTCCACCCACTGGCTGTGGCGCTGCACCAGCGTGGCCTCGGGCAGGTGCAGCCAGGGCGTGGCGTCCGGCAGGCGCAGGAGGGAGTCCGCGTCATGGGCCTCGTTCTCCGTGCTGAGCTGTCCGGCCGACCGCTGGCGCCGCTTGGACTGGCCGCGGCCCTCCCGGCTGGCCTCCGTGCCGCGGTCCATGTCTTCCGCGTCACGGCTCTGGCCCAGCCGGAATTTGCGGTTCATCAGGCCCGGCTCACGAACTCGCGGGTCTCGGTGTTCACGCGCACCTTCTCGCCTTCTTTGATGAAGAGGGGCACGCGCACCTCGATGCCGGTCTCCAGCTTGGCGGGCTTGGTCACATTGCCGCTGGCGGTGTCGCCGCGGGCGCCGGGCTCGGTGTAGGTGACGGCCAGGTCCACATGCTGGGGCAGCTGGATGGCGATGGGGTTGCCGTTGAACTTCTGGACCTGCACGATCATGCCTTCGGTGACGAAGTCCAGCGCGTCGCCCATCATGTCGGCGCCGAACTCGTGGGTCTCGAAGCTCTCCTGGTCCATGAAGTGGCCGCCCTCGCCATCGGCGTAAAGGAAGCTGGCGGGCACCACGGCCAGGTCCGGCTCCTTGAACTTGTCGCCGGCCTTGAAGGTCTTGTCGAAGACGGCCTTCGTGAGCAGGTTGCGCATCTTGAGGCGCACGAGGGTCTGGCCGCCCCGGGCCGTGGGCGTG
>DASRXV010000014.1:0-70094 GCA_035687325.1 Holophagaceae bacterium
CAGGTTGCGGACGGGCTTGGTGTCCACCTGGCTGCCGGGCAGGAAGGCGCGGATGCCGATGTCGACGGCCAGGCCGCCCTTGACCTTCTCCAGCACGGTGCCGTGGACGGTCATGTTGGAACGGAAGGCCTTCTCGACCTCATCCCAGATCTTCATCTTCTCGGCGCGGTCCTTGGAGAGGCGCACATTGCCGTGCGCGTCTTCCAGGTGCTCGACGAGCACCTCGACGATGTCGCCTGCGGCCACGCCGACGCTGCCGTCAGGGTTGTTGAACTCGTCGATGTTGATGGTGCCGGAGCCCTTGTAGCCGATGTCGACGATGACATCCTTGCCGCGGATCTCCATGACGACGCCGCGGACGACCTGCTCTTCGCGCAGGGCCTGGGTCTCGCCCTGCAGCGCCGCCAGGAACTCGTTCCCGGCCTCGCTTTCGTCTCCGAGCATGCCCTGGTCGAGCACGGTGATGCGGCCCACCTGCTTGGCGCCGTGGCCTTTGATCTGATCTAGCAACTTGGACATGAAGTCCACCTCTTTGGGTCGCCCCGCCTTCCGGGCAGGGCTGGAATCCCGGGTCACTACCCTTTCGGGCGCCCGGCAGAACCCCTATTCTGAGGCTGGTCGCCTGGAAAACCAAGGTGAAAAGCGCGGCGGCCTCCGGCCGGCTCCAGGCCCTAGTCCAGGGATAGTCCCTTCGGAGGCAGCACATTCACCAGCACTTCGGGGGCGCGGTTGTCCGAACACTTGCGGCAGTCCGAGGTCCGGGTGCGCACCACGATGGCGGCCGCGCCGGCTTCACGGAAGGCGGGCGCCTTCCAGTGGAGCGGCTCGATGAGCACCACCACGGGGCGCGGAGAGGCCAGCGCCGCCCTCACCTTGGCGGGATCATTCAGAGTCGGGAGGTCGTGGCGCAGGGTGAGGCTGGAGAAGCCCATCTGGGTTTCGGTGAGACAGCTGGCGTAGACCGTGTAGCCGTTCTTCTCGAGGGTCTGGGCCACCTCGTAGGGATGGGTGAGCGGGGCCCAGGCTTCCCGGTCGTAGCTCGGCACGGCGACGACGAGGAACACCGCCAGGAAGGCCGTCCACTGGAGCATGACCTCGTTCAGGGCCGCCGTGTGGTCGCGGCGCCAGAGGTGGCGCAGGGAGGCGGCGCTGAGGGCCAGGGAGACCAAGCTCACCGCGGCGGCGGCGGCCTTCGGCATCTCTCCCCGCACGGCCAGGTACCAGGGGAACCCCGCGCCCAGGATCCCGACCAGCAGCAGTGTGAGCCCGAGGATCGCCAGGAGCGTCCGGTCGATCCGGGCCCTGGCGCGGGGGATGCGCACATCCAGCCAAAGGGCGGCGTGGAGGAAGGTGATGGGGAGGATCGGCAGGAGGTAGACCATCCGCTTCTCCCGGGAGATGGAGAGGAGCAGCAGGTTCACGGCGAAGGCGAGCGGGAGGAAGTATGCGCGCGGGGACATGTGCTGGTGGGGGAGCTTACGCCGGCCAGGAAGGGCCGACCACAGCGCCACCACCCAGATGGCGAGCCACGGGAGCACATTCCCCGGGGTCCTGGAGAAGTAGAAGAAGAAGGGCTCCACGTGCTCGCCCAACCTCCCGGTCCGGGGGACCAGGGCCGGATCTGCCAGGAAGCGGCCGAAGGTGTTGCGGATGAAGACCTCCACGAGGTACTCCGTCCCGCCATTGATGTAGAGCGCCACGATCCAGGCCAGCGGCAGCAGGAAGGCGGCCAGCATGCCCCAGTTGGGGGCGAGGAAGGCTTTCAGGAGCCCGCGGTCGCGCTCGATGAGCAGGGTCAGGCCCAGCGGCAGCAGGATCATCAGGGGTCCCACGACCCCCTTGGCCAGGAAGCTCAGGCCCAGACCCACCCAGAACCACGGCACCCAACGGCGCCGGAATCCGATCATCACGAGGAAAGCCGTCCCCAACCCGAAACTCACGGCGGCGGTGAGCGTCATGTCCACGACGGCTTCGTGGCCCACGCTGAAGAAGAGCACCGAGGTCGCGAGCATGAAGCCCGCCCAGGTTCCGGCCCGAGCGGAATTGAGGCGCCAGCCCAGGAAGCTCACCCACACCACCGTGGCCAGCGCCAGGAGCGCAGAGGGGAGCCGCAGCGCCCAGGGGTCGAAAGAGCCTGTCGCCCGGCATACCAGGGCCGCCAGCGCGTAGAAGAGCGGCGGCTTCTCCAGGTAGGGCTGTCCGTTGAGGGTCGGGACGACCCAGTTGTGGCTGGTGGCCATTTCACGCACGATCCCCGCGACATAGGGCTCGTGGTAATCCCAGAGGCTGTGGTTCCCTTGCCCCAGGCCGTAAAGCACGAGCGCCGCTAGGCCCGTCCAGACCATCGTCTGCCAGCCCAGCCAGCTGCGCCCTTTGATCTTGACGGTCTCTAAACCGTCCCAGCCCGTGGAAGGATGCATATATCCCCTGAAGGCAATAGTATCCGTTCCGGCACCAAGTGCTCATGGCACAAAATCCCAGCTTGCTCGCCCCTAGCTGATCGGCGCGATGAAGTCTGCCACCCGGGCGCTGTTCATCAGGAAGGTATGCAGCAGCGGAAGCGCCTTCAGGGCGGCGCCGGGCAGATGCGCTTCCGAAAGCGCCACGACGCCGTCGTTGAGCTCCTCGCCGAAGGGGCCCTTGGACTGCCTGGCCTGGCGGTCCCGGCCACGACAGTTGTAGGGACATCCAGAGGCCCGATGGCCTCCATGCGGCTGGCGTCGGCCAGCAGCTGGCCGCTGTCGCCGGTCAGAAGGCGGTAAAGGGGCGAACGCCTTAGCCGCCCTGCCAGGCGCGAAGGGTGGTTGGGCGTGCCGAGCAGAAAGAGATGGATGGATGGGCTTTGGGGCCGTATCCGGAAGGCGGGAGATGGCCTCGCGAAGCAGGAGGCCTCCCAGCGAATGGCCCATGGCCACATACTCGCCGGGCTGGCGGGCCAGCCGCTCCGCGAGCTTCGCCGCGATGTCCTCGAAGGAAGCAGCCCCGGCGAAATAGCCGAAGGTCTCGCAGTCCACGCCCCGGCTCCGGAGCCGCGCCGCCAGAAGGAGCATGGAGAGCGGCGTGTGCCCCATGCCATGCACCAGCACGGCGCGCTTCCGCGCCTGGCCGCTCATACCGAGATCACCACCAGCTCCGGGTCGATCTCCTTCTGCACCAGCCCTTCGATGGCTGCGAGTGTGCCGGTGAGGCTCGCGGGGCAGGTGCCGCAGGCGCCCTGGTACCGGATCATCACCTGTTTCTCGTGGCGGCCCACCAGCTCCAGGCCGCCGCCATCCGCGGCCAGGGCGGGGAGGATGGCCTCGTCGAGCACATGCTGGACCCTCTTCAGCACCTCGTCATCGGGATCGAAGAGGGCGCCGAAGCTCCGCTTGGGCGCCTCGCCAGGAACCTGGCCCGTGGCCGAGGGCGCGCTGCGGATGGGCGCCGCCAGCTTGGGCAGGAGGTCCGGCCAGGAGGCGCCGTCATCCTTCGTGACGGTGAGCCACTTCTCCTGCATGAAGACCGACACCACATGGCCCACGGCGAAGAGGCCTTTGGCCAGCTCGTCGGCCTCCGCGATCTCCTTGCTTGGGAAGCTCTTGGGGAAGCCCAGCGCCACGGGCTCCTTGAGCTGGAACTTCACCGCGTTGGGGTTGGGCGTGTATTCGATCTCGGCGATCTTAGGCATGGCTACTCCGTGCTCGCCACTTCTTCGCCCTTGAGGGCGCTGCGCAGGGTGGCCCAGGGGAGGACGGCGCACTTCACGCGGACGGGGAGATCCTTCACGCCCTGGAAGAGCGTGAGCTTGCCCAAGTCGTTGGGCTGGGCAGGGTCCAGGTCGCCGCGCACCATCGCGCGGAACTGGTCCGCCATGCGATCGGCCTCCTCCGTGGTCTTCCCCTTCACCGCGCCGGTCATGAGCGAGGCCGACGCCACATCGATGGCGCAGCCGCTGCCCTCGAACTTGATGTCGGCGATGCGCCCGCCCTCCACCTGGAGCGTGAGCCTGAGCTGGTCGCCGCAGAGGGGGTTGTGGCCGTCCGCGTGGTGCGTGCAGGGCTCCAGCTTCCCGAAGTTCCTGGGCTTCTTGTTGTGCTCCAGGATCACCTGCTGGTACAGCTCGCGCATGTCGGCCATGGTCTACCCGAAGATCTCGATGGCCTTGCGGACGGCCGCTTCCAGCGCGTCCACCTCGGCGGCGGTGTTGAAGTAGGCGAAGGAGGCCCGCGTGGTGGCGGGAATGCCCAAGCGGGCCATCACGGGCTGCGCGCAGTGATGGCCGGCCCGCACGACGATGCCTTCGGAATCCAGGATCGTCCCCATGTCGTGGGGGTGGATGCCCTCCACCACGAAGGACAGCACGGAGGCCTTGTGCGCCGCCGTGCCGATGACGCGCAGGCCGGGGAGGGCGGAGAGCTTCTCCGTGGCGCGGAGGAGCAGATCATGCTCGTGCGCCGCGATGCGGTCCAGCCCCAGGGCCGTCACATAGTCCAGGGCCGCGCCCAGGCCGATGGCGGCGGCGATGGGCGGCGTGCCCGCCTCGAACTTCGTGGGCGCGCCCATGTAGGTCGTCTTCTCCCAGGCCACGGAGCGGATCATGTTGCCGCCGCCGTGCCAGGGCGGCATGGCCTCCAGCAACTCCAAACGCCCGTAGAGGACGCCGATGCCTGTGGGGCCGCTCAGCTTGTGGCCGCTGAAGGCGTAGAAGTCGGCGCCCAGATCGCGCACATCGGCCTGGATGTGCGGCACGGCCTGGGCGCCATCAATGACGGCGATGAGCGAAGGGTTCGCGGCCTTGGCGCGGGCGATGATCTCCTTCACGGGGTTCGCCGTGCCCAGCACATTGGACACATGGGTGAGGCCCAGCACCTTCGTCTTCGGCGCGATGAGCGCCTCGAAACCGTCCAGGACCAGCTCGCCCGCGTCCGTCATGGGGATCACGCGGAGCGTGGCGCCCTTCTCCTCTGCCAGCATCTGCCAGGGCACGATGTTGGCGTGGTGCTCCATGGCGCTGAGGAGGATCTCGTCGCCAGCCACCACATTCGCCCGGCCCCAGCTCTGCGCCACGAGGTTGAGGGCCTCCGTGGTGCCGCGGGTCCAGATGACCTCCTTGTCGCTGGCCGCGTTGATGTAGCGCTGCACCTTCACGCGGGCGCTCTCGAAGGCGTCCGTGGCCAGCTGGCTCAGGGTGGAGACGCCGCGGTGCACATTGGTGTGCTCCAGCGTCTCGTAGTGCCGCATGCGGTCGATGACGGGCAGGGGCATCTGGCCGCTCACGGCGGAATCCAGGTAAACGACCTTCTTGCCGTTCAACTCGCGGCCGAGCAGCGGGAAATCCTTGCGGATCCGTTCCACATCGAAGGCCGTCGCGGTGCTCATGCCAGTTCTCCCAGCGCGGCGTGGGTCCGCGCCAGCACCTGCTGCCGCAGCGACCGCCGCAGGCTCGCCACGGGGATGCGGCCGATGAGATCGGAGGCGAAGCCGTAGATGAGGAGGTTCTTGGCCGAAGGGAGATCCATGCCGCGGCTCTGGAGGTAGAAGAGCTCGTCCGCGTCCAGCTGGCCGATGGCGGCGCCGTGGGCGCACTTCACATCGTCGTTCTCGATCTCCAGCTGGGGTTTGGTGTCCACGCGGGCGTGGTCCGAGAGCAGCAGGTTGCGGCTCTGCTGCTGCGCATCCGTGCCCGCCGCGAAGGGCGCCACGAGGATGCGGCCGTTGAAGATGGCGCGGGCGGAGCCGTCCACGATGGCCTTGTGGACTTGGCGGCTCTGGGCGTGGGGCGCGGAGTGGAGGATGGTGCTGTGGGTGTCGGCCACTTGCTTCCCGTCAAGCAGCGCGAGGCCGTCCAACGCCAGTTCTGTTCCGGTGGCCAGCGTCGCGCGCGGCGTCTCGCGGCTGAGGCGGCCGCCAAAGGAGATGGTGCGGCTCAGGTAGCGCGAATCCCGGGCGAGATCCGCTGTGAGGCTGCCGATGTGGAAGGCCTCCTCCGACTGGCGCTGCACGCGCTCGTGGCGCAGCTGGGCGTTCTCGCCCAGTTTCACTTCGACCACTGGCGCACTGAGATAGGTCCCTTCGCCCGCATGCTCCTCGATGAGTTCCAGCTCTGCGCCGCGCTCCAGCACGATGAGGAGGCGGGGCAGGGCGAGGACGGGGCCGTCCGTCTCCTGCGTGATGAAGAGGAGGTGCAGCGGCGCTTCCACCTTCACGCCGCGCGGCACGAAGACGAAGGCGCCATCGGTGAAACGCGCGGTGTTGATGGCCGCGAAGGGGTCCATCGTCTCCGCGTCCAGAATTGTGCCCAGGGCGGAGGCGGCCTCGCTGGCGTGGGAGAGCGGCAGCAGGCGCACGCCCGCGGGCAGGCCCGAGACGCAGGAATGGTGGGGGTCCGGATGGCCGTTCACGAAGACGAGCCTTCCGCCGCGGGCCTCGGGCAGGATGCGCTCGCGGATGTCCACTTCCACGGACGGCGCGGGACGGAAGCTCTGTTCGGCCAGCGCGGAGAGGTCCAGGTACTTCCAGTCCTCCTGCTTCATCGTGGGCAGGCCAAGGCGCTCCACGCGCGCTTCCGCAGACAAGCGCAGGGCCGCCCAGCCCTCGGGCCGGGGCAGCGTGAGCACGTCACCCACGAGACTCGACGCGGCCGCGATGCTCATGCGCCCACCGCGAGCCAGTCGTAGCCTTCCTTCTCCACGCGCAGCGCCAGTTCGGGCCCGCCCGACGCGACGATGCGGCCGCCGCTGAGGATGTGCACCTTGTCTGCGGGGATGTGGTCCAGCAGGCGCTGGTAGTGCGTGACGAGAAGGATGGCGCGGTCCGGGCGGCGCATGGTGTTCACGGCGTCGCCCACGATGCGGAGCGCGTCCACATCGAGCCCGGAGTCCAGCTCGTCGAGGATGGCGAGCTGCGGATCCAGCACGGCCATCTGGAGGATCTCGTTGCGCTTGCGCTCGCCGCCGGAGAAGCCCTCGTTGAGGCCGCGGTCGAGGTACTCCTCCTTCATGGCCACAACCTTGATGCGTTCCTTGATGAAGTCGTCGAACTCCAGGGGGTCCAGCTCGTCGCGGCCCTGGGCCTCCGCCTGCTTGTTGTAAGCCAGGCGCAGAAACTGGGCGTTGCTCACGCCCGGCACCTCGATGGGGTGCTGGAAGCCGAGGAAGAGGCCCAGCCGCGCGCGGGCATCGGGTTCCATGGCCAGCAGATCCTGGCCGAGGTACGAGACGCTGCCTTCGGTGACTTCATAGGCTGGATGGCCCGCGAGCACCTTGCCCAGAGTGGACTTGCCGCTGCCGTTGGGGCCCATGATGGCGTGGATCTCGCCGGTCTTCACCTCGAGGTTGATGCCCTTGAGGACGGCCTTGCCGCCGACCGACGCGCTCAGGTTCTTGATGCTCAGCATGCCATCTCCATATCCGGAATCCCGATCCCTCAGCCGACGCTGCCTTCGAGTTTGAGGCTCAGCAGCTTCGTGGCCTCCACGGCGAACTCCATGGGCAGCTCGCGGAAGACCTCCTTGCAGAAGCCGTTGATGATCATGCTCACGGCGTCCTCAGCGGGGATGCCCCGCTGCTGGAAGTAGAAGAGCTGCTCCTCGCCGATCTTGCTGGTGGTGGCCTCGTGCTCCACCTTCGCGGTGTTGTTCTGAACCTCGATGTAGGGGAAGGTGTGGGCGCCGCTGGCCTGGCCGATGAGCATGGAGTCGCACTGGCTGAAGTTGCGCGCGCCGCCCGCCTTCGGCCCGATCTTCACGAGGCCGCGGTAGGAATTGCTGCTCTCGCCCGCGCTGATGCCCTTGCTGATGATGGTGGACTTCGTGTTCCGGCCGATGTGGATCATCTTCGTGCCGGTGTCCGCCTGCTGCTTGTGGTTAGTGAGGGCCACGGAATAGAACTCGCCGATGCTGTCGTCGCCCAGGAGCACGCAGCCGGGGTACTTCCAGGTGATGGCCGAGCCCGTCTCCACCTGAGTCCAGCTGATCTTGCTGCGCTTGCCCTTGCAGAGTCCGCGCTTGGTGACGAAGTTGAAGATGCCGCCCACCCCGTCCTTGTCGCCGGCGTACCAGTTCTGGACCGTGGAGTACTTGATGTCGGCGTCGTCCAGCACCACCAGCTCCACCACTGCCGCGTGCAGCTGGTTGGTGTCGAACTTGGGCGCGGTGCAGCCCTCCAGGTAGGAGACGCTGGCGCCTTCCTCCGCCACGATGAGCGTGCGCTCGAACTGGCCGGATTCCTGGTTGTTGATGCGGAAGTAGGTGTTCAGCTCCATGGGGCACTTCACGCCCTTGGGGATGAACACGAAGGAGCCGTCGGTGAACACGGCGGAGTTCAGCGCCGCGTAGAAATTGTCGGAGTAGGGCACCACGGAGCCGAGGTACTTCTTGATGAGCTCGGGATGCTCGCGCACGGCCTCCGACATGGAGCAGAAGATGACGCCGACTTCCCGCAGCTTCTCCTTGTAGGTCGTGGTGACGCTCACGGAGTCGAAGACCACATCCACGGCCACGCCGGCCAGGGCCTTCTGCTCGTTGATGGGCACGCCCAGCTTCTCGAAGGTGCGGATGAGCTCCGGGTCCACCTCGTCCATGGAGGCGAGCGCGGGTTTCTGCTTCGGCGCGCTGTAGTAGACGATCTTCTGGAAATCGGGCTTCGCGTAATGGACTTTGGCCCACTCCGGGAAGGCCATGCCCTGCCAGTGTTTATAGGCCTTCAGGCGGAAGGCCAGCATCCAGTCCGGCTCGCCCTTCTTCTCGCTGATGAAGCGGATGATGTCCTCGGACAGGCCTGGAGGGGCGCTATCGGACTCGATGTCCGTGCGGAATCCGTATTTGTATTCCTGGCCTGTGAGTTGCGACAGGCTCGTGGCCATAGGCGCCTCCCGAGCCCTTCCATTGTCCAATCTTGACTGGATATGTCAACTATTGTCTTGAGACGCGTCCAAGTCCTTGAGCAGGGCCTTCATCTGGTTTCGGACTTCCTTGGCCTGGCTTTCGGAGAGATCGCCGGGATCAGCCTCCAGACCCCCTCGCAGGAGATCGCTGGCGTCCGTCTTCTCACCGAGGGAAGCGAGGGCCGCGCCCAACTGGAAATGGTTGAGGAGGGTGGGCTCCCGCTCCAGGACCGGATCCACCAGGTCCACGACCTCGCCAGGGTGTCCCATGGCCAGCAGGTACTGGCCCAGGAGGGCCCGGGCCCTGGCTTGGAAGCCGGGCAGGGGCTGCTGGTGGAGGCGCCGTGCCTCCGCCAAGTCGGTTTCGGTGGGGTTGCCGGAACTGAGGCGGTTCGCCAGCCGCATGAGGGCCGCCTCCCAGGCGCCGGTGCTCTTGGGATGGCGGGCCAGGAAGGCATCGATGGCGGTCTGGACTTCGTCTTGGCGGCCGTCATCAATGAGGCGTTCCAGGGCGAGGCGCAGGGCCAGGAAACAGAGCCGCGGGTGGCGGTCCGAGCGGGAAAACTTCAAGGCGTCCTGCAAAGCCCCGGCCGGGTCCTTGCGAAAGGCCAGACGCAGCTCCAGCCAATCGAGACGCTGGCTCGCGCCCTTGCGCTTGGCGCGTTTCAGCAGCGTCTCCGCTTCGTCCAGCAGGCCTTCGTCGAGGCAATGTTCCGCCTCGTCGAGGAAGTGCTTGGTGGAGGGCTTGCCTTCCCGCGCCGCACGGAGCTGGGGCTGGTCTTCGGCATCCAGGAGCAGGAGCAGGTCAGGGTCGCCGGGGTTCTGGTCCAGGAGCTCGTGGAGGATGGCGAAGGCCTTGGCACGCTCGCCCATGGCCAGGTAGGCCTCGGCGAGGCATTCGCGGGTGGGCAGGTCGCCGGGCTGATGGGCGGAGGCGTCCTTGAGCACGGGCACCGCTTCGGTGCCCTCGCCGCGGGCGAGCCGCACGCGGCCCAGGCGCAACAGCGTCTCGCCATCGCGGCGGCGCTTCACGGCGGCCAGGGCCGCGTCCAGCGCGCCCTGGAGGTCATCCTGCTCCTGGAGCAGCTCCGCGAGCATGAGGTGGGGCTCCGCGTCCTCGGGATGGATCTCGGCGGCGGTTTCGAGCGATTCGATGGCCTCGTCCACCTGGTCGGGCAGCTCCCAGAGCAGGCGCGCCAGCAGCATCCAGCCCTCGAAGTGGCGGGGGCTCAGCTGGACGACTTTGCGGGCCAGGCCTTCGGCGTCCTCGAAGCGCTGGGCCGCCTCCAGCAGCGCGGCGGCGGTGAAGATGAGCTCGTAGTTCTTGGGGTCCTGCTGCACGGCCAGGGCGAGGCGGTCGGCGGCCTCCGCCAGCTGGCCTTCCTCCAGGAAGGCCATGGTCTCGTTGAGGGCGCGGCGCAGCTGGGCCATGGATTTGGGCCGCGCGATGGGCAGGATGCGCGCGCGGTAGCGCGTGAACAGCTCGCGGGCGCCGATGAGGTGGAGGTTCTCCTCCACGAGCGCCTCCCACCGCTCGCTGAAGGCCTTGGCATCCAGCTGCCGGTGCTGCTCCATCTCCTGCACGAGGGCCATGAGCCCGTTGCGCAGCATGATCTCGGCCCGTTCCAGCTTGCCCAGCTGGTCCGAGACGGTTTCCAGATAGGTCTCCACGCGGCGCACGGTCTCTTCGAGCCCCGTGATGCGCTCCAGCAGATGCTCCTCGAGATCCTCGCCGTCCGCCTCTTCGGGTTCTTCTTCCCAGGCCTGGTCGCCACGCAGGATGAGCAGCCGCGTCCCGCACTTCACGCAGGTCTCCCGGTCGCCCGAATTCCAGGCGAGGCAGTTCTGGCAGTAGGTCCCGGTCGCGTCCGTGGGCATGGTCCCAGCATAGAGGAACTGCTTTTCCCGCGAAGGGCCGCGAAGGGGAAAAGGCGAAGGGCCGCGAATGTCATTTTGCGGCCCTTGTTGTTTTACTTCGCGGATCAGGCGTTGAAGGTCTGCGTGTTCAGGCCCTGGGTGCGCCAGAGGGCTGATAGCAGGAGCTGGCGCATGGGGGGGAACTCCTTGGGCAGGCGGTCGTAGAGGCGCTCGAAGAGCTCTTCGTGGAGCAGCAGCTCGCGGCGCCACTCGTCCTTGTCCACGGCCATGACACGGTCCCAGGAGCTGGCGTCGAAGCCCTGGATGCCTTCCAGGTCCACATCGCCCTTCTTGGGCACCCAGCCCAGGGGCGTCTCCACGCAGCTCACGCGGCCGTGGACGCGGTCCACGATCCACTTGAGGATGCGGAAGTTCTCGCCGTAGCCGGGCCACATGAACTTGCCGTCTTCGCCCTTGCGGAACCAGTTGACGATGAAGATGCGCGGGGGATCGGGGATCTCGCGGCCCATCTGGAGCCAGTGGTTGAAGTAGTCGCCCATGTGGTAGCCGCAGAAGGGCAGCATGGCGAAGGGGTCGCGGCGCACCTCGCCGATCTTGCCCGCGGCGGCGGCAGTCATCTCGGAACCGACCGTGGCGGCCGCGTAGACGCCGAAACTCCAATTGTGGGCCTGCACCACGAGCGGCACCGTGGTGGCGCGGCGCCCTCCGAAGATGAAGGCGCCGATGGGCACGCCGCCCGGATCCTCCCACTTGGGGTCGATGCTGGGGCACTGCCCGGCGGGGGCCGTGAAGCGCGAGTTCGGGTGCGCGGCAGGCTTGCCGCCGGCCTTGTCGTGGGGCTGGCCCTGCCAGTTGGTGAGGCCTTCCGGCACCTCGTCCGTCATGCCCTCCCACCACACATCGCCATCGGCCGTGAGCGCCACATTGGTGAAGATGCAGTTCTTCGTGATGGTGAGCATGGCGTTGGGGTTGGACTTCATGCTCGTGCCGGGCGCCACGCCGAAGAAGCCGGCCTCCGGGTTGATGGCGTAGAGGCGGCCGTCCTTGCCGGGCTTGATCCAGGCGATGTCGTCGCCCACGGTCGTGACTTTGTAGTCCTTGAACCGTTCGGGCATCTGGAGCATGGCGAAATTGGTCTTGCCGCAGGCGCTCGGGAAGGCGGCGGCCACATAGGTCTTCTTGCCGTCCTTGTCCGGCTCCTGCAGGCCCAGGATGAGCATGTGCTCCGCCAGCCAGCCTTCATCCCGGGCCATGGTGGACGCGATGCGGAGGGCGAAGCACTTCTTGCCCAGCAACGCGTTGCCGCCGTATCCGGAGCCGAAGGACCAGATCTCGCGGGTCTCGGGGAAATGGCAGATGTACTTGTTGCTTGCGTTGCAGGGCCAGGGCACATCCTTCTGCCCGTCCGCGAGCGGCGCGCCCACGCTGTGGAGGGCGGGGACGAAGTCCCCATCGCCCAGCACCTCGTGCACGGCCTTGCCCATGCGCGTCATGATCCGCATGTTCGCGGCCACATAGGGGGAATCGCTGATCTCCACTCCGATGTGGGCGATCTCGCTGCCGAGGGGGCCCATGCTGAAGGGGATGACATAGAGCGTGCGGCCCTTCATGCAGCCCTTGAAGAGGCCCCGGAGCTTCTCCCTCATCTCGGCCGGGGCCACCCAGTTGTTGTTGGGGCCCGCGTCCTGCTTGTGCTCGCTGCAGATGAAAGTGCGGTCTTCCACGCGGGCCACATCGGCCGGGTCGGAGAGCGCGAGGAAGGAGCCGGGCCGCTTGGCGGGGTTCAGCTTCTTGAAGGTGCCGCTCTGGACCATCTGCTCGCAGAGCGCGTCGTATTCCTCTTGGCTGCCATCGCACCAGTGGATGCTGTCCGGCTGGCATAAGCTTGCCACCTCCTCCACCCAGGCGATCAACTTCTTGTTCTGGACATAGCTGGGTGTTTGGAGGCTGGTGGCGACAGGCATCTGTTCTCCTCAGGGCGGGTGGGCCTCAAGGCCGCTGTGCAGGGACCCGCCGTGCCGTTAGGGCGGGGCCAGTTTAGCAGCCGGGTCCGGGAAACCGGACCCTCCGGCCTCCGCGGTGCGGTTGGCGCGGTTTCGAGGAGGCTAAGATGAGTTCTGAGGAGCTGCCTTGTCGCGTTTCCGCATCCCCGTTTTCTGCGCTCTCGTGGCCGCGGCCCTTCCCGCCTCGGCCTGCGGCGCCTGCGGATGCACGCTGAACTCCGACTGGTCAGCGCAGGGCTACGCCTCCGGCGCGGGGTTCCGCCTGGACCTCCGCTTCGACTACTTCAACCAGGACCAGCTCCGGCAGGGCCTGGGCCGCGTAGATCTGGCCGGGATCAGCTTTCCCACGGACCGGGAGATCCAGCGCCAGACCATCAACAGGAACACCACACTCATGCTGGACTGGAGCCCCAACGCCAACTGGGGCGTGACGGCGATGGTCCCGTCCTTCGTCCGGACCCACGAGACCATCGCGGGAGGCGACACAGAGGTGTCCTCCTCCCGCAGTTCCGGCTTGGGCGATGTGCGCCTCATCGGCCGCTACCAGGGGTTCGCGGAGGACCATTCCTTCGGCGTGCAGTTCGGTGTGAAGCTGCCCACGGGCCGGACGGATGACACCTTTGGCTCGGGCCCTCAGGCGGGGCAGCTCGTGGATCGCGGGCTCCAGCTGGGCACTGGCAGCACGGACCTGATCCTCGGGATCTACAAGTTCGGCGAACTCTCCATGGACTGGGGCTACTTCGCCCAGGCTTCTTTCCAATCGGCTGTGTCGCACCAATCGGGCTTCCGTCCTGGCGACGGGATCAACGCGAACCTCGGCGTGCGCTACGCAGGCTGGAAATCCGTGACACCCGCGCTGCAAGTCAATGTGCGGGCGGAGAAGCCCGAGACGGGACCGGAGGCGGACACGCCCAACAGCGGCGCGACACTGGCATACCTGAGCCCCGGCGTGACGGTCCACCTCAGCAACCAGCTGCACCTCTACGCCTTCGTCCAGATCCCCGTCTATCAGCATGTGACGGGCTACCAGATCGAGCCCCGCTTCCTCGCCTCCGTGGGCGTGCACTACAATTTCTGAGGCGGGATTCCGGATGCTTGAACACTGGCTGAACATGCCCCATGCGGCGCCTTGGCTGTTCGTCATGTGGGTGGCGGGTCTGCTGGGTTCCATTGGCCACTGCGCGGGCATGTGCGGGCCCATCGTGGCGGCTTTCGGCGTGTCCCAGGCCCGGCGCGGAGGGAAACTCTGGCCGCGGCATCTCATCTTCCAGCTGGGGCGCGTGACGACCTACACCGTGCTGGGCGCGGCCATCGGCTTCGTGGGCGGCTTCGCCCGCATCCAGACCATCCAGGACATGCACGCATGCTGCCGGCCCGAGGGCGCGGCGCTCATGGCGGCTCAGGCCTGGCCCTGGCAGGTCTGGGTGAAGCTGGCCATCGGCTTCCTCATGCTGCTGTTGGGGCTCTTCATGCTGCTGGGGCGCCGGGCGGATGCCCTGATGGAATTCAAGCTGCCCAAGGCCCTCTCGAACCTCCTGGGCGGGGGCCTCCGTAGCGGGGGCGGCCCCTGGCTGCTGGGCATGCTCTGGGGCCTCATCCCCTGCGGGCTCGTCTACATGATGCTGCTCAAGACCCTCGACTATGGTTCCTGGCGCATGGGCGCGGCGGGGATGGCGGCCTTCGGCTTCGGCAACATGCCGCTCCTGCTGGGACTGGGGCTCCTGTCAACCAAGCTGAGCCAGGCCTGGAAACAGCGCCTCCTCCGCCTGGGCGGCCTGCTGGTGGCGGCCATGGGCGGCTACATCATCTGGCAGGCCGTCACACTGCTGCGCTTGCAAGGGCTGTAGGAAGATTATCCTTATGGCCATGAGCGACGAGCAGGAAGCCCAGGACAGGCGGCAGGAGGCCATGGAGGTGGTGGGCAAGGCCTACCAGCTCCACATGAAGGGCGACCTGGAAAAGGCCATCGAGCTCTACACGGATTCCATCGAGGTCTGCCCCACGGCGGAGGCCTACACCTTCCGGGGCTGGGCCAAGAGTTTCGAGAAGGACTTCGACGCCGCCATCGAGGACTGCCACCGGGCCATCGATCTCGATCCCGAGTTCGGCAACCCCTACAACGACATCGGCGCCTACTACCTGGAGCAGGGTGAGCTGGACGACGCCATCCCCTGGCTGAAGATGGCCCTCAAGGCCCAGCGCTACGAGAGCTACTGCTTCCCCCACTTCAACCTGGGTCGCGTCTACGAGCGGCGGGGCGATCTGGACCAGGCGCTGAAGCACTACCGCGCGGCTCTGGACGAGAACCCCCGCTACGCCGTGGCCGCCAAGGCCATCGAGCGCGTGAAGGCCAAGCTGGCGCCGAAGGCAGGCGAGCCGTCCGCGAACTGAGCTGGTCGCAGAGGGCGCAGAAGAACGTGGAAGGCGCGGAAAAGCATTTATTCTGTGTTCTCTGCGCTCGCTCCGCGATCTCTGTGACTAGCCTTCTGGAGTCCTCATGTCCGATCTGAAATCCACAGCCGGTCCTGCCCTGGGGAAGATCCCCAGCGGCCTCGCCATCGCCACAGCCCAGCACGGGGCCGAGCGCACGGGATTCCTGGCGTCCTGGTTCCAACAGGTGAGCTTCGAGCCGCCCCTCGTGGCCGTCTGCATCAAGGCCGGCCGCCCCATCGAGACGCTCATCAAAGCCAGCGGCCACTTCGCGTTGAACCTCCTCAAGGAAGGCGACCACGAGCCCCTGAAGCGCTACGGCCGCGGCTTCGAGCCCGGCGTGGACCCCTGGGCCGAGGACGCCCACACGCTCCTGGCGCACGGGAAGGCCCCCGTCTTCAAGGACGGCTACGCCTACCTTGTGCTGAAACACCGCGAGACGCTCCAGACCGGCGGCGACCACGACCTCTTCATCGGCGAAGTCATCGAGGGCGCCCTTCAGGATCACGAAGCGAAGCCCCGCACCCATGTCCGCAGGGACGGGTTCGGGTACTGATGCGGTTCACCATCGCGCATTCCCCGGACAGCGACGACGCCTACATGATGGCGCCGCTGGCGCTGGGCTGGATGGACCCGGAAGGCTTCGAGATCGACTTCATCCGCAAGGACATCGAGACGCTGAACACTGAGGCCCTGGAGGGTCGCTACGATGTGACGGCCATCAGCTTCGGTGCTTATCCCGAGCTGCGGGGCAAGTACGACCTGCTCACGGCCGGGTCCAGCATCCAGGAGGGCCGCGGCCCGTTGGTGGTGAGCCTGCATCCATCGTCCGCCGCCGCGTTGCAGGGCAAGAACATCGCCATCCCCGGCCTGCGCACCAGCGCCTTCCTCAGCTTCAAGCTGTGGTGCAAGGCGAAGGGCATCGAGCTCATCCACGAGCTGGTGGACTTCGACAAGATCCTCGACGATGTGGCGGCCGGTCGCCACGACGCGGGCCTTCTCATCCACGAAAGCCAGCTCATGTACAAGCAGGCGGGCCTCCATCTCGTGGAGGATCTGGGCCGGTGGTGGAAGGAGGCCTACGATCTGCCGCTGCCCATGGGCGGCAACGCCATCCGCTCGGATCTCGACCCGGCTGTGAAGGCGCGCTTCGCCTCGCTCATGCGCCGCAGTGTGGAAATGGCCCGCGCGCGCCACTGGGAGAGCGTGGACTACAGCCAGTCCTTCGGCCGCGGCATGGACCGCGACATGATCAGCGAGTATGTGCAGATGTGGGTCAACGACTTCACCGTGGACCCCGGCCCCCGCGCCCGCGAGGCCGTGGCGAAGCTGCTGGGCCTGGAGCCTGTCTGGGTCCAGGGCTAGGGCTGAATCAGTAGTAGAGCTGCACCGGCGGAAGGAACTGCCCGGGCATCGCGGGGTTCTGAAGCCGGACCACGCCCGCGCCATCGGCGCTGATGAGGTCGTTCTTGCCGTCGCCGTCGATGTCCGCGATGGCCACGGAGGTCGGTCCCTGAATGCCGCGGTAACGAGTTGCCGCGCTAAAGGCGCCGCTGCCGGTATTGAGGAGCACGGAGAGGCTCCCGGGGTCGCCCGGAACGCCGGAGTTCGCCACGGCGATGTCGGGCTTGCCATCACCGTTGAGATCGCCGATGGCGAGATCCAGCGCGTAGGCATCGCCTGTGGGATAGGAGACGCCCGCCGCGAAGGCGCCGGTGCCGCCGTTGAGGTAGATCCACACATGGCTGGCCGTGCTGTAATCCACCACGGCGATGTCGGGGCCGTTGACGCCGTCGAGATCGGCGATCTTGATGGACGCCGGCACAGTGCCGCAGGCGTAAGCGACGGGAGCCTGGAAGGTCCCGTTCCCGTTGCCTTTGAGGACGGCCAGCTGGCCGGTGCTCAGCCCCACGGCGAGATCCTGGTTCGGGCCGGAAAGCGGCGCGGCGGCGATGCAGTAGGGCGTGGCGCCCACGGCGACGGAGCTGGGCGTCACGCCCGTGAAGCCGCCCCCCGCGTTCTGGAGGAAGAGCAGCACATCGCTGCCGCCGCTGGCGGCCACGGCGATGTCCTTCTTGCCGTCGCCATTGAAATCCGCCACGGCCACCGCGTAGGCGTACCGGTTCGCGCCGAGCTGGAGGTCCACCGCGGAGCCGAAGGTTCCGGGCGTGGTGGCGCTGCCGTAGAGGAGGGTCACCGTGGTCCGGGCGCCGTTGCAGAGCACGAGATCCGGGTGGCCGTCGCCGTTCAGGTCCGCCGCGACGATGGGACCCGGGTCCACGCCGCCCGCGGAGCGGATGGGCGATCCGAAGTTGATGCCGCTCGTGCCCTGGTCCAGGCGAGTGGAGACGAAGCTAACGTCGGTGCCGTCGGACAGGTCCCGGTCGAAAGCGGTGACCACATCCGTCCGCCCGTTGCCGTCCAGGTCCAGGGCGACGACTCCAAGGGCCAGGTCGTAGGCCTGGTTCCCGTAGGTATCGTGGTAGCAGCTAACCAGGGAAGCCAACGCGCCGAAGGCGAGCAGGGGGGCGATCAGGGACCGGGGGGTCGTCTTCATGGCGGGCCTCCGGCATAAGGATGGATCAAAGCTTGGGATGCCGCGAGGGGCCCCGAGGTTTATTCCAGGTCCTTACACTTCCTCAACGCTGACCTGCCACGAGATTTCCTCGCGGGGGATGAGGGCGGGCCAGTAGGCCACGATCTCCGCGGCCTTAGGACGGCCTCCCGCGAAACCCGTCACGCCCGCGGGGCCCGCGGTGACGAGCGGCGCGATCTCGCGGCCGAAGCGCTCCACCTTCTTCTTGCTGGAGTCTTTCACGCTAAGGCGCAACACGACCTCCGCGGGCTCGGCCACCTCGGGCGCGATGCCGGCGTGGACCACGGAGGCGCCCAGGTATTCGGCGTCCGTGTGTTCGTAGACGGAGCCTGCGGCCTCCAGGCGCTTCCACACGATGTCCGCGCATAGTTTCGCCTTGTCCAAGGCCCGCGGGCCGCTGAGCGTGAGCTGGCCCGTCGCCTTGTAGCCCTTCAGGTAGGCGCCGCTCACCTTGAGGAAGGGCGTCTTGGGCTGGCCCTTCACGCCGCTCACGCGGACGCGGTCCTTGCCTTCCTGCGCCAGGCGGATGCTCGTGAAATCCGCCACGCAATCCGGCGTGATGTAGTGGCGCGGGTCGCCCATCTCGTACACGAGCTGCTCGCTCACGGTATCCACCGTCACCATGCCGCCGCTGCCTTCAGGCTTGGTGACGATGAAGGTGCCGTCCTCGCTCACTTCAGCGATGGGATAGCCCACCTTCCACAGCTCGGGCACTTCCCACCAGCGCGAGAAATTGCCGCCCGTGGCCTGGGCGCCGCATTCGAGGATGTGGCCCGCCACCGTGCCCGCCGAGAGGCGGTCCCAATCCTCCCAGGACCACTTGAAGGTGTGCATGAGCGGCGCCAGCGTGAGGCCGGGATCCGTGCAGCGGCCCGTGAGGACGATGTCCGCGCCCGCGTCCAGCGCCTCCACCATGCATTGCGTGGGCATGTAGACATTGGCGCTGATGATGTCGCGCTCGGCGTCGAAGAGCCCCTCGCCCGTGTCCATGTTGGCGAGCTGGAGGCCCTTCTTCTTGAACTCGTCCAGCCGCGCCAGCACATCGTCGCCCGTCACCGTGGCGATCTTCAGGCCCGTCACGCCCAGCTGCTTCGCCACTTCCATGATGGCGGCGCGGCAGGCCACGGGATTCACGCCGCCGGCGTTGGCGATGACGCGGATGTTCTTCTTCTTGAGGTCCGGCAGCACGCGCCGCATGAGGTCCACGAAGTCCGTCGCGTAGCCCAGCTTCGGGTCCTTGCGCTTCTGCTTCTGCATGATGGAGAGCGTCACCTCCGCCAGGTAGTCCAGCGTGAGGAAGTCGATGTTGCCGTATTCCACGAGCCGCACCGGGGCGTCGATGCTGTCTCCCCAGAAACCCTGGCCGTTGGCGATGCGGACGGTCTTGGACATGTGGACTCCAGAACCCCAGTTTAGGAGACAGAGACCGTCACCGACGCGTCGCGGTCCAGAATGGTCTGTGGCGCTTCCATGGTGCCGGAGCGGGCATTTGATGACTCTGCCATGACGGTATGTTTAATTCATCATCGCGAAGTAAATCTTGTTTTACGCGCCTTGAAACCACTATTGGGCCACCGGATACTCGTCTTTGCCCGGATGGGTTTGTTTCTCAGCGATGGCCAGGTTCCGTTTCACCTTGAGGCGGTCCTGGCCATTGCGCATCCGGAAGGAGACAGGCCCCATGACGCAGATCTCGAACCCGCCCGCCTTCCCCCAGGCCGGCACCCGCTCCAAGACCACCGCCATCGCCATCCTCACCGCCATCGTCGTGGCGCTCATCGCCGGAGCCGCCGTGGCCGCGCGAGCCCACACGTCCCGCCACGCCGCGGAACTGGCGCCCGCGCCGCCCTCTTACGCCGACGCGCTACGCCAGGCCGAAGCCGAGGACATGGCCAAGGGTGTCACGCCCGAGATGGCCTCCGAGCTGCGCGCCAAGGGTACGGCGGATGCCGCCCCGAAGCCGGTCCAGCGCGGGCAGTTTTGACTGAGGTGTGAACGGAGAAGGCCTGGGCGTTGCTGCCCGGGCCTTCTCCATTACCAAGGTGCTTGTTACTTGGCGAACATCACACCGAGCAGAATGACGAAGACGAAGATGCCCACGGCGATGGCGGCGCCGGAAGCCTTGGCCTTCACTGTGTGGCGCATGGCCAGGTAGAGCATCACCATGCTGGCGATGGTGAAGGGGTTGAGCGCGTAGAGCAACGCCTGCAGCTTCGGCGAAGCCGTGTGGATGAAGTAGCCGAGCGAGGTCGGCGCCAGCTGGTCCGGCTTCATCCCGCCCACAGGCTTGAGCAGGCAGACGGCGATGACGATCAGAGTGTCCGGCAGGCGCACGAGGGAAGGCACCACCGCCGCCGACAGGCCTTGCAAGAAGGAGGGCGCGTTGGCGCCGGGCTCCGTCATGCCCCGGCCGAGGCCCCAGTTGATGAGGCCCGCGATGAGGGTGAAGATCGGGATGCCGAAGAGGACGCCCAGGATGCCGAAGGGCAGGATGAACTTCGACCCCATCTGGACGGCCGTGTCGATCTGGTCCGCGGTCATCTGAGGGTTTCTTTCAAGGCCGGGGCGGATCATGGCGTCCGCGTCCACCTTGAGTCCCCAAGCGATGGCCACCACGAGGCCGAGGCCCATGGCCAGGAGGAGGGCGGGCAGCCAGCTGGGGGCCTGACTCAGCCGGTCGAACAGGGCGCGCGGCGCGGTGAACACGCCCTCGATCTGTTCGAGGAGGGACGGCGCTTTCGCTTTGGCTTGGGGCGTCTGGTCGCCGTAGAGGGCATCACTCATGGGATCTCCTGATGGGGTGGTCTCAGATTAGGGAAATTCCCGCGGCGGGGAACCGCCTTTCGATGGCTGGCGCGGGCGCGGGGCCGAACGGCGCCCTAGGCCGGATGAGCGGTCACTCGTAGCGCAGGGCGTCGATGGGATCCAGCTTGCTGGCCTTGGCGGCGGGGTAGAGGCCGAAGACGAGGCCGATGGCGGCGGGCACGGCGAAGGCGGAGATGACCGCCCAGAGGGGCACGAGGCCGATGGTGCCGAAGAGGGCCTTGCCCAGCGCCGCGCCCGCGATGAAGCCCAGGCAGATGCCCATGGCGCCGCCCGCGACGCAGAGGAAGGCCGCCTCCACGAGGAATTGGAGCAGCACATCCCTCCGCTTCGCTCCCACGGCCTTGCGCACGCCGATCTCGCGGGTCCGCTCCGTCACGCTCACCAGCATGATGTTCATGATGCCGATGCCGCCCACCAGCAGGGCGATGGACACCATGCCGCCGGCCACGGCCGTGATGGCCGAGGTGATGCCGCCGATGATGCTGGTGATCTGCTTGGGGCTGAAGACATGGAAGCCTTCCGGTTCCCCGGCCCGCAGGCCCTTGATGCGCCTCAACGATTCCGTGAGCAGCTCCGCACCGTCATCGGCCGTGAGCTTGGGGTCGATGCGGGCTTGGAAGAAAAGCTGGCGCCGGTTCGCGTCCGAGAGCGTGGCGAGCCCCGTCGTGAGCGGCATGAGGATGTTGCTGTCGGGATCGTTGCCCAGCGAGCTGCCCTGCTCCTCCAGCACCCCGATGATCTCCAGGGACTGGGTGGGCGTCTGGATGAGGCGGCCCAGCGGGTTGCCGGTGATGCCCAGCTTCTCCAGCACATGAGGGCCCACGATGGCCACCTTGTTCTGGAGCCGCAGGTCCGAGGGCACGAAGTTGCGGCCGGTGGTGAGGTTGATGCTGTTCAGCTCCAGGTAGCTTTCGTCCGTCATCACGAGGTTGACGGTGGTGCTGCGCCCCTCGGCCTTCACCTCCGCGCCCGTGAAGAAGAGCGGCGTCAACTGCGAGATCTGGGGCACCGCACGGCCCAAGGCCCGCATGTCCTCTAGCGTGAGATCCTTGTTCTTGATCTTCAGGTATTCGGCGAAAGGCATGTCCGTGGGGAACACGGGCCGGATGAAGAGAGTCTGGCTGCCGGCCTTCTCGATCTGCTTGAGCACGCTCTTCTGGAGCCCCTGGATGAGGCTCACCACCACGATCACTGCCGCCACGCCGATGATGATGCCCAGCGTCGTGAGCGCACTCCGGAGTTTGTTGGCCTTGAGCGCCCGGATGGCGGCGGAGACGGGCTCCTGGATGTTCATTTCGAGCTCCGCGCCTTGCGTTTGTCCGCCTCTGCGGTGATCTGCGAATCGGACTTCTCCCTCAGCTCCAACTGGGCGCGGTCCTTCAGCTCCCGCAGTTTGCGCAGGGGGCCTGTGAGCACCTTGTCGCCATCGGCAAGGCCGCCCTTCACCTCGAAATACTCCGTGTTGGCGATGCCCAACTGGACCTCGCGCTCCTCCGCGCGGCCGTTCTTCACCACCATCACCACATTGCGCATGGGCGCCACGAGCAGGCCCTTCTTCGCCGCGTCCTCCGGGCTCATGTCCCTCTCCAGCACGGACTGGAGCGGCACCCGCAGCGCGTTCCGCACTTGGCGGGAGAGGATGACGCCGCGGGCGCTCATGCCGGGACGCAGCAGGGCGATGTCGGGGCCGGACATGGCGAGGGCCACTTTCACGAGGTACATGTTCGCGTCCTGGCCCACACCGCCCTCGCTGCCGGTGGCGACCTCGTAGACCTTCGCGTCGAAGACGCGGCCCGGCAGGCTGTCCACGGCCACCTGGGCGTCCTGGCCCGGGTGGAGGCGCACCACCTCGTTTTCGTTCACCTTCACCTCCGCCATCAGCTCGTGCATGTCGGAGATGATCATGAGCGTGGCGCCGGGCAGGTTGCTCTGGCCGGGGATGGCCATCTCGCCCATCTCGGCCTTCAGGCTCGTCACCTTGCCGTCGATGGGTGCGCGCACCTCGCCCTTGTTGAGGCTGTCCCGCACCTGGCCGAGGTTGGCGGCCATCTGGGCCACTTGAGTCCGCGAGGTCTGATAGCTCAGCTCGGCGCTGTCCTTGGCCAGCTTGGCCTGCCGCCACGCCTCATCGCTGATGAGGCCCTGCTGGCGCAGCGCGTCCTGGCGGCTCCAGGTGGATTCGGCCGTGTCCATGGCGGCCTTGATGCGCGCCTGATCGCGGCGGGCGCCATCCAGCGCGGCGCTGGCCTGCGCGACCGCCTGGCCCAACCGCACGCGGTCCAGCGTGACGAGCACATCGCCCTTCCTTACATCCTGGCCGTCCTTCACGGGGATGGCCTTGATCTCGCCGCCGATGGTGGTGCCGATGTTGATGCGCGTTTTCGCCTGGATCTCCCCGCTGGCGCTGATGATCTCGCGGATGTCGCCCTTGGAGATGGCGTCCCAGGAGAACCTGTCCGAATCGTCCCCGCCCCGGCCGAAGAGGGCGGCCAGAGAGGCGACGACGATGACGCCTCCGATGATCGCGGACCAGACTTTGCCTCGACGGCTCATGAGCGGACTCCCGGCGGAGCCTCAAGCTTAGCTAAGGAGCTCCGTCCCAACCGCGGTTGCCGATGAACGGCGGGTGGGGATCGGCGAACGGGGCTGAGGCTACGGCTGACGGGTTCAGATCCTGCTCATAAGCTCCAGCTGGATCAACCGCATGAAGTCCTGGGCGTTCGTCACGACGCCAAACGCCTGGTGAGTGCCGCGGTCCTTCAGCTTGCTCACGAGGAACTCGGTCTGGTCCACGCAGATGGTGGTGATCTCGGCCATCTCGCCGTCGGGCTTGGTGCAGAAGGTGGGGAGCATGTTGCCAGCGGCGATGCTGTGGAGAGCCGTGGCCACCATCACGACCATGGTGGCCTTGTTGGTGTACTCGCGCATGGCGCCCTGGGCTTCCAGCGCGTCGGGGATGGTCTCGGGCAGGGGACCATCATCGCGGATGGATCCGGCGAGAATGAAGGGCGTGTTGGTCACGGTGCAGGCGTGCATGATGCCGTCCTTCACCTTGCCCTGCTCCACGAGGGCCTTGATGCTGCCGGCCTTCTTCACCTCGTTGATGGCGCGCATGTGGTAGGCGTGGCCGCCGACCTCCGGCGTGCCGTCCTTCTTCATGCCCAGCGTGGAGCCGAAGAGCGCCGCCTCCACATCATGGACGCCCACGGCGTTGCCCGCGAAGACGCAGTGGGCGAAGCCATGATGGATGAGCCACTCCATGGCGTCGCGGCCCCGGGCGTGGACAAGGGCGGGCCCGATGACCCAGAGGATGTGCCCCTTGGCGCCGCGGTTCTCCATGAACTGCTTGAAGATGGCCTCGTAGTTCACGGGCTTCTCGCGGCTCACCTCGCTGGACATGAAGCCGAAGGCCTCCGCGTGCGTGGCGTCCGTCTCCCCGGCGAAACCCTTGTCCCACACGAGCACGCCCTCGCTGCCGTCCTCCTTCGTGGCCACGGCCACGAGGTCGCCCTTCTTCACGAGGCGGAACTCCTTGATGAGGAGGCGTTCGCTTTTCGGATCCCACACGAGGTGCGAATCCATGCGGGGCATTTCCGGCATGCGCCACTTCCCGCCCACATGCACATAGGTGGGGAAGTTGGTGGTGCTCATGAAGCCGTCCGGCAAGGTCCCGTCCTTGGGCGCGGGGGCGAAGGCGCACTCGGGGGCGCTCGCGAGGCCCAGCTTGGCGAAGTCGGGATGGCGGTAAGGCATGGTGTCCTCAAGCAAAAGGCAACTTTAACGGGGAATCGGCCGTTGCGGACTGGTGGAGCCGGGGCGGAGGCCTAACTTGACATCCACGGGGGTGGGCCATGGCCTGGGATGGCGTCGAGCGCAGGATGGATGTCGTTTCCTTCAACGGGTTGGAGCGGCGGGCCGCCGCCAAGGCGCGGGTGCTGGCCAACGCGACACGGCTGCCCATGGAGCAGGTGCGCGAACTGGCGCATCAGCGGCACCGGGAAGAGGCGGAGACCTGGGAGGCCACCGAGTATCTCGAGTGACCGCTTTGAACGATTGAGACGGGGCGCCTGAGGCCTGACACTGGAGGTCTCAGGAGCGTTTATGGATGCGATTTCCCAGCCGTCCAAGTTGCCCGCGTGGCTGAAGGCCCTCCTCTTCGGCATGGGCGGCGTTGTCTTGGCTGCGCTGCTGCTCTTCGGCGGCCTCTTCTGGCTCATGCGCAGCAGCCTCTCCCGGGGCGAGTCGGGTCTGGCGCGCAAAGGGCAGGATGTGTCCGCCGTGGCCTACCTCGATGCCGCGGGCGCGCGGCACACGCTTGTCGAAGAGAAGGGCAAGGTGGTGATCGTGGATGTGTGGGCCACCTGGTGCCCGCCCTGCCGGAAGAGCCTGCCGGACCTGGCCAAGCTGGCCGCGGCGGGCGGCAAGGACTACACCGTGATCCCCGTCTCCGTGGATGACGACGGGTTCAAGGCCGTCACGCCCTTCCTCCAATCCCATACCGACCTCGCCGCGCTGCCAGGCCTCGTGCCCGATGGCCCGCGCGGCCTCGCGCCCCTGGGTCGTGTGGGCGCCATCCCGACCACCTTCCTCCTGGACCGCGAAGGCAAGGTGCTGGATGCCTGGTCTGGCGTGCAGGAGGAGCGGCTGGCGGAGGGCCTCAAGCGGGCGTTGGGCCGTTGACCCTCACCACGCGCCAGAAGGCCAGCGCGGACAGCGCGCCGAACAGACCCATGAAGATCCACAACGCCGTCGCGCCGTAGCGGCCCAGGAGCAGCAGTCCGAACCAGGGGCCGGTGGTGAAGGCCACGCTCACGGCCATGGAGAAGAGGCCCATGTATTCGCCGCGCCGCTCGGGCGGCGCCAGGTGCGCCACATGGTCGCTCATGGCGGGCATCAGCGTCATCTCGCCGAAGGTCCACACCAGCACCGTGGCCCAGATGGCGAGTCGCCCGTGGAGGAAGGCCAGCGCGCCAAAGCCGCCCGCCGTGAGCAGCGCGCCCAGCATCAGCGTCCGGCGGCTGGGCCAGTAGGCCGTCGCGAGGTTGATCCTCACCTCCAGCAGCACGATGAGGGCCGTGTTCAGCGTGAAGAGGCTGCCGTAGAAGGCGGGCGTGAATCCGAGATCCTTCACGAGGAACACGGGCATCGCGCCCTCGTGTTGGAGGAAGACCACCATCACGGGGATGAGCGCCAGCAGGAAGAGCCTGAGGCGCCGGTCCGCCAGCGCTGTGAAAGGGTGGCGCGGCGGGTGGTCCGCCGAGTGGCGCGACGGGTCGCTGCGGACGGCCAGCAACAGGACGAGGGCCGCCCCCAGCGAGGTGGCGCCGTCGGCCCAGAACAGCGCATGGAAGGAATGTTGTGCCAGCAGGCCGCCCAGCACGGGGCCGATGCTCATGCCCAGGTTGATGGCGAGGCGGTTGAGGGAGAACACGGCCTTGCGCCGGTCCCCCGGGGCGAGATCCGTGAGGATGGCCATGCTCGCGGGGCGGAAGCTCTCTCCGGCGAGAGCCCAGAGCATCACGAGGGCGAGCATGGCGGGCCAGCTGCGCACGAGGGGAATGGCCATCATGAGCAGCGCGGACAGCGCGAGGGAGATCCGCATGACGCGCAGCGAGCCGCTGCGGTCGCTGAGGTGTCCACCCAGCGGCGCCGCCACCAGCGCGGCCGCGCCGTAGGCCAGCATGGCCTCGCCCGCCCGCGCGGGCGTAAAGCCCATGCCTTGGGTCGCGTAGAGCGCGAGGAAGGGCAGGGCCATGGTCCCCGCGCGATTGAGCAGGGTGGCGCCTGAGAGGATCCACACCTCTCGCGGCAATCCGCCCAGTCCGCGCCAGGGATTCAAGAATCAGCGCCAGTGGCGATGGCTCGATCTGAACGGCACCACTCGCCCCAGCTGCCCACGAAGAGCGCGCCGCCGGGCAGACCCGCGGCATCCAGGGCCAGGAGGGTGTGGCAAGCCGTCACGCCGCTGCCGCAGTGGACGACGAGGCGTGCGGGATCGAGACCGCTGTAGAGTTCGCGAAGGGCTGCGAAGGATTTGAACCGGCCGTCCGCTTCGAGGTTCTCCGAGAAGGGCAGGTTCTTCGCGCTGGGGATGTGGCCCGCGACCGGGTCAATGGGCTCGGTCTCGCCGCGGTAGCGGGGCGCCGAGCGCACATCGAGGACGGTCCAGCCGGAATGGCCCGCCAGCTTCTCCACCACGCCGATATCCACGGTAGTCCACTGCCAATGGGAAGCCGGATAGGGCGGAGCGGTTTCGACGGAGGGCGTGTCCGTCGTCAGCGCGAGGCCCGCGGCAATCCCAGCCGCGAGCCCGCCGTCCAGCACGCGGACGCGCTCGTGGCCCGCGGCGCGGAGCATCCACCAGGCCCGTGCCGCGGCGTTGGCACCTCCCTGGTCGTCATAGCAGACGACGGCGGTATCAGGCGTGATGCCCCAGCAGCCCAGGGTGTCGCGCCAAGCGCGCAGGTCCGGCAGCGGATGGCGTCCGCCTTTGGCAGGATCGAAGCCCTCCTCCATCGCGCGGCTGAGGTCGCGATCCAGATCCGCGTTCAGCGCGCCGGGCAGATGGCCCGCCCCGTAGGCCGCCGCAGGACGGCAGTCGAGCAGGCGCACCTTGTCCTTCAGCGCGGCGAGATCGGAAGCGGAGATGAGCGGAGAAGCCATGCGAGGATGATCCCATTTCAGGGAGCCCGCTTGCGAGTGCTGGGGTGGATCGAAATGCAGACCAGATCGCTCCCAGCCCGGTTCCGGCGCGATCCGGCCCGGCTCTGGCTGCGCTGGGCGCGGGAAGCCCATCACGGCGATGTGGCCCTGGCCTGCCTCGACCGCGCCATGGCGCTGGGGGACGCGGATGCCCGCTTTGAGCACGCGCTGTTGGAGGCGGAGGGGCTCTTCGACGCGGGGGAGCCGGCCATCAACCTCCGTCGCGCGGCGGAGCAGAGCCATGTGGAAGCCATGATGCGCCTGGCGGATTGTCTTCGCTGGGGGCCGGGGAAGGAGCGCGATGCGGAGCAGGCCCGCCGGTGGCTGACCCGCGCAGCGGAGGCGGGATTCCGTCCAGCCGCGGAATCGTTGGTGAAATGGCTGGAGGAATCGGGCGATGTGGAAGGCGCAGCCGCGTGGCGGAACCGCGCAGCGTCCATGCCGCCGCGCACGCTGCGGGCGGGCCTGCTGAAGCCCATGGAGTCCCGCGATCCGCTGGTGCGCGCCGAGGTCGCCGCCGTCCACGCCGTGGACCGGGGTTTCGCCGCGCTGCTCCGCCAGCCTTAGGCGCCGCCGCTGTTCACGCTCCTGGTGATTGCCATGGCGCTGAGCCTGGCCGTGATCCTGCTTATCGGGTCCGTCCTCACCTTCGGCCTTCCGCTCATCGTGATTGCGGCCTACTACCTTCTCTTCGGCCGCCGCCAGCGCCACATCTGGCGCTTCCGCCGTCTGGTGGACGCGCTCCGCTCCGGTCACGGTGTCCGGCGGGATGTCCAGGAGGCGGAGGCCTGGACTGCCGCTGCCCACGCCTGAATCTTTCCTGGAAATGTTGGATTGGTCTTGTCATCGCCCCTTGCGGGGCGCATGCTCGTGCCGACATTTCCCCATGGATGAGGTGGACGATGGCCCAGGCTGGCGTTCCAGAGAGAACCACAGGCAGTTTCCACCTTGGCGCCATGCTGGGCACCAAGGCCGGTCTGCTCAAGGCGGCGGAGGAAGGCGACTCCGACGCCATGGTGAAAGTGGGCGACGCCTTCTACCACGGATCGAAGGATTTCCCCCTGGAGCGCGGCTACGCCTCGCTCTGGTTCGAGCGCGCGGCGGAGGCAGGGAATACCGAAGGCATGTTCCGCTTCGCCGAGATCCTGCGCTGGGGCGAGGGTCGCCTCCAGAATGTGCGCGAGGCCGAGACCTGGTACCGCCGCGCCGCGGAGCTGGGCCACAAGAAGGCGCGGACCTGGCTCATCCACGCCTACGAGACAGGGGATGGCACCGAGCGGAATCCCTCCGAGGCCACCCGCCACATCCTGGACCAAGGTCAAGCTCCGGCTGTGCGGATGACGGGCCTCTGGATCGCCGCCGCCGTGGCGCTGGCGGGGCTGGCCATCCTCTTCTGGCGGGGCTAGATCAGCGCTTCACGAAGCCGGTGCAAGGCTTCCACGATTCGTGCTTCCGGCAGCGAGAAACAGGCGCGGGCGTGGGTATCCGTGCCCGACCAGGCGGGCGTGTTGAGGCGGACACGGGCGCGGCGCTCGAGATCGAGGACGAAGGCCTCGGGATCGGCTCCGGCCAGCGGCGCCACAGACGGGAAGAGGAAGAGCCCGCCCGTGCCTTCGCAGTCCATGGGGAAACCCAGCTCGCGGAGACCCCGGGCCAGCACCTTCCGCCGCGCCGAGAGCTGGCCGCGCAATTCCTGCACGCCGGCTTTCCAGGAGGACTCGTCCGAGAACAGCCGTTCCGCTGCCAGCTGGGTGCTGATGGGCAGCGGGTCCAGATGCAGCCGGGCCATGGCGTCGAGCCAGTCCGTATCGGCGCTCACGGCCCAGCCCAGGCGCAGGCCGCCCGCCGCGAACTCCTTGGAGAGGCCCCCTAAGATCATCAGAGAGGCCCGTTCGGCGCCGGAGAGCCCCAGCCACTGGTTCTGCGGCGCCGGCATGGGCCCATCCAGGTCCGCGAGGAGCCCGAAGACCTCATCCGCCAGCACGCGGGCGCCCCTCGCCACCGCCTGTTTCACGAGCGCGCGGAACTCATCCGGAGAATACGAGGCGCCGCTGGGATTGGCGGGATTCGTCAGCAGCAGCGCGTCGAAAGGGCCGGCCTCGGCAACCAGCGCTCCAGTGGCGAGGAAGCCCGGCGCCTTTGTCTGAAGAATGCGCACCTCGGCCCCGGCCATGCGGGCGATCGCGGGGAAGAGTCCGTAGGAGCCCCGGGGCAGCAAGATCACGGGAGGCCGCCCGAGGGACTGCCGGAGCGCCAGCAGCGCGTCGAAGAGCAGGGGCTGCGTGCCAGCGCCCAGGGCGACCTGGTCCTCCCTCGCCTCCGGCAGCCGCGTGGCGCGCAGGTAGCGCGTGATGCCCCCGAGGGCTTCGGGCCTTGTGGGGCGTGGCGCCGCCGGGGGGGCGAGGAACCCCTCCAGCACGCTCTCCTGGAGCCGGAGAGGGAGCGGAAGTTCGTTCTCACCGTAGTCGAGGCGGATGACACCGGCTTCCGGCGCGGGACGTGAGAAGGCCGGGAAGGCCACAAGTTCCGCCATCAACAGGGCCAACGCGGGGCCCCGCGCCGGTTCCGGCGGCGCCGCCGGATCCCCGTCCAGCGCGGCGGAACTGCGGAAGCTGAGCAGTTCGTCGAAGAGCGAATCGTAGTAGGCCTGATGGAAGCAGGAGATCCGGGACCAGCTCAGGTCGGCGATGACCTCCAGGGCCTGGTGCAGCGCGGCGTGGCGCGTGAAGAACAGGCCCAGGGCCAGGTCGGGGAAGGCTTCGCTGCGGATGAGGCCCGTCATCACCGCCAGGTGGCCCGAGCCCAGGTTGCGCGCGAGGAAGGCGAGGCCGGGATTCTCGGGATTGTGGGAGCCGATGGCGAAGCGGTCCGATTCATCCAGGGCCAGGAAGGCGCCGCTGGCCTCGCAGGCCGCCAGCAGGCGCGCCAGGTCGCCCGTCGGCGAAGCGAGGATGACGAGGCGCGGTTTCAGCACCGGCACCAGCTCGGCGATCTCGTCGCCATCGTCATGCATCCACACCGCGTCCGCGCCCGCCTTGGCGAAGGCGGGCGCGAGCACGGGACGCAGGGTTTGGCTCGCGATGATGCGGAGGTCCGGACCGCCGAAGGCGATGGCCAACGCATGGGCCAGCTCCGCGCGGCTCGGGGCCGCGAAGACTTCCTCCGCCTCCAGCGGGAGCCCGTGGAACTTTCGGAGGAAGCCCGCCAGGCGCTGGCGGAACCCCGCGTCGCCGGCCTCGTGCGGATAGGGCGCGCGGGGATTCCGGCGGAACCCTTCCGCGAGCCGCGTCACGAAGCGCAGCTGCTCGTCCCCGGCCTCGGAGAGATCCAGCCGCTCCAGCAGATCCTCGAAGCCCAGTTGCTCGAGCGCGCGGGCCAGCTCCAGCAGCGCCTCTGAGCGGGGGCGGCCCTCGACCACCAGCAGCTCATGGAAGATGGTTTTTCCGCTTTCCAACGCCGCCTGCGCCACGCGCGCGCTGACAGATTCCGGCGACTGCGGGTGCAGGTGGAACGCGAAGGGGCTGCCCGTGCGGGCCTCCAGCGCCACCAGAGGGCGGATGTCCGTGTCCTCGGCCTGGCGGACGCGGGCGCGCCAGAGCGACACTGGCTCGAAGCCCCGCCTGCGGAACATGCGATCGAGGGGCGCCGGGCCGGGGCGCCCCGCGAGGTTGAGGATCACGCTGCCGCCGGGTTCCAGCAGCGTGAGGCTCTCCCGCAGGGCGCGGGCGTTGAGGCCCAAGCCGAACTGGTCCTCGACGAGGCCCTGCGCGGTCGTGTAGTTGCTGAGGTCGTAGAGGCCTTCCGCGCTGTCCAGGTTCTGGGCCGGAGCCAGCACTTGGGGGATGCAGCCCATGACGAGATCGGCGCGGAAGCCCCGCTCCCGGGGCGTCTTCAGCAGATCCGATTCCGCGCTGGCGAAGCGCGACGCGAGCCGGTCCGGCCGCTCGCGGCCCTCCGCGTCATAGCCGTTCAACACGGCGTTGAGGCGCGACACCAGCACGGCCTGGGGGTTCAGGTCCACGCCTAGCACGCGCTCCGCCTCCGTGAGGCTCAGCAGCGCCAGCGCCACCCAGCCGGAGCCCGTGCCCAGTTCGAGGATCTTGGCGCCCCGGTAGCTGCGGAGCGGGCGTCGCAGCAGGCCCTCGAGGAAGGTGGAGCCCCAGGCCTCCGGCGCGAAGATGCTGGGCAGCAGCAGCAGGTCCAGCCGGGCCGCGTGTTCGCCGAAAGCAAGTTCCAACGGCATGGTCCGCAGGACGGGATGATCCTTGTCCCGGAGCGCCGCTGCGAGAGCGTGGAGCGCGGGCGCGAGCCGCATGGGCGTTTCCCGGCCCCAAGCCTCGAGCGCCCGCACAGGATCTGGGGATGCGAGCAGGGCGGAAGGATCGAGCGCGGGCAGGGGCATCCCGCCAGTTTAGGCGAGCAGCATCTCCACCGCGTCCACAAGGGCTTCGGCTTCCGCATGCGGCGCCAGCACTGGATGATCGCCCGGCGCGGCGTCGCCCACAGCGAGGAAGGGCACGCCCGCCTGGGCTGCGGCCTCGCGGTCGTGGGGCCGGTCGCCCGCGTAAAGATGCGGCCCGGGGCCGCCGCCCAGCGCGCGCCGGATAAGGTCCGCGCGGTCGTGGCGGGGCAGGGAGCCCAGGAGCGGGATGCGCGGGTCCAGCTTCAGCGCCTCGGCTTTGAAATCCAGGACTGAAGGCGAGTTGCCGCTCACGAGCCAGACGCCGTGGCCGCGGTCCAGGAGGATCCCGAGACCTTCGATCAGGCCCATGTGGGGCAAGGGCGCGCGACCGGCCGGATGGAAGGTGGCGCGGAATTTCGCGAGGCACGCGGACTCGAAGGCCGAGTAGCCGTCATCCTCCAGCCCTCGCCCGAAGCGGGCCCGGTGCAGCTCGTCCACGATCTCCCAGTCCGTGCTGCCGGCGCAGGCGTCCAGCTCCGCCTTCTCCACCGGCGTGCCCCAGAGTTCCGCCAGCGTCTCCCGCAGCAGCAGATAGCCGCCGCCGAAGCTGCCGAGGGTTCCGTCCAAGTCGAAGCAGAGCGGCATGGCCCCAGCATGGCATTCTTGGGGGATGCGCGTGCTGCTGCTCCTTCTCATCTCGGTTCTGCCCAGCTTTGCCCAAACACCGGCCCAGGGCCTGCGCTACCGCATGAAGCTCTGGTTCCGCGACGCGGAGGCGCCCGTGGAGGGCCGCTTCACGGTGGACACGACGGTGCCGACCCGCAGCTCCAACCGCGTCCAGAAACCGCGCCTGGGCGGCTGGGTGATCCGGCCCGTAGCGGGCAGCGACCGCGCGACCCAAGCCATCATCCTCGCCCGCGCGCCGGGCCTGCTCTTCCTCTCCACGCCCGTGCCCCAGGCTGTCCGGACTTCGATACGCACGACGGTGGGCGGCCGTTCCTGCGCTTTCTGGGGCCTGCGTACCCCGCCCGGACTCGTCGCCAGCGTGGCCTTGGCGGAGATCGCGCCGCATGCGCTGGCGGTGATGGAGCTCACGAGCGAGCCCCGCTCCGGCGATCTCGCGCGGGTGGAGCTGCACCTGGAATCCGCCGGACGCCTCTCCAGCGCCGCGCCGCCCCAGGACGGCACCGCGCTGCTGGGCACGCTGGAGGCCTGGGCGAAGCTGGATCACGCGTCCGGTGATGGCGGCGCGGTGACGGTCCTGCGCTAGAGCTTCAGGTCCAGCACAGTCTTCTCTTCGCTGCTCTGTCCGGCCCCGGAGCCGCTCGACATGGATTCTTCGTGGGCGGTGAGGAGACGGTCGCCGGAACGGGCGAAGGTGTATGAGGCTTTGTCGTGGGCCTCGAAGCTGATGAGGAAGAAGCTGCCCTTGATGTCCTTCTGGTCCTGAAGGCCGAGCGGCGTGCCATCTGGCCCCATCCAGACGCTCAGGGTGTGGCTGTAGCTCTTGAGGTGCTTGCGGTCCTCCTCATCCACGCCGCTGTCATCGAACTTGAGCACGAGCAGCCGTGTGGCTTTGCCCTGGTAGGTGTCCACGCGGTCCTCCTGGACCACCGCGCCCTCCAGGTCGCTGAGCAACTCTTTCGCCGAGTCCAGCATCGCTTCCGCCTTTTCGGCCTTCAGGGCGGCCATGGCCTGCTCAGGCCCACGGTCCTTCGCCTTGGTGGCGGCCTGGATGTGGTCCAGTTCCGCCTTGTCCCAGCCCAGCTTGAGCCCGCCGGGGCCGTCCTCCACCACCACCCGAGCGTGGCCCTGGACGATCTTGGGCTGCTTGGCTTTGCCGCTGCGGTTCCAGACCTGGCAATCCACGGAAGCTTTGACAGGTTGTCTGGCAGGCAGGCTCTTGAGGGCCGCCCGGAGATCGGCGAGACCATCGGCCCGCAGAGCGGGCGCGAGCAGGAGAAGAGCGAGAAGGGTCGGGCGCATGAGACTCCTGAGGACGACTTCCAATGTCTGAGCTACGGCGGATGTTCCCCAGAGCTTAGAATGGTCTTTTGGGGGAGCCATGCCGTTCAGGGACGAATGCGGGGTTTTCGGCATCAGCCCGGCCACGGAGGCCTCCCGTCAGACCTACCTGGGCCTCTACGCGCTCCAGCACCGGGGGCAGGAGGCCGCCGGCATCTGCTCCCGCGACAAGGGCCAGCTTTTCCTCCACAAAGACCAGGGGTATGTGGCGGACATCTTCGACGAGGCCACGCTGGACTCCCTGCCGGGGGACGCGGCCATCGGCCACACGCGCTACAGCACGACGGGCGGCAATGTAGCGAGCGCGGCGCATCCTTTCCTCATCCACGGCCGTTTCGGCCAGGTGTCGCTCTGCCACAACGGCAACCTCACGAACACCGAGCGCCTGCGGGCGAAGCTCATCGAGGCGGGCCACACCTTCACGAGCCCCAGCGATTCGGAAGTGATCCTGGCCCTCATCAACCGCGCTGAGGCCGACACGCTCGAAGGCGCGGTGCTGGAGACCCTGCGGCAGATCGAGGGCGCCTTCAGCCTCCTCATCCTCACCGAGGACGCGCTCATGGCCACGCGCGACCCCCATGGCTTCCGCCCCTTGGCGATGGGGTCGCTCGGCAGCGGCGTCGTCTTCGCGTCCGAGACCTGCGCCTTCGATCTCGTGGGCGCGCAGTACACGCGGGATGTGGAGCCCGGCGAGCTGGTCGTCTGCCGCGCGGGCGGCTGCACATCGGAATTCCCGCGGCCCAAGGTCCAGGCGAAGCCCTGCGTCTTCGAGCATGTCTACTTCGCGCGGCCCGACAGCCTCGTCTACGGGCTCACGGTGGCGGCCACGCGGCGCGCCATGGGGCGATTGCTGGCGCAACGGCACCCGGTGGAGGCCGACATGGTCGTCCCCGTGCCGGACAGCGGCGTGGCGGCGGCGCTGGGCTACGCGGAAGAGAGCGGCATCCCCTTCGAGTTCGGCATGATCCGAAACCACTATGTGGGCCGCACCTTCATCGAGCCCAAGCAGAACATCCGCAGTTTCGGCGTGAAGGTGAAGCTGAACCCCGTGCGCAGCCTCGTGGCGGGCAAGCGCGTGGTGCTGGTGGACGACAGCATCGTCCGCGGCACCACCAGCAAGAAGATCGTCCAGATGGTGCGCGAGGCCGGCGCGAAGGAAGTGCACCTGCGCATCTCCAGCCCGCCAACCACGCACAGCTGCTTTTACGGCATCGACACCCCCAGCCGCGAGCAGCTCATCGCCTCCAGCCGGGATAACGAGGCCATCCGCGCCTTCGTGGACGCGGATTCGCTGGGCTACCTCACGCTGGAGGACCTCCAGCAGGCGGTGTCCGACGAGCAGCGCGGCCAGGGCTTCTGCTATGCCTGCTTCACGGGCGACTACGCGGTGGATCCCGAAGGCGCCAAGCTGGCGGCGCCGGGCCTCGCGCCCTTCCAAGACTGAACCGCTTGAAGCCGGATCCCATCTCCGCGGGCGCGGGCGGCCCCCTCCAGAACCGCTTCGAGGAGGGGCTGCGCTTTCTAGCCGCCGCGCTTGCGCTGGAACTGGATGGGCGGAACGGCGGCGCCATCGTCACCGCTGCCTGTGACGCGCTGCGCTGTTTCCTCGTGGTGCTGGACGCCGCAGCCGACCGCCGTCTGCCCGATCCTGAAGGTGGTGTGGCCCGCCTCCGCGACCAGCTGGAGGCCCTGCTCACGCCCCAGCAGGCCTCCGCCGACGCGGCCCACCACGCGGTGGAAGCCGCGCGTCTCGCCCGGGACCAGGCCGCGGCCCTGCTGCCCCGGTTGATGAACTAGAAATCGGCAGGCTTCCCGATCGGATAGACCCTCGCCTGGACCGGCGGTTCCGTGAGTTTGATGGCCTCAGGCCTTGTCACGGCCACATCGCCATAGCGGCCCATGAAGCGGTGGAGGTCGGGGATGAACCAGGCCATGAATTCCTGGAAGTGGAGCTGCCGGAGCTCCTCCTTGCTGAGCACGCCCACGATGTCCACCGTGGCCTCGTTCTTCCTGGCCTCCTTCTCCCGGTGGTAGAGGTCCTTCTCGTGGCCCGGCAGGTAAGGCGTCAACGGCACCTGCGCCGCCAGGGGCAGCGAAAAGAGGAGGAGGGCGGGCAGGAATCGCATGACTTCCTTTGGATGCCGCGTGAGCGTCCTGGGTTCCGTTAGCGTAGAGGGATGATCGCGACCCCCTTCGCGCGCTCAGACCTCTCCTTCAGACATTTCGTCGCATGGGCGGAGTAGCTCCGTGAATCACGCTTCCAGCCCCATCGCCGTTCTCGGCCCCACAGCCTCGGGCAAATCCGCCCTGGCCGTGGCCGTGGCCCGGCGCATCGGCGGCACGGTGGTGAACGGCGATCCCTTCCAGGCCATGCAGGGCCTGGAGATTGGCACGGGGCAACCTACGGAGGAAGAGCGCGATGGTGTGCCCCATCTGGGCTACGGAGTGCTGCCCCTATCGGCGCGGCCCAACCCCGCCACCTTCGGCTCGCTCGTGCGGGGCTGGCTTTCGGAGGCGCGGAATCCCGTGCTGGTGACGGGCTCGGGGCTCTACCTGCGGGGGATCTGGGACCAGCTCTCGGACCTGCCCGCCGTGCCGGAGGCCACGGTCGAGAAGGTCCGCGACCTCGACCGCCGGGTGGGCGCGCGACTCCTCCACCGCTACCTCGCGGCTGTGGACCCGGCCCGGGGCGCGGAACTGCATCCCAACGATTCGGCCCGCGTCCAGCGGGCGCTGGCCCTGCATCTGGCCACGGGTGCGCGGCCTTCGGAGTTGAGGGAGGGCCGGGCCACAGGCGCGCCCGAGAGGTGGCGCGTGCTCATCGCGGCCCCCGGGCGGGACGCGCGGCGCGCCCGTGTGGAGCGGCGCGTGGCTGCGCAGTTCGAGGCAGGATGGGTGCAGGAAGTGGCGCGGCTTCTCGAAGCGGACCACGAAGGCGATCTCCGCGCCCTGCGCCCGCTAGGTTACGAGGCGTTGATGGAAAATCCGCATGACGCCCGTGAACGCATCGTCCAAGAGACGCAGGCCTATGCCAAGCGGCAGGCCACCTGGTTCCGCCACCAGCTCAAGGAGGCGCCCGCCTGGGATCCAGATGCGGAATCCATGGAGACGGCTTTCCAGAGGTTGGGCCTTCCATGAACCCCGTCCGGGCCTTCGAAGGCGCCACGAGCCTCGATCTGCTTCAAGGTCCCGGCTGGGCCTGGATCGGGATGGACTCCGCGGACGGCCTCCACCGCCTGCATTCAGGGACGCTCCTCGTGTTGGACGCGCTGATGTCGGAATTGCGCTTCAACGGTGTCCGCCGCGTGGCCCTCAGCGCTTCGGGCTGGATGAAAGGTCAGGGCCGCCACTTCAGCGCGGGCGCGGACCTGCATGAGGTCGCGGCGCTCGCGCCCGCGACGGCCGACGCGTTCTCGCGCAGGGGCCAGCGCGTCATGCGCGCGCTGTTGTGGCCAGGCTGGCGCTCGCTCACGCTCATCTCCGGCGTCGCTATGGGCGGCGGCTGTGATCTCGCGCTCCATGGCCAGGAACGCTGGTGCGTCGAAGGTCTGCGCATGGCGCATCCGGCCGCGAAGCACGGCATCCTCACGGGCTTCGGCGGCACGGCGCGCCTGCCGGAGCTGCTTGGCGCGCGTGGCGCCTCTCGGCTCTTCGCGGGGCTGGAGCACTGGAACGAGCGCGACGCGCTGGAGGCCGGGGCCGTTCAGCGCATCCTCGCGCCTGAGGAGGCGCGGGAAGCGTCTCTCGCCTGGCTCAGTGCTTGAGGGCGGACATCCCGATGACCAGGCCCAGGATCAGCCCGTAGCCGAGGCAGCAGAGCAGGACCGGCGTCAGGATCGCGCAGATCCCGCGCCAGATGTCCGTGCGGTGGATGCGGGCCAGGCCCATGCCGACATAGACGAGGCCGGCCAGCGCCACGAGCCCGCCGAAGCAGGGGATCACCATGCCCAGGTGCACGAAACCCCAGGCGTAGCCGCAGAAGCGGATGGTCTGGCCGAGGCCGCGCCCCTCCCGCATGCCGCCCCACATCCAGAGCATGGCGTGGGCGATGGCGCCGTAGACGAACATGCCCACGAGGATGATCGCGGCGATGAAGAGCATCTCTCCGATGAAAATCCCCGCCATGAGCCCGCGCTGCATGTTCGGGTCCGGCGGCGCGAACGCGAAGACGGAGCCCATGAACGCGAAGATCAGGCCGATGAAGCCGAGGTAGGGCAGGGCCATGAGGATGTTGAAGCGCCAGGCGGGGGCGAGGCCCCCTGTCACCGTCACGCGATCCGCCAGCTCCAGAGGTTTCGAGAAGAGCAGCGAGAACATGCCGCCCACCCGTTTCCAGAAACCGGGGAAGGTTTCGAGGTCCTCCCAAGGCACGGGCTGGAGTTCACCCAGGTCCATGTCCATGTCAGTGCCTTCCCGTCAGCATCGCGGGCAGGAGGATGGCGGCGCCGATGCCGAGGCAGCAGCAGACGATGAGCGGCGTGAGTGTGGCCGCGAAGCCCCGCCAGGTGTCGGTGCGATGGGTCTTGGCCAGGCCCATGGAGAAGAAGATCCAGAAGATGATGCCGAGAGGGATGTTGAGGACCGGTATCCAGCCGACAAGGTAGTAGACGCCTTGCGCGTAGCACCCGAACCGGATCGTCTGCTGGATGCCGAGCCCCTCCTTCGCGCCACCCCACATCCAGAGGAAGAGGTGAAGGAGCGCGCCGCCGATGAAGGGGCCGATCAGCAGGCCGGCGATGGCGCCGCCCAGCTGCAGGGCTGGATTCCGGTGGACGGGCACATGGAGGGCCGAGGACAGCAGCTGTGTGGTCACTTCACTCAATACAAGGCTGAGGATGGTCGAGGGGATGCCTGTGATGAGGAAGAACAGCCAGGACGGCAGGACCGGGTCCGTGACGGACACGCGCGCGCTGAGATTCATGGGGTCGGTGAAACCTAGGCGGATCGTGGCCCAGAGCCGGTCCACCACGCCGGGGATGGCCTGCTCGTCTTCCCAAGGCACGGGCTCCAGATGAGGCGCATCCCACGCCATCGTCGGCCCTGGGCGGTTCGCGGCAGGCGCCTGGTAGGGCGTGTAGGCGGGCTTCAGCGGTTCGGGGTGGGGATCCAGCTCGATGCGGGGCGGAATGCCGGGCTGCTCGGGCTCAGTCATCGAGGCTCCAGAAGAATCCCCGTAGCCTATCAGCGGCCGCGGAAATCCTTGGGCTGGAGGCCGAGCTTTTCCGCGCGGCTGAGGAGCGTCGAGGCAGCCAGGCCCGCCACGGCCGCGGCGCCTTCCTGCCCGGCCACCTTGCCGCCCGTGGCGCGGAAGAGCCGTTCGAGGTAGATGCGGTCCTGGTCCTCCCAGGTGGGGATGCGCTCGGAGCCGCGTCCCCCGTGCTCGGGCAGGGCCCCGGGGGGCAGGCGCAGTTCAGGGCCGACGGAAAGGATCATGGCCCGTTCCAGCACATTCTGGAGTTCCCGCGCGTTGCCGGGCCAGCTGTAGGCGCGGAGCCGTTCCATGACGGATTCCGTGAGCGCGGGCGCCGGGCGGCGATGCTCCTTGGCGATGCGTTCCAGGAAGAGTCTTGTCAGGGCCTCGATATCCCGTGGCCGCTGACGGAGCGGCGGCAGATGGAGCGGGAAGACCGAAAGGCGGTAGTAGAGATCTTCCCGGAATCGGCCCTCATCCACGGCCCTGCGCAGATCCGAATTCGTGGCGGCGAGGACGCGCACATCCACTTTGCGGGACTTCTCGGAGCCGAGCGGATCGACCTCCTTCTCCTGCAGCGCCCGCAGCAGCTTGGGCTGGAGCTCCAGCGGCAGGTCGCCGATCTCGTCCAGGAAGAGCGTGCCGCCGTCCGCCAGTTCGAAGCGGCCCTTGCGGTTGGCGCCCGCGCCTGTGAACGCGCCCTTCACGTGGCCGAAGAGCTCGCTCTCGATGAGGTTCGCAGGCAGGGCGGAGCAGTTCACCTTGATGAAGGGCCTATCGCGGCGGGGCGAGAGGTGGTGGAGCGTCTGCGCCACCTTCTCCTTGCCCGTGCCCGTCTCGCCCGTGATGAGCACCGTGGCCGTGGTGGGCGCCACCTGCCGCACCTGCTCCACGATGGCGCGCATCTCCGGGCTTTCCGCGCGAAGCGGGAGCGTGAGGAGATCCTGCCGCTGGTTCTCGCGGAAGTAGGTCACCTCGGCATCGAGGTTCCGTTCCCGCTCCGCCAGCCGCGCCAGGTGCTCCGCCTGCTTGAGGGCCAGGGCCAGCAGACTCGCGAAGATGCCCACATGGTGGAGGACGCTCTCGGGATATTGATGGCAGACCATCGCGTCCAGCGTCATGAGCCCGAAGGTCTCGCCCCGGCTCCTCAGCGGCGCCACGAGGCAGCTGTGGCCGTGGGGCATGTCCATGAGGCCATGGAAGGTGTCCTCGCCGGGGTCCTCCTCCTCGAAACTGGTCGGCTTGCTCTTCGTCTTGAGGGCGTTCTGAAGACGCAAGTTGCCCTTGATGGGGATGCGCGTGCCCACGAGACCCGGCGGTGTGATGGGGCCGAGGGCGTGGGCCACGCGGAGCTGGTCGCCGTCTTTCAGCAGCACCGCAGCCATGTCGAAGGGCACCAGTTCCCCCAGGCGCTCGAAGGCGTGGGCCACCATCTGGTCTGGCGCCTCGCCGAAGGTGAGCAGGCCTGCGGCTTCTTCCACCAGGCGCGCGCCGGAAAGGGCGGTGTCGAGGGCTGAATCCAGAGCGGTGTCGCGCATGGGGCCTCCAAGGAAAATTATCGGTATTTCGATGAATTGAGCAACGGTAAATCGCGGAATAGGGCCCATCTCGAAATAACGATTCAGTGCAACTACTTGAATGACAGTCTTTCTGTGAATGGCATGCGCCTCGCTCTAGGGATGACGCCCTTCCGGGCCTTTTCTGGAGTTTTTATGGCCTTCCCCGCCTCCCGCACCCACGAGAATCTCAAGGCCGCGTTCGCCGGCGAGAGCCAGGCCAACCGCCGCTATATCTACATGAGCCAGATCGCCGAGAAAGAGGGTCTTCCCGAAGTGGCCTCCCTCTTTAAGCACAGCGCCGATGGCGAGACAGGCCATGCGCTCAAGCACCTCATGCTGCTCGCGGACCGCGCGGGCGACCCCGCCACGGGCATGCCCCTGGGCGGCACGCGCGCGAACCTCGAATCCGCCGTCGCGGGCGAGACCTATGAGTACACGGACATGTATCCCGCCTTCGCGGCCGTGGCGCGGGAGGAGGGTTTCGACGACATCGCCGCGTGGTTCGAGACCCTCGCCAAGGTGGAGCGCTTCCACGCGGGCCGTTTCCAGGAGGCGTTGGACGCCCTCAAGAAGCGCGAGGTGGCCTGATGGAAGGCCTTGTTCTCGATCCCGCCCTTGAGCGCGCCCGCTACGAATCCCGCCGTCCCTTCCTCGCGGCGCAGGAAGCCCTGCGCGCCGTCATGGCGCCAGGCATCTTCCTTCAACCGGAGACGGCCGCGAGCGTCGCGGACCAGGTTTGGGAGACACTCTGGGCTGAGGGCAAAGCGCCGGAGACCTGCGATCCCAAGGAGTTGGCGGAGGTCCAAGCTTCCTTTGCGGTGCTCTCGCCCCGCCGTGAGGCGGGCGGCTGGTCGCTGGCGGCCACGCTCATGATCGGGCTCCCCGAGGAGGTCCGCGCTGTTCGTCTTGCCGAGCTGGAAGGCCTCCCGGACCAGCTGCGCCTGGAGTTGTCCGACGGCCGGATGGTGATTCCCTCTGTGGACCGCGGCATGGCGCCGGAGGGCGGGCGGCTTCCCACGGTGCTGGCCCTGCGCTGGAGTGTGCCCGGTGGCGCTGAGCCGGAGGCCTTCCTGTCGGAGCATCTGGAGCTCTCGGGCCGCTGGCCCGCGCCCGCCATGGATGTGTGGGCCCTATACTGAGGCGTCCCCAGGACGCCCTTGCCCCTCGATCCGCAGTCCACCTTTGGTTCCTACCGGCTCCTCGATCTCCTCGGCGAGGGGGCCATGGGGTCCGTGTGGCGCGCGCTGGATCTGCGGCTGGAGCGCGAAGTGGCGCTCAAGATGCTGCGGGCTCCGGGGGATGGCGAGCCCGGCGAAGGCACCACCCAGCGCCGCCGCAGCCTGCTGGCGGAAGCCAAGCTCGCCTGCCAGCTGAACCATCCCAACATCGCCCACATCTATGACGCGGGCGAGGTGGAGGGCGTGCCCTTCATCGCCATGGAGCTGGTGGAAGGCAAGCCGCTGCGGGCCCATGTGGGCAAGCCCGCCCCCGCGGATTTCGCGCTGTCTGTGGCGCGGCAGGCGGCCTCGGCGCTGGCCCACGCGCACCAGAAGGGCATCGTCCACCGCGATATCAAGCCCGAGAATCTCGTCCTCACCGAGGACGGCGTCCTCAAGATCCTGGACTTCGGCATCGCCCGCCGCCAGGGCGCGGGCTCCGCGGCCCCGGACCAGACCGCCCACCACATGACGCTGGTGTCGGAGACGGCGCCGGGCTTCAGCATGGGCACGCCGGCCTACATGAGCCCGGAGCAGGCCAACGGCCTCGCGCTCACAGGCGCGTCGGACCAGTTCTCCCTAGGCACGGTGCTCTACGAGCTGGCGGTGGGGCGCCATCCCTTCCTCAAGGACAACCTCGTGGAGACGCTCTTCTCCGTGGCGAAGGACGAGCCCGCGCCGCTCTCCCAGCGCCGCCGCGACCTGCCCCAGACCTTCGTGGGGGGCGTCATGCGCCTGCTCGCGAAGAAGCCGGAGGACCGCTATCCCGACCTGTCGGAGTTCGCGCAGGCCCTGGACGGGCAGACGGCCAGCACGGCCGCGCCGGTCCTCACGCCCGAGCCCTCCGCGCTGCGACGGTGGCCCATCGCGGCTGCGGCGGGTCTGCTCGTGATGGTCACCGCTGCGGGGTGGTGGTGGCACGCGCGCGCACCTGGCGGCGGATTGGGCCTCAATGCCGCGCGCGCCGCGTCGGATGAGGATTTCACACACGGCCGCAAGGTCGTGGCCATCCTTCCCATGGAGCAGATGAACCCTGATCCGTCGCAGGCCTGGCTCTCCAGCAGCCTGTCGGACGCCATCGCCTTCGCGCTGGTGGAACGGCAGGATCTGCTGGTGCTGGACCGTTACAAGGTCTCGGAAACCATGGCGCGCCTGGGCGACCGTCCCGGCACGCCGCCGAAATCGGTGAGCGACCTGGGCCGCGCGCTGCGGGCGCCCCTGCTCATCTCCGGCAGCTACCAGGTGCTGGGCGGGAAGATGCGCGTCGTGATCCGCAGCATCGACGCGCAGTCGGGCGTCACCCTGCACCAGTTCATGGTGGAGAAGCCGTTCTCGGACATGACGGGGCTGGAGGAGGACTTGCAGCAGCGCGCGCCGCAGGCGTTGAGCCTGGGCGGCCTCGGCGAGATCCGCTTCCCCGCCAAGGACCCGCGCACCCGCGAGCTCTACACCAAGGCCAACCAGGTGCTCACCGAGGGCAACGAGGAATCGCTGAAGGTGTCCCGCAACCTCTTCGAAGGCGCGCTCCAGATCGAGCCCGACTACCCCCCGGCCCACGCGGGCCTGGCCTGGGCCCTGTCCGAGCTGGGCGCGACTTCCGCGCTGACTCAGGGGCGTTTCCAGGAATCCCAGACGCTCTATAAGCAGGCGCAGGCCGAGGCGGAGCGCGCCATCCAGCTGGATCCCACGACCAGCCAGGCCTACCGGGCGCTGTCCGCCACACTGCTGCGGTCCGGCGACCTGGACGGCGCCTGCAAGGCCGCGCTCCAGGCCCTGCATCTCGATCCCGCTGATTCGCGCGCCTACGATGTGCTGGCGGACGCCTTCGCCGGCCTGGACGGGGCGGACAACCACGCGGCCTCCCGGCGCTATTTCGAGAAGTCCCTGGAGCTGTACCCGGACAACTGGCACGCCCACCACCGGCTGGCGGTGCTGCTCCAGAACGATGGCGCGCTGAAGGAGTCCCTGGACCACGCCACGGCGGCCATCAACCTCAAGGCCACGGCCGAATTTGCCTATGTGACGGCGGCGGATGATTTGCTCTGGCTGGGGCGTGCTTCCGAAGCCGATGCCCGGATCCGCGCGGGCCTCCAGGAGCTGCCCGGCTCCACCGTGCTACGGAGCCTCCAGGCTTTCGTCCGGTGGGAACAGGGCGACACCGCGGGCTCGCAGGCGGCCATCCACGGTCTCGACGGCGTGTGGCCGCCCAGCACTTCCAATGCTGTCCTGCTCGAAGGCCTGGGCCGCGACATCCAGGGCGATCCGGGCGCCATGACGGACCTTTTCGAGGCCTACGGGGCCCGCATCCGGCAGGAAGGGCTCGCGCCACGCAAGCACAACGAGCGCCGCGTCATGAGCGTGAACCTCTACTTCATGGCGGAAGCGCTCATGAAGCGCGGACGCAAGCCGGAGGCGCTGGATCTGCTCCTGCTGGCGGACCAGCTCCACCCTGGCAAGGCCCAGGTGGCGAAGATGGACCCGCTCTTCAGCTGATCAAGTCCCCGCGATGAGCGTTTCCATGCGGCGCCGCACTTCGGCCATCAACGCGTCGCGCTCAGGGAAGGCCGCGGGGTCCACGGGCGCGCCGAAGCGCACTTCATAGAGGCCCGGTCTCACGCGCCGCCCGCCCTTCGGGAGGATATGGAAGCCGCCCACGGTGGCCACGGGGACGATGGGCACGCCCGCGTCCAGGGCCAGATTGAAGCCGCCCTTCTTGAAGGGGAGCAGGGCCCCCGTGAGCGTGCGCGTGCCCTCGGGGAAGATCACCACATTGCGCCCGCCTCGCACCTTCATGGCGGCGGCGTGCAGGCTGGCCACGGCGCGCTCGCGGTTGGAGCGGTCCACGAAGATGGCGCCCGCCGCCGCCGCCGCCCATCCGAGGAAGGGCACCCACTTCAGCTCCTTTTTCGCGATGTAGACCGCGGGGATGGGAATGGCGCCCAGCAGGAAGGGCGGATCCAGCTGGCTCTGGTGGTTGCTCATGAAGATGGCCGACCGTTGCCCGGAACGGATCTCCTCCGGCACGGCTTCCCATCCGCTGATGCGCCGGTGGATGCCGCAGAGTGCGAAGTACTGGCGGTGCCACCAGGGAGCGAAGAGCCAGAAGGAGCGGTGCGGCCCCATCACGCAGGCGCCCAGGAGGATGAGCACCACGATCAGCGGGATCGAGATGATGCCCCAGATCATGGTGACCAACCCCCACACCGCGTTGTCCCGCCAGTTGGCCACGCCGCCACCCCCGTGTTATCTAAAAGTTAGCAGGGAGCGTGAGCAGCCATGGGCACGACCGACACCATCCTCGAAGACTGGTCCAGGCGGAAGGATGCCGGCGGCATCGCCTGGTTCGGTGAAGGCGACCTGAGCCGCCTGGGCATCCAGGACCCCCTCATGACCGTCATGCAGGATGTGCAGCACATCCTACGCACCCGCCGCAGCGACAAGGTCGTGGAGACGGCCGGCCACACGGCCGGCTTCAGCGTGCGCGAGACGCTCTGATCAGATGCCCTGTTGATCCGGAGGCAGGGGCGAGCCGGGCACGGGGTCCACGCCGCCGCGGGTGAGGGGCGAGCAGCGGATGAGACGCCAGCTGGTGAGCAGTCCGCCCCGCAGGGTGCCATAGCGGCGCACGGCCTCCAGCCCGTAGTGGCTGCAGGTGGGCGTGAACTTGCACTGGGTGGGCAGGTGGCTCGACAGCGTCATCTGATAGAGCCGGATCATGCCGCGGCAGCCCCAGGCCGTGGGCTGGAAGCGCACCGGCAGGAGGGCCTCAAGCACGAGGTAGAGGCCGATCGCGAGGAAGGGGTGGTCGAAGACCCAGGCCTTCAAGCGCCCGCCTTCGTCAGCTCCTCTTTGTACTTCACGGCTTCTTCGAGGAAGGCTGGGACGAGATCCTCCTCCTTCACTTTGCGGATGAGCACGCCCTTGCGGTAGATGAGGCCTTCGCCCGCGCCGCCGGCGACGCCGAGATCCGCCTCGCGCGCCTCGCCGGGGCCGTTCACCACGCAGCCCATGACGGCGTAGGTGATGCCTGTGTGGTTGATGGCCTTGAGGCCCGCCTCGATCTCATGGGCGACCTTGTGGAGGTCGATCTGCACGCGGCCGCAGCTGGGGCAGCTCACCATGCGGATGCCGCCCTCGCGAAGACCGAGGCCGCGGAGGATCTCGTGGCCCACCTTGGCCTCGTCCTCGCCTTCACCCGTGAGGGAGACGCGCAGCGTGTCGCCGATACCTTCCGCCAGCAGGATGCCCAGGCCCATGGAGGACCGGATGGTGCCGCCGAAAGGCGTCCCGGCCTCCGTGATGCCCAGGTGCAGCGGGTAGTCCACCTGCTTGGAGAGCAGGCGGTAAGCGGCCACGGTGCGAGGCACATCGGAGGCCTTGAGGCTGATCTTGGTGTCGTGGAAGCCTTCGCGCTCCAGCATCTCGAGGTGCTTCAGGGCGGATTCCACCATCGCCTCAGGCGTGGCATGGCCGCCGAATTTCTCCAGGAATTCCTTCTCCAAAGAGCCCGCGTTGACACCGATGCGGATGGGGATGCCCTTCTCGCCGGCCTTCTCCACCACGGCGCGGACCCTGTCTTGGCCGCCGATGTTGCCCGGGTTGATGCGCAGGCAGGCCGCGCCGCCATCCGCCGCCACCAGCGCCATGCGGTAGTCGAAGTGGATGTCCGCCACCACGGGAATCGGGGAGCGGGCCGTGATCTCGTGGAAGACCTCGCCCGCCTTCTTCGTGGGCACCGAGACGCGGACGATCTCGCAGCCCGCGGCCGCGTAACTGTAGATCTGGGCCACCGTGGCCTCCACATCCCGTGTGTCCGTCTTGGTCATGCTCTGGACGGGGATGGGGGCGTCACCGCCCACAGGCACCTGGCCCACCATGATCTGACGGGTCTTGCGCCGGGGCGAAAGGGGGTGGAGTTCGGACATGGAATCCTCTTCGGCCCGCGCTTGGGGCCAAGCTCCCATTCTACTCGCTGCCCCCAGGCTTGGCGGGACGGTAGGCTGCATGCGCGCCGCTGGCCTCGCGGCTCTTCTCCAGGTCGAGGATGGGGCCGCTGGAGGGATAGGGCTTGGTGACATAGACCCGGAGGCCCCGGATCTGATCCAGGATCGAGGCGGTGCGGTCGATGAAGTCCCTCAGCTGTGACATCTGTTCGGGAGAGGGGTGTTCTTTCTGCCGTTCCAGGATGTCCAGCAGCAGGCGCGCCGAGGCGAGCGGCTGGCTCAGCTCGTGAGCGGCGCCTCCAGTCACTTCCAGGAGCGCTTCCTGCCGTTCGCTAGCGGAAAGGGCCGCTTGCTGGCGGGAGAGGCGGACCAGGACTTTCAGTTTGGAGACGATGTGGACCTGGGAGGCCGACTTGGGCAGGTAGTCCAAGGCGCCCGCTTCCAGCCCCTGCGTGATCCATCCTTCCTCGGCGGGGTTGCCGGTGAGGAGCACGAAGGGCGTGAGCGAATTCTTCGTGCCGCGGAGACGGCGGCAGAACTCCAAACCGTTCATGCCTGGCATGAATAAATCCGACAGGATGGCTTCAAAGGGCGTGGTCTCGCAGAGGGCTAGCGCTTCTTGGCCGCTGGTGGCCAGCGTGAGCTGGAAGGGATGTTCCGCCAGATGCAAGGCCAGGATCTGCAAGTCCTTGGCATCGTCGTCGACCACCAGGATTCGGCCTGGCTGCCCGGGATCCGGAAGGAAGTCGGTTTTCATGGTCTTGGACCTCCTGCCTATTGTTATCGGTCTCTTGATGTCCATGTGAAAGTTCCGGCACCGGGCGTTCGCGGCCGGGATCGTTGCTACACTGGCCCCCCATTCATGAGGCTCCCCATGAAGATGCAGATCCGCAGCCACCAGGATGTGACCATCCTTTGCCCCGAAGGGAAGATCACCCTCGGCGACGGCGACCAGGAGCTGGGCGAGGCCGTCCGCTCCGCGCTCAACGACGGCGCCAAGAAGATCCTCATCAACTTCGAGAAGGTGAGCTACTTGGATTCCAGCGGCGTGGGCGAGCTCGTGGGCTGCTTCACCTCTATCAAGAACAAGGGCGGCGAGCTGCGCGTCTGCGGCCTCAACACGCGGATCTTCGGCCTCATCAAGATGACGAGCCTGCACTCGGTGTTCGATGTGCGGGACACCGAAGCCGAAGCCCTCACGGGCTTCTAGCGCCCCGCGGCGTTGCGGCGCGCGCCGGCGGCCCTGGCCATCGTCCTGCCCCTGGGCGGGACGATGGCCAGGGCCGCAGTGCAAGTTCCAGCCCAGCATGCGCTGAAAGCCATCCGCTTCGAGGGCGGCGATGGCGATGACCACCTCATCGCCTTGAGGGCGCTGGGGCTGGAGCCTGGCCAAGCAGTCACCGGTGATGACTTCGCCACGGCCCTGCAGGCCCTGCGCCTCACGGACCGTTTCAAGACCGTGGATGGCCGACTGGTCCCTGAGGCGGATGGCGTGGCGGCCCTGATCAACCTGGAGGCTTGGCCGCTTCTCCGCGCCTGGCGTTTCGAGGGCGATCCGGTGCCCAAGGCCCTGCGGCGGAACTTCCTTTTCGAGCTCCGCAAGGGCATCCGCGTGGGCGATCGCCGGTTGGAGGCTCTCCGTGCCCGTGCCGCGAGCAGGCTAGAGGAGCGCGGTTACCCTCAGGCCAAGGTGGCGGCGCGGCGGGAAGGCGATGAAACGCTCGTCTTCTCGATCCAGCTGGGCGCGCCTGCCCTCGTGAGGCAGGTGGAGATCACGGGCGAACCTGACTCCTATCCGAAGGCCCGCCTGACGAAGGCCGCGGCCGTGGTTCCCGGTTCGACGCTGTGGACCTCCTCCGTCCTGCGGGATGCCCAACGGGGCCTGCGGAAGCGGCTGGTGAAGGACAAGCGCTTCGAAGGCACCTTCGATCTCGCCTTCGACCCGGCGAGTGGCACGCTGCGCATCGCGATCCATCCGGGCCCCGTCGTGCGGCTGAGGGCGGAGGGCGAGCATTTCCTCGGCGCCTTCTTCGGCGAGAAGCGCCTCGCCGACCTGCTGCCCCTCACCCGCTCGGAGCGCTACAGCCCGGACCAGCTGGACGAGGGCGACCGCAGCATCCAGCGCTACCTCGCGGCCCGGGGTTTCCTGGACGCCGTCTGCGATCATCGGGTACGGGTGCTCAAAGGCACGGAGGCCGCTCCGGAAGAGATCGAGCTCACCTACCGCGTCCAGAAGGGCCGGCGCTTCACCGTCAAGGCCGTGCGCCTGGATGGCAACGATCAGGTGCCCTCCAAGGAGCTGGCGGCCCTCGCGGATCCGCCCAACCGTTGGCTGGTGCTGGCGTCCCGCGTCACGCCGGATCTCGTGAAACTGATGGAGGACCGCTTCACCGCGTATTATGCGCAGCACGGCTTTCCCTCCGCTTCCGTGCGCGTCCGCGTGCTGGACCACCCCGGCGACGCGTCGGCGAAGGACCTCCTCGTGCAGATCCACGAAGGCGCGCGGTCCTTCCTCTCCGCGGTGGAACTCCGCGTGCCGTCCGAACCGGGCCTGGATCCGAACAAGCTGGGCCGCAGCCTCGCCTTCGCGCTGGCGGACCATCCCGCGCTGAAGACTGCGGACGGGGCGCTCCAGGTGGCGGGCGACCGGCGCGGGACGCTCGGCATCACAGGCCGCGTCACGCGGATGCCGGCCGCGAGCGGCCTGGCCGTGATGCGCCTCACGGTGGACAAGCCATTGCCCCAGGTGAACCCGGATCTGGCTCAGGTGGTATCCGATCTCCGCACACAGCTTGCGGCGGCGGGATCAGCCCAGCCCCGCGTGAGCCTGGCTTTCGAGGGTGAAGAAGGCCAGCCACGTGTGGCGGCCTTCACGGTTCCGGTGCAGCTGCTCGACACCGTCAAGCGCGTCGTCGTGCGCGGCGCGGACGCCACGCGGCCCGAAGCCATCTTCCGCGATGTGCCGCTGCAGCCGGGCGATCCGCTGGATCCTTCGAAACTCACGGAGTCGCAGAGCAACCTCGGCAACCTGGGCGCCTTCCGCCGCGCGGATTTCGGGAGCCTCGACGAATCGCCGGATGGCGGGCTCGCGCCGGGCACGCCCTTCACGCGCGGGGACCTGGGACTGGATCTGGAGGAGCGCCGCCCCTGGGTGTTCACGGAGGGCTTCGGCTACGACAAGAGCCAGGGCTACCACTTCCTCCTGGGCGCGCAGCGGCTCAATGTGGGCGGCATGGGCCGCACGCTGGATTTCGGCATCCGCGCTGGCGACAACACGCTCAAGAACCCCACACTGAGGAAGTGGTTCCCCACCGGCGACATCAACCGCTCGCTGGACGACTACTCCGTGGCCTACACGGACCCCTGGCCCGGCTTCCTCCAGGACTGGTTCAGCTCCCGCGTCCAGTGGCGCACGGCCGCCGATTACATCGAGGAGGCCACGGCCACCTACTTCGCGCGCCGCCGCCGCCTCACCACGGCCTTCAGCTGGAAAGTGGGCGCGTTCCAGACACTGGAGACCGGGTACCGGTTCGAGCGCACGGACTTCGGCCCGAACCGCGAGGGCATCAGCGATGTGGATCTCCAGGAGATCGCCCGCACGAACAAGTTGCGGGCCGTCATCTCCGCGCCTTATGCGCAGCTCGTGCGCGATGCGCGCGACAGGCCCTACGATCCCGCCACCGGCACCTACTTCGCGGCGCGCCTGGATTTCGCGAACCAGGCCTTCGGCACCACGCCAGATTCCAGCTTTGTGAAGCTGGACATCCGCCAGCAGTGGAACTGGTCCTTCGGCTACCGCGGCGAGCGGGGCGTCATGGCGGCGACGGTCCATCTCGGCCTGGCGCGGCCCACGGCCGCCAGCGCGGAGGATCTGCCGCTCTCGGAGCGCTTCTATGCGGGCGGGCCCTTCTCCGTGCGGGGCGTGGAGCCGGACTTCCTGGGTCCCGTGGAAGTGGTGCCGCTTCGGGACCCGGCCGGCAACATCCTCTACAACGACCCGCCCGCCAACACCTCCGCCCAGACCACGCTCATCCCCCTCGGCGGCCAGGCTCTCACGGTGGTGAACCTGGAATACCGCTTCCCCCTCATCGGCGACACGGTGTGGGGCGAGGTTTTCGTGGACGCGGGCCAGATCTATTCGCGGTTGAACGCGGGCCCCCGTTTCGTGCTGGCCCCCACCAACCCCTCCACGCCGCCTCCCGGCTACGATCCCGGCAATCCCCAGTCCTGGGATCCGGCCATGGCGCCGCCCGCCGGTTACAGCGTGCTGGACCAAGGCGCGCCATTCCCGCCCTTCCGCGTGACACCAGGCATCGGCCTCATCTTCAAGCTGGGCTTCCCCATCAAGATCGAGTACGCCACGGACTGGAAGCGCATCCTCGGCCGCCCGCGCACGGACCTGGACCGGAACACCCAGCTCAAGAGCCTGCTGATCTCGGCGGGCTTCCAGTTCTGATCACGGCTTGCAGTAGCCGTTGGAGTCCCTATCTTGGCAAAGAACTGCGCCGGGAGGATGTCATGAGTGGATTTACGCGAAGGGAAGCCCTTGGACTGATGGCGGCTGGCGGCGCGACAACCCTGCTGAAGGGTTCAGGCGAGCTGGCCCGCTCTGTGGTGGCCCAAGCCATGCCGTCCACTGGAGCTGTCCCTGCGCCGCATGCGGTCATGCCGTTGCCCTTCACGCCTTCGAAGCTGAAGGGCATCTCCGAGAAGCTCATCACCTCGCACCACCAAAACAATTACACGGGCGCGGTGAAGAACCTCAACGCGGTGCGCGCCCAGATTGCGGGCCTGCCGAAGGACGCCGCGGGCTTCCTGGTGGGTGGATTGAGAGCGAAGGAGCTCACCTATGCCAACTCGGCCACTCTGCACGAAGCCTACTTCGCGAACCTTGGTGGCGACGGCAAAGCTGATGGCCCCGCTGCGAAGGCGCTCGGCGCCAGTTTCGGTTCTGCGGCCGCCTGGGAAGAGGCGTTCCGGGCGCTGGGGGGGAGCCTGGGTGGTGGTAGCGGGTGGGCCATCCTCGACTACGCCCTGACGGACGGCTCCCTCCGCATCGCCTGGGCCGGTGACCACACGCAGATGCTGGCCACCAGCTACCCGCTCCTGGTGATGGACATGTATGAGCACGCCTACCAGATGGATTACGGCGCGGCCGCGGGGAAGTACATCGAGGCCTTCTTCCAGAACATCCAATGGGACGAGGTGAACCGTCGCCTTGAGCGGGCCCGCAAGGCCTACGCTGCGTTGAGCGCCTGAGCATGCGTCTCGCTCTGTTCCTGCTGCCGGTCCTGGCCTGCCTGTCCTGGCCTGCCTGTCCGCGCGCGCCCAATTCGCCAAGCCCATCGCGGATCTGCCCCTGCCGGGCGCGGCCACGCGCTTTGACTACGCCTGTCTCGACCCTTCCACCGGACGGTTCTTCCTCAACCACATGGGCGCGGGCGAGGTGGTGGTCGTGGACGCAGCCACCCGGAAGGTCGTGACGAATCTTTCCGGCTTCCCGCGTTGCACGGGGATCCTCGCAGTGCCATCCCGCAACGAGATCTATGTGAGCACGCCCGGTGCGAGGCAGGTGGCGGTGCTGGACGCGCGAAGCCTGAAGATCTTGGCCCGTATGCCCGCGGGGCGATTCCCTGATGGCCTTGCCTACGACCCCATCGGCCAGCAAGTCTTCGTCTCTGATGAAAGTGGAGGCCGCGTCCACATCCTCGATACCCGCGCCCATCGTGCCCTGGGCAGCGTGGCCCTGGGCGGCGAGGTGGGCAACACGCAGTACGACCCGGTCGCTAACCTCATCTACAGCAATGTGCAGACCCGCAACCAGCTGGTGGCCATTGATCCCGCGACCCGCAAGGAAGTCGCGCGCATCGATCTTCCCGGCGCGGATCACAACCACGGCCTCTGCCTGGACCCGGAACAGCGGCTGGCCTTCATCGCCTGCGAAGGCAACGCGCGCCTTCTGGTACTGGACCTGGACAGTCGCAAAGTCCTCGCGTCCTTCTCCGTGGGCGAAGATCCCGATGTGCTGGCCTTCGATCCGGGAACTCGGCGGCTCGTGGTGGCGGCCGAGTCGGGCCCAGCGGCCTTCTTCCACGAGGAGGGACGCGTGCTCGTGAAGGACGGGGAGCAGCGTGTGGGAACGAACGCCCATGTGGTGGTCTCGGATCCCTCGACGCACCTGCTCTACTTTCCGCTGAAGGACGAGGGGGGGCATCCTGTCCTTAGAGTGATGGAGCCTGTCTCCGCCGCTGCGCCAGGCGCATCCCCACCGGCACAGCGATGAGCGCCGCGGCGAGCCCCGCGCCCCAGCCCCAGCGGAAACCCATGCGGCCGATGATGAGGCCGAAGGCGAAGGAGCCGAGGCCGATGCCCGTGTCGAAGGCCGACATGAAAGCGCCGAAGGCCGCGCCGCGGCGGTCGGGCGCGACCACTTCCAGCACTTCGGCGTTAAGCAGCGTGTAGATCATAGAATAGCCCGCGCCGTAGACGAGGCCGCCCGCGATGTGGCGCGCCGTGCCGCCTGGCGCGAAGGCCAGGATGGCGAGGCCCGCGGCCGTCACGAGTGCCATGGCGGGCAGGAGCCGGATGGGCCGCCGCCCGAAGCCCCGCAGGCCCATGAAGGCGCGCATGCCCACCATGCCGATGGCCAGGCAGGAGAGGAAGGCCGCGGGCCATGCGAAGCCTTCGCCAAGCGCCTCCTGGGCGCTGTAGCTGGTGAGCGTCCCGTAGCTCAGAGCGATGAAGAAGAGGATGGCGCTAAGGGTGAACACCTCCCGCTCCGGCAGGCGCAGCGGATGCTTGGACCGGACGTGCCGGGGCGGGTCCGGCGGCAGCTGGCGGGAGAGCCAGGCCAGGATCGCGAAGCAGGGCACCAGCAGCAGGCACATGGTCTTCCAGCCCGCGAGGCGGAAGACCAGGATGCCGAAGGTGGGTCCGAAGATGACGCCGCCGGGGCTCGCGAGGCCGTACCAGCTCATGCCCTCCGCCCGCCTGCCTTCGGGGATGATGGCGCCCAGCATGGCGGGCTGCGAAGTGACGAGCCCCGACCAAACAGCTCCGTGGACGGGCGCGAGCGCGAAAAGCATCCAGCGCACGTGGATGAACGCGTAGGCAGCCATGATGAGCGTGAAGAGCGCCGCCGTGAGGCCCATCATGCGCCGCAGGCCGATGCGGTCCGCGATCTGTCCCGTGGCGAAGGCGCCCAAGGCCGAGCCCACCGTGAAGGCCGTGAGGAAGCGCCCGCTCTCCGCCTTGGTCGCGCCCAGCTGGACGAGCCGCAAGGGCCCTGTCGGAAAGAGCTGGAAGGCGGCGAAAAAGGTTAGAAAGGTGAAAGCCCAGAGCAGCAAGAAGGGCCGGGACCAGAGGCGGTCTGTCATGCCCCCAGGCTATTCCTGATGGGCTCCAGCGGGGTCACGGTAGTCTGTGATGTTGTTCCGAGGTGCCCATGAACCCCGAAAAACTGGCCTCTGAGACCGCCCGCGTCTTGAAAGGCGGGACCGACAAGGCCCACGCCAAGAACGCGGAAACCGGCAAGCTCTTCGCCCGGGAGCGCATCGCGCTGCTGGTGGATGAAGACTCTTTCGTGGAAGACGGTCTCTTCGCCAACGCGCTGGATGCGGGCCTTCCCGCCGATGGTGTCGTCACGGGCACGGCCACGATGAACGGGCGCCCGGTGGCGCTCATGGCCAACGACAGCACCATCAAGGCCGGTTCCTGGGGCGCGCGGACGGTGGAGAAGATCATCCGCGTCCAGGAAGTGGCCATGCGGAACAAGATCCCCATGCTCTATCTGGTGGACAGCGCCGGCGCGCGCATCACGGACCAGATCGACATGTTCCCTGGCCGGCGCCACGCGGGGACCATCTTCCACAACGAGGTGGCGCTCAGCGGCCTCGTGCCGCAGATCTGCCTGCTCTTCGGGCCTTCGGCCGCAGGCGGGGCTTACATCCCCGCCTTCTGCGATGTGGTGGTGATGGTGGAGGGCAACGCTTCCATGTACCTGGGAAGCCCGCGCATGGCCGAGATGGTTATCGGCGAGAAGATCAGCCTGGAGGACCTGGGCGGCGCGCGCATGCACTGTTCCGTGAGCGGCTGCGGCGACTTCCTCTGCAAGACCGAGCAGGAGGCCATCGAGCTCTGCCGCCGATACCTCGCCTACTTCCCGCTGCACGCGGAAGATGCCCTTCCGCTGACCGGAGCGAAGGCCCCATCGCCGAAGGCGAAGAACATCGGTGAGCTCGTCCCCAAGGACATCAACTCGCCCTTCCAGATGAAGGATTTCATCGAAGGGCTCGTGGACGAGGGCTCGTTCCTGGAGATCAAGAAGCTCTTCGCGGGCGAGCTCATCACGGGCCTCGCGCGCATGGACGGCCGTCCCGTGGGCATCGTGGCCAACCAGCCCCGGGTGAAGGGCGGTGTGCTCTTCGTGGACAGCGCGGACAAGGCCACGCGCTTCATCACGCTCTGCGACGCCTTCGGCATCCCCCTGATCTTCCTCAGCGATGTGCCGGGGTTCATGATCGGCAGCGCGGTGGAGAAGCAGGGCATCATCCGCCATGGCGCCAAGATGATCTCCGCCATGGCGGGCTGCACCACGCCGCGCTTCTGCGTCGTCGTCCGCAAGGCCTACGGCGCGGGTCTCTACGCCATGAGCGGCCCCGGCTTCGACCCGGACGCCACCCTCGTGCTGCCTACGGCGAGCATCGCCGTTATGGGCGCGGAGGCCGCCGTGAACGCGGTCTTCGCCAACAAGATCGCCGAGCAGCCTGAGGAGCGCCGCGCCGAGTTCGTCCAGAAGCTCCGGGACGAGTACAACGAGGACATCGACCTCATGAAGCTCGCCGCCGACCTCCATGTGGACGCCATCATCCAGCCCGGCGACCTGCGGCGCGAACTCGTCACCCGTCTCGCCCGCGCCCGCCGCCGGGGAATGGCGATCCCCAAGCGCCGCAGCGTGACGCCGGTGTAGACGGGCGATGATCTCCGCCCTCCTCACTCTCAGCCTGTTGGCGGCCCTTCTGTGCTTGACGCGGAACCTTCGGCGCGGCGCGTTCCTGTGCATTGGGACCGCACTGTTTCTCTTATTCGGAGTAGGCACGGGACTGCTGCTGCCGGTGCTCCTCGTCCCGCTTCAGGGGCCCTATCCACAGATCCGCCAGCCGCAATGGGGGAAGCGGAACGCCATCGTCCTCCTGGGTGCGGGGGTCGCTGCAGGACTGGGGGGGGAAGTCCATCCCTCCATCTGGTCCTATTCCCGCATGGCGGAGGCCGTGAGGCTCTACCGCGCCTGCCGGCAGGAGGGACATGATTGCGCGCTCTTCGTCAGTGGCGGGGATGCGGACCTGACGGGGCGTTCAGAGGCGGAGGTCTACCGGGACACCCTACTTGGCCTTGGGGTGGACCCCCGGGACCTCCGGCTGGAGACCCACAGCCTCAACACCTTCCAGAACGCGCAATTCAGCAGCGAGCTGCTCAAACGCGAAGGCGCGGACCAGGTCGTCCTTGTGAGCTCGGGCATCCATCTCAGGCGGTCCCTGTGCTACTTCACGCACTTCGGCATCCGGGCGGAGGCCTCGGCCTCGGATCGCATGAAGGAGAAGCGCAGCTGGATGCCTCTGGCCTACAACCTCAACCTGGCGGATGTCGCCTGTCACGAGCACCTTGGGATATTCCGCTACCGGGTCTACCAGGCTTTGGGCTGGAATCCGAAGAGCACTTCGCCTGGCGGGCTCTAAGAGGCGAGCGAGGGACCGAGCCTGTCGGCCAGTCGATGTGCGAGCAATAAGGAGTTGTGACGCTGTCAGTCCAGATCCAGGGTTGCCTTGATGGCCTCGTCGGCCTTCGCCATCTGCGCTGTCGTGGCCTTGCCCAGCCTCTTCTCCAGCCGCGCTTTGTCCACGGTGAAGAGCTGGGTGCAATTGGCCCAGGAGTCGGCGGGCAGACCGTTCTCCTTCGTCTTCGGGATGGGCGCATAGAAGACGAAGGGGCGGCCCTGGGTGGTGAGGGGCACGACGATCGTGGTGCGGGCGCCGGGGGCGTGATTGCCGAGGTCGGATTGGATGATGAGGGCGGGGCGATGGCCCCCCTGCTCGGAGCCCCGTCTCGGTTCCCAGTTCAGCATCCAGATCTCGCCGCGGCTGCAGCGGGGCAAGGCCTCGCTCATGGGCGCTTTTTCGCGCGATAGGCTTTTGCCTTGGGTTCTGCGGCCACTTCGGCCTGGGCGTGGTGCGCGTAGGAGACATCCTGCGCCGCGGCGTCCTGGGCATAGGCGGCCCAGTCTTTGGCGAGCCGGTGGCGCGCCCGTGCCTTACGGGCCTCCCGCACGAGCTCCGCCAGCAGGGCGTTGACGCTCAACGATTGTGTCTGTGCCTCCTCCTGGAGGAAGCGCGCGAGATCGTCATCGAGGCGGAGTGTGGTGCTGTACATGATGCCTCCATGCGCATCATTTTATGAAATCAGATTGAGAATGCAAGTCTCGGAATTTCACCCGCGCTCCGGAAGAGCCGTTGAAGAGGGTGTGATACCCCCCGCGTCCACATCCCGCCTCCGGGTCGCAGGCTTCGTCTGGCCCCGGCCGGTGGTCCGTGGCATGCTTGTTTTTTCCACTTCCGGTTGTGCCGTGCGTTGGCCTAGACTCCAGATCCTGATCGGGTTGATGGCCCTGGCGCTGCAAGGGGCCCAGGGGCCCTCCGGCCGGTTGGCCTTCCAGGTCCACGGCCGCGCGGAGGGGCTCAAACACCAGTCCCTGACCTCGCTGGCCCAGGACGCCAGCGGCTTCATCTGGGCCGGGACAGAGGGCGGCGCTTACCGCTACGACGGCGCCGGGTTCCGCCGCTGGACGGTGGCGGATGGCCTGCCCTCCTCCTGGGTGGAGAGCTTCAGCGCGGATGCGGATGGGAGCCTCTGGATCGGCACGCGGCGGGGGCTCTGCCGGTTCCGCTCGGGCCGCATCACGGTGGTGACCGAGCCCAGGGCCCTGGCGGGCGCGGAGGTGAAGCGGCTGTGCCGGACCGCGGCTGGCGACCTCTGGGCCGCCGCGGATCAGGGCCTCTTCGTGCGGGGCGTTTCTGGCCCCTTTCAGCCCGTGGCCGGTTGGCCGGGCGGCAAGGCCTACTGGGTCTCGGGTGGGCGACAGGGGCTCTGGGTGGGGTCCGAGGAGGGCGTCCGCCTCCTCCAGGACGGGATTTGGCATGCCTACGGCCGCGAATCGGGTCTCTCGGGCGAGCCGGTGAAGGCCGTGGAGGAGGACGGCGCGGGGCAGCTCTGGGCGCGCACTCCGACCTCGCTGTTCGTGCGGCGCGCGGCCGGAGGCCTCTTCGCGCGCATGGATGCCGGGTCCATGATGAACACCATCTATGAAGAACAACTGGCGCCGGATGGGCAGGGAGGACTCTGGGCGCCCACGGCGCAGGGGCTGCTCCACATCAAGCCGGACGGCGCCCCGGAGCGGCTGGGCCAGAGCCGCGGCCTGCCGACGCCTTGGGCCAACGCGGTGCTCGTGGACCGCCAGGGCAGCCTTTGGGTGGGCGGCGTAGGGCTCTACCAGGAACTGGGCCGGGGAGATTGGCGCACCTATGTGGAGGCGGACGGTCTTCCCGCGGACAACATCTGGGGCGTCCACCGCGACCAGTTCGGCGTGCTCTGGGTGGCCACGGCCGGCGGGCTCGCGCGCCTGCGGCCGGAGGGCTTCCAGCGGTTGCCGGATACCAGCGGGGAAGTCTTCTACGCCTTCGGGGAGAAGGGCGGGGAGATGTGGGCGGGCGGCGAGCAGCCCTACCTCGACCGCTTCCGTTTCGGCCGCGACACGCCTGAGCATGTGCCGCTGCCCGCCGATATCGGAGCGCCCGGCGTCACCTCCCTCGCGTTCGGTCTGGACGGCGCCCTCTGGGTCGGCACCTCCAAGGCCGGGCTCCTGCGCCGGACCGCGGATGGCGCCTTCACGCGCGTGACAGTTCCCGGATTGCCGTCGAGCGGGCAGGTGACCGCGATCCAGGTCGCGCTGGACGGCACCCTCTGGGTGGCTGGCGACGCGGGTCTGGCTATCCGGGCCACGGACGGATCCTGGCGCGCCTGGGGCGGAGGCTTGGGGTTGAAGATCCCCCAGCTTTGGGGATTCGCGCGCATGGACGATGGGACCGTCTGGGTGTCCTACCAGGAGCCCTGCGGACTCACGCACCTGCGCGTGGAGGACGGCCGCCTGGAGATCATCCAGCAGCTCGGGACCGCGCAGGGCCTGGCCACCGACTCCATCTACTCCATCGGCCGGGATCCGGCGGGAAATGTCTGGGGCGGCACCAATGATGGCGTTGTCCGCGTGTCGCCGGATGGCCGCGTCGCGCGGTTCGGGCGGGCTCAGGGTCTCGTGGGGGAGGATTGCAACCCCTTCAGCTTCTGGGCCGACACCAACGGCGATGTGTGGCTCGGCACCACGGGCGGCCTGGAACATCATTCCGCCGGAACAGAAGCCGCGGCGCCCCAAGCGCCTGCGGCCGTGGTGCTCTCCGCCGACGCGGGCGGCCGGACGGAAGACGGCCCCTTCGATGGCGGCGGCCATCTCCAGGATGTGGACTACCAGTCGAGCGCCGTGCAATTCCGCTACGCCACGCTCGACTTCACCCGGGCCGGTTCCGTGCGCTACCAGATCCGCCTGCTGGGGCTGGGCGAGGACTGGCGGGAGACCGCGCTCCATGAGGCCCGCTACCCCGCGCTGCCGCCAGGCCATTACCGCTTCGAGGTGCGCACGCTCCCAGAGGACGGCGTGCCCGGGGCCACCAGCGCGGTGGATTTCGATGTGCTCGCGCCCTGGTGGCGCCGCCGCGGCATCATGGCGCTCGGAGTCGCGGCCCTGCTGGCCCTGGTGTGGGCGGGCCTCCGCTGGCGCACGCGCCGCCTGAGGCGGCGCAACGAGGAGCTGGAAGTGCTGGTGCAGCAGCGCACGGAGGCTCTTGAGCTCTCCAACCTCGCGTTGGAGGCGATCTCCATGACTGATCCCCTCACGGGGCTCGGGAACCGGCGCCGCCTGGAGCAGGCGCTGCCGCCGGAACTGGCCCGCGCCCAGCGCCGCCACCGCGAGTTGCTGGAAGGCAAGCTGCTCCAGCTTCCGCCGGACGCCAAGCTCGCCATCGTCATGCTGGACATCGACCGCTTCAAGAGCGTGAACGACACTTACGGCCACACGGGCGGCGATATGGTGCTGGCCCAGGTGGCCGAGCGCATCCGCGCCGTCTGCCGCGGCACGGACCTGCCCGTGCGCTGGGGCGGCGAGGAGTTCCTCGTCATCGCCCATGTGGCCGATCTTGAGGGCGCCTGCGCTTTCGCGGAGCGCCTGGCCCGCGAGCTGCGTGAGCAACCCTTCCTGCTCCCGGACGGCAAACACCTGCTGCTCACGGCCTCGCTGGGCTTCGCACTATTCCCCTTCATCGCCACGGACCCGGAAGGCGTGGAGTGGGAGGAGGCCGTGGCCATGGCGGACCGCTGCCTCTATTGCGCCAAGGCCAGCGGTCGCGACCGCTGGGTGGGCGTGGCGGGGGCCGATGGCGCCACGCCGGAGGAGACGGGACGCTTCCGCTGGGATCCCGAAGGCGCGGCGGTGGGCGGCGTCGTCGTCCTGCGCGTGGCGGAGGGGACGCGGCGGTTGTTCTGGGGATAACCTCAGAGAATGCGTCGCGCGGACAGGCTCTTCCAGATCGTGCAGCTCCTGCGCCGGGACCGCGTGAGCACGGGCGCGAAGCTGGCCGCCGAACTGGGCATCAGCCCCCGCACGCTCTACCGCGATATCAGCGACCTCATGGCCAGCGGTGTGCCCATCGAGAGCGAGGCCGGCGTGGGCTACCGCCTGCCTCGCCACTTCGAGCTGCCGCCCCTCATGTTCACGGTGGACGAGATCGAGGCGCTGGTGGCGGGCGCGCGCATGGTGGAGGCCTGGGCGGATCCCGGTCTGCGCGAGGCCGCCCGCAGCCTGCTCCGCAAAGCCGAGGCCGTGCTGCCCTCGCCTCGCAAGCTGGAGGATCTGCCCATCCTTGTGCCGGACTTCCATGTGCCCGCCACCGTGGCGGCCTTCCTGGGCGAGCTGCGGGTGGCGCTCCGCGAGCGGCGCAAGGTCAGCGTGCGCTACACGCGGAGCGATGGCGAAGCCTCTGAGCGCGTGCTGCGGCCCGTCGCCTTGGCCTTCTGGGGTCGCGGCTGGTCCCTCGGCGCCTGGTGCGAGATGCGGGGAGGCTTCCGCACCTTCCGCCCGGACCGCATTGAGCGCTTGGAAGTGCTGGACGAGATCTTCGAGATTGAAGCGGGCCAGGGCCTCAATGACTACCTCAAGCTCCAGAGCGAAGCCAACTGACACACCGCTGTCAGGAGCCTCCGGGACACTGGTCTTCCACTTACAAGGAGCCACCATGTACCGCCGCATCGAAGACTTCCGCGCCCATTGGCAGGAGGAGGTCGTGGACACCCTCAAGGTGCTGGGCGCCATTCCCGACGCTAAGCTGGGGCAGGCCGTGAGCCCGGCGCACCGCGATCTGCGTCGCCTCGCGGGGCACCTCGCCTCGTCCGTCGTCGGCCTGCCCGCAGGCATGGGCCTGAAGGTGGACGGCCCCCAGGAGACCGATCCACCCGCGGGCACTGTCCAAGGCCTGCGCGAGACCTACGCCAAGGCCGCGGCCTCGCTGCTCAACTGCATCAAGGGCTGGACTGATGCCGATCTTGAAAAAGAGGACATCATGTTCGGGCACCTCGTCTGGAAGCGCGGCTACTCGCTTCAGGCCCTCGAGATGCACCAAGCCCACCACCGCGGCCAGATGACCGTGCTCCTGCGCCAGGCGGGCCTGCCCGTGCCTGAGTTCTATGGTCCCACAAAGGAAGGCTGGGCCCAGCTGGGCATGCCGGAACCGGCGGTTTGAAATTTCACCACGGAGATCACTGAGAGGAATGGCGAATCAATAAGCGCTCTTCTCCGTGATCTCCGTGATCTCCGTGGTGAGCCCTCTTCAGCCTTTCATCGAACGCCCTCTCACTTTCGTCCAAAGCTGTCTCGCCTGCACATTGCCGATGGCGAGCATGAGGCTGAAATAGCCGAGACCGCAGGCGGCGATGAGCGGGAGCAGCTTCAGCGCGAGCAGCTTCCGGCTCAGCAGCGGCCCGTCGAGCGCCAGCGCGCGCATGCCCAGCCACGCGAGCGCGCCCATGAGCGTCGCGCCCAGAAGGCTCCCGCCCCAGCTGCGCGCCACTTCCGCGATGGGCAGGTCGCCCAGCCTTCTACCCAGCAGCCGCGTAAGCAGCATGAGGCCGAGGATGGCGCTGAGGCTGTTGGCCAGGGCGAGACCGCCTGTGCCCATGGGCTTCAATAACGCGATGGAGAGTGCGATGTTCGCCAGGAGCGAGGCGAAGGCCACCTTCACGGGGCCGCGGTAATCCTTCAGCGCGTAGAGTGCCTGGGTGCCGATGCGGCTCGCGGCCACGAAGAGCAGGCCCACCATCTGGAACACCATGGTCGTGGCGGTCCAGACGGCGGCGTCGGAGCCGTAACGGCCTGTCTGGAAGAGCAGGCGCGCAACTGGGAGGGCCAGCACTGCGAGCCCTATGCAGGCGGGGATGCAGAGCAGGGCCGAGGCCCGCAGGCCTTCCGAAAGAGAGCCGCGCAGGCCGTCGAAATCTTTCGCCTCCGCCTGCTGCGCCATGAGGGGCAGGCTCGCGGTGACGAGGCTCATGGCGAAGACGCCCAGCACCATCTCGCCCATCATGCCACTGTTGAAGAGGACGATCTGCGCGCCCACCTGGAGGCTGGAGGCGAGCATGGTCGAGATGAGCGCGTTGATGGGGTAGATCCCCGCCGCCACGAGGCCGGGCCCCATGCGCCTCAGCGCGCGCCGCACGCCGGGATCCCTGAAGTGGAGGCCAGGCTTGAAGCCGAATCCCAGCTTCGCCGCCGCGGGCCAGAGGATGGCCAGCTGCACCACGCCGCCGACCAGCACCGCCAGCGCGCAGCAGAGCGCGGCCGTCGTGTCGTCCGCGCGCCCGGCGCGCCGGAAGAACCAGATGGCCGCGCCGCCGAAGACGATGAAGGCGGCGTTCCAGAAGATGGATACGCTGGCCGCGAGCCCGAACCGGTTCCGCAGGTTCAGCATCCCCGCGAAGCCCGCCGTGAGGCTCACGAGCACGAGGTAGGGGAACATGAGGCGGCCCAGGGTGACCGTGAGCGCCATCTGGGGCGGAGGCGGGACCCGGCCCGACAGTACCCGGCCCAGCATGTCGAAGGAGGCAGCGAAGCCGCTCCCTGGCGGCAGGAGGCGGCCCACGACCAGCAGCCCTGCGATGACGCCCATGAGCAGGATCGCCAGGACCACGAGGAGAGACAGCAGCACCGTCAGGGTGCCCAGGAACTTGGCGGCGGTGTCTTGCATGGCCGCTTCGCCGTCCTTCGCTTCGACTTCCGCGAGGGTGGGCAAGAAGGCCGCCGTCATGGTGCCCTCGGCGGTGAAGCGGCGCAGCAGGTTGGGCAGGCGGAAGGCCACGGTGTAGGCGTCCGCCGCCGCGCCCGCCCCCAGCACATGGGAGAAGAAGAAGGTCTGCGCGAGGCCCGACACCTTGCTGAGCAAGGTCATCGCGCCCACGACCCCAGCCGAGCGCAGCAGGCTTCTCTGTTTTCCCATCGCACGAGCATAGCGGCTCGAACTGTTAGATTCTTGGAGGAGTCTCAGATGAACGCCTGTTCCTTCCTCCCCGCCTGCACGCACATGATCCACGACCTCGGCCTGGATGACCGCCTCGCGGGGGTCACCTTCGAATGCCCTTCCGACAAGCCGAAGATCATCCGCTCTGTGCTGGAAGGCCACGCCTTCGACAGCGCGGAGATTGACCGCGTCGTGACGGAGGCTGCGCATGAGGGCCGCTCCCTCTACACGGTGGACCGGGAGCTGCTGGAGCGGATCGCGCCGGATCTGGTCTTCACCCAGCATGTCTGCGATGTGTGCCAGATCGGAACCTCGGAAGTGGAACGCGCCATCTTCGGATTGCCGAAGACCCCCAAGGTCGTTCCGCTCGTGCCGCGCCGTTTCGAGGATGTGGTTGAGAACGCCCTCACCATCGCCCGGGAGCTGGGGGACGAGCCCGCCGGGACGCGGTTCGTGGCGGCCTGCCGGGTTAGGCTCGATGCAGTGACGGACCGCCTCCGGGCCCATCGCCTGCCCGTGCGGCGCGCCATGGTGTTGGAGTGGATGGATCCTCTCTACAACTGCGGGCACTGGATCCCTGACCAGATCGCGCGGGCGGGCGGCAGCGACGCGCTCTCCAATCCGGCGGGCTACTCCGTGCCGCTGGAGTGGGAGCGGCTGCGCCTCTATGATCCGGAAGTCCTGGTGGCCGCCCCCTGCGGCTTCCATGTTGACCGCGCCGAGCAGGAGCTGGACCGCCTCACGCGGCTCGAAGGATGGGACGACCTCCAGGCGGTGCGCTCCGGGCGCGCCTTCCTCGCCGATGCCGACCTCTTCACCCAGCCCAGCCTGGGCGGCCTCGTCAATGGCGTGGAGCTGCTGGCGGCGCTCTTCCATCCGGACCATTTCGAGATTCCCGCGCACCTGCGCGGCAAGGTCCGTTCCATCGCTCCTCGCCCCGTGGCCTTGGCCTGATGCGGATCCCTGTCCTTTGCGCGGTCCTCGCCGCCGCCCCGCTCGCCGCCCAGGGGTTCAGCCTCACGGCGTCCAGCAACCGTGTCGAGGCGGGGCAGTCCGTGGAGCTGGACTGGTCCATCCCGGGCCAAGGCGCGTTGCGCCTGGAGCCGGGCGGCCTCCGCATGCCGCGCCAGGGCCGACTCATCGTGAAGCCGCTGGCGACGACGACCTACCAGATGTCCGAGGAGGGCCTCTCCGGCCCGCCTGTGGCCCAGGTGCTCATCACCGTCCTGCCGCCGCCGGTCATGGTGCCGGAGGTGTGCAACTTCGAGCCCAGCTCCACCTCGGTGCTGCCCGGCGAACCCGTCGTGCTGCGCTGGCAGTGCAACGGCGCCTCCACCGTGCGGCTGGAACCGGGCGGGCTGGAGCTGGACGGCAAGAGCGAGGTGACCGTCACACCGCTGGAGAGCACGCGCTACACGCTGAGCGTCTACAACCAGCTGGGCGGCGCCAGCAAGAGCGTGGAAGTGAAGGTGCTGGCCACACCCGTGAAGGGCGCCGCGGCGGCCACCTGCGCTTTCGATGCGGACAGAAAATTCTGCTATCCCGGCGATGCCGTCACGCTGCGTTGGGACTGCGCGGGCGAAGCGAAGGTGCGCCTCTACCCCAGCGGGCTGGAACTGGATGGCAATGGCAGCGTGACGGTCACGCCCGCGGCCACCACCGTCTACACCCTCAGCGTGAGCAATGCCGCGGGCGGCAGCAGCCGCAGCTTGGAGATCACAGTCGTGCCGCGCCCCAGGCCCGAGATCCGCGCGGACGCCGCCGCCCTCCTCCGCGACGCGCGGTTGGACGAGGCGATCTTGTCCGGCGAAGCCCGGCGCGCCCTCGCGCCCAGGGAAGCCTGGACCCTGCGGCTCGTGGTCTCAGGCCGCAAGGAAGGCCTCAAGAACCTGGCCCGGACAGGTGGACCGGCCGCGAAGGACTTCATGGTGCTGCCCTTCGTGCGCCGGGACGGCTTCCGCTGGTGGCAGGCCTGCTGGGGCGCCTTCCCCAGCCGTGCTGCGGCCCTGAAGGCTTTCGCGAAGTTGCCGGAATCCGCGCGCAAGGCCTTCCCCCAGCCGATTCCATTCAGGCTGGACCACCTTCCCGGCGATCCGCCGAAGGACTGAACTTCAGCCGCGGACGAGCAGCCAGATGCCGACCGCGAGATTGCCCACTCCCGACGTGGCGAAGAGCATGCGGCGGAAGCCGCGGAGGCCGCCAAGCTTCGAAGCGATCCAGCCCGAGGCCGCCGAGAGCGCGATGAACATCGCGGTGATCCCCAGGCCGAAGAGCAGCAAGGCGAAGCCGAAGGCCACGGTGCCGTGGATGCCGCCATGCTGCATGAACGTCGAGAAGCCGCGCACGCCGCCCAGGCCGAAGAAGGCGCCCAGCCACGCCGCCGAATGATGGAAGCCGTGGCCGTGCCCGGCCACATGAGGGTGTTCGTGCGTGAGGACGCCATGCGTATGCGGGTGCGTGTGGAGTGCCGCCTTGCGCAGGCCGAGGGCTGCGGCGAGATTCCAGATCCCCAGCAGCGCGACAAGGGCCCATGCGCCGCGGTCCATCCAGTCGTAGAAGGCCTCGCCGAACACCGCGTGGCCCGCGAGGATGGCGATGGCCGCCAGCAGCGCCACCGCGAGCATGTGCGAGACGCCGAAGGCGAGCCCCACCTTCCAGGCCGTCTTGCGGTCTCCTTCCAGGCTTACGCCCGTCACCACGGCGACATGGTCCGGCTCCAGGGCGTGCAAGCATCCGAGATAAAGCGGCAACAGCATCGGTCAAGCTTAGCGGACCCCAGACCGGATAAGGCTAGCTCATCACGCCATGCTGATACATTTACAAAGCCAATTGCAGGAGCGGGCCATGCTGAACGACACATCGCTGCTGGGCGTCTTCTACACCGTGGTGAACGAGAAGAGCTTCACCCGCGCGGCGGAGAAGCTGTTCCGCACTCAGCCCGCCGTGTCGCTGGCCATCCAGCGCCTGGAGGCCGAAGTGGGCGAGTCGCTCATCGACCGTTCCGGCCGCGAACTGGCCCTCACCGAAGCCGGCCGCATGGTCTACGAGGCCGCGCGCCAGCAGGAGAACCTCCAGCGCAGCCTCGCCAACCAGCTGGGCGAGCTGAAGAACAAGGCCGCGGGCCGCCTTGCCATCGGCGCCAATGAGAGCATGACGCTCTACCTGTTGCCGCACCTCTCGCGCTTCCGCCGCGCCTATCCCAAGGTGAAACTGGTCGTGCAACGCAGCCGTTCCGGGGAGATCCCCGACCGCCTGCTGGCCGGAGATGTGGACTTCGGCGTCATCAGCTACCGCGTGGATGACGAGCGCTTCCGCTCCCAGGTGCTCTACACGGACCATCTCGCCTTCGTGGTGTCGCCGGCGCACAAGCTCGCCAAGCGCGGGACCGTGCCCATCAAGGATCTGGGACGTGAAGTCTTCATCGCCCACAATGTGGCCTCGCCCTACCGCGACGCCGTGCTCAAAGCCTTCCAGCAGGCGAAAGTGCCGCTCACCATGGACATCGAGATGCCGACCGTGGAGAGCATCCGCCGCATGGTGCAGGCGGGCGAAGGCGTGGCCTTCCTGCCCCGCATGTGCGTGGACCAGGATGTGCGCCAGGGCGTGCTGAAGGAAGTGCAGGTGAAGGAGCTGCGCCTGGAAAGGAAGATCTTCCTCGTGTCCGTGGCGAAGCGGCCGATGAGCCACGCGGCGAAGGCGTTTCTGGAATTAGTGGGGGCGGGGAATGGGAAAGCAATTTAACCGCGAATGGCGCGAATGCCCGCGAAGGGGATGCGTCTCCACGATACGCGTGAATTCGAGTCATTCGCGTTTACAAACGGTTTGAGTGGAGCCGTGCATCATGGGGAATCGAACTGGTCTGGCTGCGCCAGCCCCGGTCTCGCTCCCGACCGTCCACTGGACGGTCTCCGCGATCCTCCGCCTATCGGGCTCCCACTGCGGAACCCACCCATGCGCCTCCGGCACCTGGAGGCGGAGCCTCCTCGCCGGGTCCGATTCCGGCAGGCGGCAATAAGGAAGGCCCCTTTCGGGGCCGACATTTATCTGGAGCCGCCTGCCGGAATCGAACCGGCGACCTTCGGATTACAAAGCCGGTGCTCTACCAACTGAGCTAAGGCGGCGCGGGGTCTAGTCTATCTGATCATCCCTGCGCTTCGGCCCGCTCGGCTTCGCGCTCGGCCATGAAGGTCTCCATCCACTTGGTGGAGAAGGCGCCGGAGTTGAAGTCGGGGTGGTCCATGATGCGGCGGTGCAGGGGGGCGGTGGTCTTGATGCCTTCGATGACCAGCGTGTCCAGCGCGCGGCGCATGCGGGCGATGGCCTCGGCACGGTCGCCGCCGAAGGCGATGAGCTTGGCCACCATGCTGTCGTAGGTGGGCGGGATGACGGCGTCCTGGTGCATGGCGCTATCCACGCGGATGCCGGGGCCGCCGGGGAAGTTCAGCGCCGTGATGCGGCCGGGGCAGGGCGTGAACTTCCACGGGTCCTCGGCGTTGATGCGGCACTCGATGGCGTGGCCCTTCTGGACCACCTGCTCTTGGGTGAAGCTGAGCTTGCGCCCCGCGGCGATGCGGAGCTGCTCCTTCACGATGTCGATGCCGGTCACCAGCTCCGTGACGGGGTGCTCCACCTGCACGCGGGTGTTCATCTCCATGAAGAAGAACTCGCCGCGCTTGTCGAGCAGGAACTCGATGGTGCCCGCGTTGTAGTAGCCCACGGCCTTGGCGGCCTTCACGGCCGTCTCGCAGATGCGCGCCCGCAGCTCGGGGCTGAGAGCGGCGCTGGGGCTCTCCTCGATGAGCTTCTGGTGGCGGCGCTGGATGGAGCACTCGCGCTCGCCCAGGTGGACGATGTTGCCGAAGAGGTCCCCCATGATCTGGACCTCGATGTGCCGAGGCTCCAGGAGGTACTTCTCCATGTACACGGAGTCGTCGCCGAAGGCGATCTTGGCCTCGCTGCGGGCCGTGTCGAAGGCGTTGGCCAGCTCGTCCGGCGAATTGACGATGCGCATGCCGCGCCCGCCGCCGCCGGCGGAGGCCTTCACGATGACGGGGTAGCCGATGCGCTCGGCCGTGGCCGCGGCGTCATCCAGATCCGCCAGGAGGCCGTCGCTGCCGGGCATGAGGGGCACGCCCGCCGCCAGCATGGTGGCCTTGGCCTCGGCCTTGTTGCCCATGCGGCGGATGATCTCCGCGTTGGGGCCGATGAAGGTGATGCCGCAGGCCGCGCAGACTTCCTGGAAGTGCGCGTTCTCGCTGAGGAAGCCGTAGCCGGGGTGGATGGCTTCCGCGCCCGTCACTTCGGCGGCCGCGATGAGGTGGGGGATGTTGAGGTAGCTCTTGGCGGAGGGCGGGGGGCCGATGCAGACCTCCTCGTCCGCGAACCGCACATGGAGCGCGTCGCGGTCGGCCTCGGAATAGACGGCCACGGTCTGGATGCCCAGCTCCTTGCAGGCCAGGATCACGCGGAGCGCGATCTCGCCGCGGTTGGCGATGAGCACCTTCTTGAAGGGCGGCTCCTCGGCGCTGCGGCTGGGGGCCAGGTGGCCTTTACGCTTGATGGCGGCGGTCATCGGCGGGCGCCTCAGCCGACCTTGATGGCGAAAAGCCGCTCACCGTATTCCACGGGCTGGCCGTTCTCCACCAGGACCTTCACGACCTCGCCGGCCACATCGCACTCGATCTCGTTCATGAGTTTCATGGCCTCGACGATGCAGAGAGTCTGGCCGGGCTTCACGCGGTCGCCGGGGCTCACGAAAGCGGGCGAATTGGGATTCGAGGCGCGGTAGAAGGTGCCCACGATGGGGCTCGTGAGGTAGTGGATGCTCGGGTCTTCCACGGGCGCCGCAGGCGCGGCCGGAGCAGCGGCGGGGGCGGCTGCCACGGGAGCAGGGGAGGTCTGGGCCGCCACATGGGCCACGGGGCTGCCCAGGACCACGGGCGCGGCCGCGGGAGCCATCACAGTGACGGGGCCGTCCTTGCGGATGCGGAAGCTCATGCCGCCCGCCTCGAACTCGAACTCGGCGAAGGACTCGCGCGCCACCAGGGCGATGAGGCCCTTGATCTCCTCAAGCCCGATGGACTCCACGGGGGCGCCTGAGGGCTTGGAGGCCGCAGGGGCCTTTGGGGGGGCGGGGCTCTTCTTGCGGGTGCTCATTGGGACTCCGTGGGAATCTTTTTGGGCAGAGGGGCGATCATACCAGTCTGACCCGGGGTCGGGTTAGGACGGATCCTGCTCAGTGGGCTCGGGTTCGATGAACTCGGACGCAAAGTGCCCGGAAGTGTCCTCTGGTTCCTTGGATCCCCTGGTTTTCTGCCGGGCTCCGGTTTCGCCCACCCGGTACTCCTTGCGGGCCGCGTCCAGGATGCCGTTGAGGAACTGGGTGCCCTCCTGGTCGCTGAACTCCTTCACGATCTCCAACGCCTCGTTGATGACGATGGGGAAGGGGATCTCCTTCTGGTACATGAGCTCGTAGAGCCCCAGGCGCAGGAGGTTGCGGTCCACGGCGGCCATGCGGTGGAGTTTCCAGTGCTCCGCGTAGCGCTGCAGGGCCTCGTCGATGGGCGCCAGGTTGGCCCAGACGCCGTCCACCAGGCGCCGCGCGTAGTAGAAGGCGTCGCGGTTCAGGTCCTGGAGCGCGTAGAAGCCCGCGAACACCTGGTCCGGCTGGTACTCCGTCAGGTCCATGGCGTAGAGCATCTGCAGGGCGTACTCGCGCCCCCGGCGGCGGACGCCCATCTACTTGCCGCCCTTCAGCTGCTTGAGCAGGTCCACCATCTCCAGCGCGCTCATGGCG
>DASRXV010000015.1:0-5453 GCA_035687325.1 Holophagaceae bacterium
CGCAGGCCTGAGCGCAGGATAGGGATCAGACATGTCGACCAACCGCGCCAACTACCTCTACCCCTCGATCGGGATGGGCCTCATCCTCTCGGCGATCATCTTCGTCGTGATCCTGGTGCCCCGCTGGACCTTCCGCCCGCCCAAGCCGGACTACCTCCGTGATTACACGGCCCAGGAGCTGCAGGGCCGCGAGATCTACAAGCGCGAGGGCTGCTGGTACTGCCACTCCCAGGTGAGCCGTCCCCAGGACTGGGACCACGGCCCGATCAGCCGCTCCAGCGACTACTACTACGACCAGTACCACCTGGTGGGCTCCGAGCGCTCCGGCCCGGACCTCTCCAACATCGGGGGCAAGTTCCCGAACGAGTACCACATCCTGCACCACCAGAATCCCCGCTATGTGAAGCCGGGCAGCATCATGCCCCGCTACGACTACCTCTCCATGCAGGAGCTGGTGGATCTCACGGCCTACATCCAGAGCCTGGGCGTCTACGGCACCCGCGAGCTGGATCCCAAGACGGGCGAGATGAAATACGCCGTGCTCTACGACCCGGCGAACCCCAAGGTGACGCTCTCCAGGTACGACGGTTCGCACCCCGAATACCTCACGCGCTGGAAGGAAGGCGTGGCGGGCCGCGAGGCGCTGGCGAAGGGCCTCTACAACGATCATCCCGAGGTCCCCTACCGCTACACGAAGGAGATCGAGGAGCTGGTCTACACCACGCCCAAGGAGAAGGACCTCCAGAACGCCAAGACCCCCATCAACGCCATGGTGAAGAAGGCCTTCGCCAACGAGGATGAGCTGGCCGAGGCGCGGACGAAGGACGCCCGGGCGAAGGCCTGGGACGAGACGAGCTTCAAGGAGCCCGAGACCGAGCCCGCGGACCCCGTGGCCCTGGCCTCGCTCCAGAAGATCCGCCAGATCGCCAACCAGGGCCGCGGCCTCTTCAACAACGAGTGCTCCACCTGCCACGGCCTCGCGGGCGACGGCATGGGCTGGTCGGCGTACAGCATGACCAAGCGCCCCGCCAACTTCCACGAGGAGAAGTACGCGCACTTCAACACGGACACCTGGTTCTGGCGCATCAGCCGCGGCGTGCCCGGCACCCAGATGCCCCAGTGGGAGCTCACGCTCGGCGCGGACCAGCGCCTCTACCTGGCGGCCTATCTGAAGTATGTCTCCCAGAACGGCGGGCTCAGCAAGCTCGCGGGCATGCCCGACGAGTCCTACGGCAAGCCGCCCAGCGCCTACGGCATCATCCTGCCGCCCGCCGCTCCCGCCAAGTGAGGTCCAACCATGGCTGACGATCCCAAGAACCTCGACTCCCACGACGAAGAGCCCATGGAAGAAGTGGCCGGCACCAAGGTCGGCCACGGCAAGGCCCCCTTCGCCCTGGTCATCATGTTCCTCATCATCGTGATCTGGGCCGTGCTGGCTTGGATCCGCCCCAGCGGCACCTGAGGGAGGCCGTGAAGATGACCCTCCCCAAGGAGACTTCCATGAAGACCCGCACCGGAACCTGGGCCGTGCTCGGCGCGCTCTCCCTGGGCATCGCCGCGATGGCCGCCGTGGGGTGCGGCGCCGCCAACGGCCTGTCCACCCGGTCCGCCGGTGACAAGGAGCTCGTGCAGGCGGCGGCCTACGCCCCCAAGAGCATCGAGCCCGATTCCAACGACGCCGACTACCCGCTCGGCAAGCCCTCGGCCCTCGCGGGCCGCACCGTCTACACGGCCAACTGCGCCGTGTGCCACGGGACCTACCTGACCGCCGCGGAGAAGGTCTCCTGGGACAAGCAGAAGGACATGCCTCCCGTCGCGTGGAACGAGGACACCAAGCGCCTCGTTGACGAGCGCCGCTATCCCAACGACGCCGCCTGGCAGGCCGCGCACAACATGCCGGAGAACAAGCTCTGGCAGTCCATGAACGGTCCCGATTTCGCCAGCCGCGACTGGCGCTTCCAGCGTACGCCGGGCCAGCTCTTCCGACTCATCGCTTATGGCCAGGTCCGTTCCAAGGTCGGCGATCCCTCCTCGCCGATGTTGCAGCATCCGGGCCCCGTGCTGGACGCCGCCGGCAAGCCGGTGCTCGACGCCAACGGCCAGCCCTCCTTCGCCATGGGCCACGGCTGGCTCTCCTCCATCCGCGAAGACCGGGGCAACCAGATGGTGGCGCCGGGCGACACAGCCCCGGTCTGGAACACGGTCTACTATGTCTGGAGCCGCTCCATCGCGGGCGTCAGCCCGGGCCGGTTCGCGGATGTCTGGAACATGTACGGCCAGAACTGCAATGTCTGCCACGGCACCATCGCCAAGGGCGACGGCTTCCTGGCGAATACACTGAACCCCATGCCCTTCAACTTCCAGAACCGCAAGGCGCTCGCCGAGCAGACCGACGAGTTCCTCTTCTGGCGCATCTCTGAGGGGGGGCAGTTCACGCGCATCCCCCAGACCGTGCGCGACACCATGACGCCCCAGGCGCTCAACCTCTATGTCCACCAATGGTCCGCCATGCCCGCCTGGAAGGGCGTGCTGAGCGACGGCGACCGCTGGATGGCCGTGGACGGCGTGCGCAGCGTCACCTACGAGCACGAGTAGAGGAGGCCCGCATGAACGAGAACACCCGCCGAACCTTCCTCAAGGCCGCCACGACGATCCCCATCATCGGGGGCGCGGTTCTGGCGATGCATTCGATCCTCCGCTACTTCAAGCCCACCATGGCCGGCGGCCTGGACGCTCTCACGGCCCCTCCGGACACGGCCCCCAGCCCGCCGCAGGTGGCCGCCGAGCTCTCCGACCTCCAGACCCCCTGGGCCTGCAAGGACTTCATCTATGTCCGCAGCTCCGTGGAGTACAGCAGCCGCAAGACCCAGGGCGCCAAGATCCCCGGCTTCGTGCTGCGCCTGCCCGACGAGTTCGTGAAGGACAAGAGCGACCCTAAGAGCTTCTACCTGATCGTGCAGCGCATCTGCCCGCACCTGGGCTGCACCTTCAACTTCGTGCCCGACCGCGACGTCCTGCACGGCGGCTACAACTACCTCGCGCCGCAACCCTTCCATCCCTACTTCGCCTGCCCCTGCCACCTCTCGGTCTACGACCCCACGCACTACCAGGCCAACGAGTCGGGCGTGGAGCTGCGGGGCAAGGTGGTCTCCGGCCCGGCTCCGCGCCCCCCGCGGTTCATGGACTTCGACATCAAGGACGGCAAGATCTTCATCACCGGCACGGAAGGAGGCGGCGTTGGCTGAGCTCGCGATGACCCCCAAGCCGGGCCTGCTTGCCCGCACCGCGGCCTTCTTCCGGAACCTGGTCGCCAAGCGCGGCGCGCTGGGCCACGGGTACCACGGCGTCCTCGACGCGCCCGCGAACCTCTGGGGCTGGCTCCAGGACCGCTGGGAGAAGATGGACCTCTTCGACGAGAGCCACACGGAGAGGGCCAAGACCAACCCGTGGTACGCCATCGGCGGCATGTGGTACTGGGTCTGGATGCTGGTGATCGGCAGCGGCGTGCTGCTGATGATCTTCTACATCCCCGACACCAACCAGGCCTTCGGCTCCATCGAACGCATCATGGAGAACTGGAAGATCGGGGCCTTCCCCATCGGTTCCATGGCCCGCGGCCTCCACAAGTACGGCGCGGACGCCTTCATCATCCTGGCCACCATGCGCGTCTACCGCATCTGGTTCACGGGCGGCTACAAGGGCGGCCACGAGCTGAGCTTCATGGTGGCCCTGCTCATCCTCATCATCGGCATGTACTCCGGCCTCACGGGCTACCTGCTGATCTGGAACCAGCGCGCCCTGTGGGCGACCAAGGTGATGGCCACCTTCCCCACCTACCTGGACAAGAACCCGTCGTGGATCCCCGGCGGCGACTTCATCAACGCCACGAACCAGGGCAAGACCACGGCGCAGGTGCTGCTGGGCGGCACCTCCATCGGCCCGGCCACGGTGACGCGCTTCTACGCGTTCCACTTCATGCTCAGCTTCGTGCTGATGATCTTCTTCGAGCTGCGGGTCTACCACCGCGACTTCAAGCGCATGAACATCGGCCGCTGGACCAAGCTGATCATCTTCCTCATCATCATCGCCGTCGCCATCTTCATCCCGGCGGCGCAGGGCAGCCCGGCCAACCCCGAGGTGACGCCCAACCCGATCCTCTCCGACTGGTACTTCCTCGCCATGTACCAGATGCTGAAATTGCAGGACCCCTACCTGGCCACCATCCTCACGGTGGGGATCCCGTTCATCGTGATCTTCGCCCTGTTCATGGACCGGCGGCCCGAATCGAAGTGGGGCCAGCGCCAGATCTTCAACTGGATCGGCATCGGCGGCCTCATCTACTTCGTGCTCTTCAGCTTCCTCATCATCAACGAGATCGCGGACATCCACCGCGATCCGCCGCTCTGGTACTACTCGATGGGCCTGTTCCTGCTCATCGGCTACTTCCAGGACTGGGCCTATGTGATGAAACGCGACAACAAGCGGTGGTGGGAGACCTTCCACCTCTTCTTCGTCGCCTTCATCGCGGTCTCGATGCTCGCCAACACGCTCTACCACTACTTCGGCGACATCCGCGAGCACAATGTCCGCGCCAAGGGGATCGTCGAGCAGGTGATGGCGGCCAAGAACATGACGATGGACCAGGCTTACGGCTGGCTCGAATCCAACCGGCCCGGCCTGAACCTCTGGCACACCAACGAGGTCGTCACCGCCACGGGCAAGCCCCGCGGCCTGGAGCTCTGGCGCTTGCACGCGGCCGCCTGGCTGGGCATCGCCGCCCTCGGCGCCCTTGTCGGCCTGAAGCGGTGGGGCGCCAAGCGCGACGCCCAGCAGGACGCCGAAACCGCCAAGGCCAAACCCAAGGCCGCTGCCCCCGCTCCCGCGGCCCAGGCGTAGGAGGACACGGATGTACGACCGCAGGCGCGTGAGCATCAGCAAGTGGACGGCGATCGTCTTCGCCGTCGTGCTGCTGAGCCAGAGCATCGCGCGCTGGCGGGAGTTCTTCTCCGCTCCCGACTTCGCCACCTACCTCGCCGTGACCCTCGCCGTGACGCTCCTCCTGGCCCTGCTCCTGGCCCTGGGCGTCGCGGTCTACGCAGAGGAATGCAACCGCGGCTCGATCCTGGTGCCCCGGCCCTTCTTCCAGAAATGGGCGGACCGTTTCTTCCTCATCCGCCACGGCTCTTCGAGAGGCTGATCGTGAAAACCCCCCGCAACACCTTCGGCTGGATCTTCCTCGCCACGGGCCTGGTGATCTTCTACCTCCTGGCCGCCAGCGCCATCGCCACGGAGCTGAACGATGTGCTCCACGGGCCGCCGTTCACCTCCATGGTCCGCGACCACATGCCGCACTTCCTCAACGCGGCCCTGGACGCGGTGCTCCCGCTGAAGGTCCAGAACCTGCCCTACATCAAGTATTTCAACCCCCAGCACCTGAGCACCAACGACAACCC
>DASRXV010000016.1:0-7215 GCA_035687325.1 Holophagaceae bacterium
CATCAATTCCGTCGCCATCCACGGCAACAAGAGCCAGGGCGCCCGCACCAAGGCCCTCGCCGACTTCAAGGCCGGCCAGGTGCGCGTGCTGGTGGCCACCGACATCGCCGCCCGCGGCCTCGACATCGACCAGCTTCCCCATGTGGTGAACTACGAGCTGCCCATGGTGGCGGAGGACTATGTCCACCGCATCGGCCGCACAGGCCGCGCGGGTTCCACGGGCGAGGCGCTCTCGCTCGTCTGTGTGGACGAGATCAAGCTCCTGGGCGGCATCGAGAAGCTGCTCAAGCGCCAGATCCCCAAGCGCGTCATCCCCGGCTTCGAGCCCGATCCCCACGCCAAGCCCGAGCCCATCGTGGCCGGTGGCCGCGGCGGTGGTCGCGGTCCTCGCCCCGGTGGCAGCGTCAGGGGCCCCCGCGCAGGCGCGCCTTCGCGGGCCCGCCGCTCGAACTAAGGGTCTGCACAAAATGCCGAAGCGCCGCATAAGTGCGGCGCTTCGGCATTTTGAAACAGACTTTGTGCGCTACTTCGCCGCAGGCTTGGCGGGTTCTCCGAGCCGGTGGTGGATGAGCGTCATGGCCTTCTGGAACGGGCCGCCGTCCATGGACATCTCGATGGTGAGGGTGAAGCCATCGGGGCCCATGCCCGAGAAGGAGTCCCGCTCCTTGTAGGCCTTGCCCATCATGGTGCCCTCGGAATGCATGACGAAGGTCTCGCCTTCCCAGCCGCCCGTCGACATGACGATCATAGGGGCCATGCTGTCGGTCCAGACCTGCTTGTAGGTCTTGGCCTCGCCGTCCCAGCCGAGGATGCTGTGCCCCTTCATGCCGTGCATGGGGCCCGAGTGGACTGTGTAATCAATGATGAGGGAGAGCCCGCCGGGGCCTTCGCCCACGTGGCTGAAGCCCGAGCTGAGGCCTGCGGGTCCCATGATGCTCGCCTCGAGGTGCTGGTCCACCCGGAAGGAGCCGATCAGCGGCTTGAGCTTGTCCATCTCGGGACCGGGCTTGGGCATCTCGAAGGCGGCGGGTTTGGGGGACGGCGCTGCGGCGGCTGGCGCTGGAGCGGGCTGCTGCGCGAAGAGCGCGAGGGCTGAAAAGCCGAAGGCTGTGACGAGGGTGCGGCGCATGGAACCTCCTGGGGGATTGGCTTTCTCAGGATAGGACGCCCGGGCCGTGTGTCCACTCGCGGTTTTCAAGGGGCCATGCCGCTTAGCAGAAAGGCGGGCACTTCCCGGATCTTCCCAGGCTCAGGCGCGTGGCTCGGATCGTCGAAGAAGGCCTTCATGATGCGGGCTGATTCCGGGTGTGTGAAGAGCGGCGCGTGAGACATGCCGGGGAAAACGAGGATGTGCGCGTTGGGAAGATGGGTCATCGCGGCGCGGGCCCACTTGCCCGGCGTGTCGGGATCGAATTCGCCCGAGATGATGAGGATGGGGGCCGCGCTGGAGACAGGTGTGTTCTCCTTCGGGTCGGGGTTCCCCTGGGGCCACGCGTCCAGGGCCTCAAGCGGAACGGCCGACTGGATGAAGCCCTTGAGCTCCTTTGGCACCCCGGCCGGATGGAGAATGCGGGCGGCTTTTTCGAAGGGCAGCTCCTCGTTGCACCACACGGCCAGTCGCATGCCCCAGGAAGCGCCCTGCGAAGAGCCCAAGTCCATCTCCAGCATGGGCGCGAGGGACTGGAAGTCGCCTTTGCAGGCCGCGTCCATGGCCAGGAGAGTGGGGCGGATGCTGCCGGCTGTCTCAAGACCGGCGTAGACGCAGTCTATGAGGCCCACGCCGTCGAGGCGGACCGTGAGGGGTGATCCGTCCGCGGGGCTCTTGATCCGGATCACCACCGGGTGCCGGTTCGCCCTCGCGGCCAGCCGCAGGAAGCGCGCCTTGAGATCCGTGCAGGCCTCGCGGAGCTGTTCGTCCCGCAGGCCCGCGGCAATGGCGCGGTCCAGGACCTCAAAGATGTTGGCCGGAGCCTCCTCGTCCCAGTTGGATTCCGGTGTGAGCACTGAATCCAGGAGCACGGCGCGGACACCCTCGGGATGGTCCCGCAGGACGGTCAGCATCAGTTTCGTGCTGTAGGAGACGCCGTAGAGGTTGAAGGACTGGATCCCCAGCAGACGGCGCAGGTCCGCGATGTCGGCAGCGCTCTCCTCCGTCGTGTAGCCGGAGAGGTCCACGCCCTCGTCCTTGAAACGCTTCAGGGCGGCCCCAAGGGCGACCCGAATGACGGCCGGGTCAGGCTTGCCATCCAGGCGCGTGCCCCATCCGGAGCGGAGCGCCGCGTCGATCTCGGGGGCTGCCAGGGAGGGTTCCGCCCAGCGCGTGCCGCGCTGCTCGAAGAGGATGAGGTCCCGGTCGTCCAGCAGCGGCTGGCGCGCGCGGCGCTTGGCGCCGGAGAGCGAACTGCCGCCGGGTCCGCCGGCCGTGAAGAGGATGGGATCCGCCGGCGCCGCGGGATTGCGGCTCTTCTCGACGATGAAGGGCAGGTGGATGCTCCGCGAGGCCGCCGCGTGCCGGTTCTCGGGCACGACGAGGTAGCCCGTGCGGAGGTCCGGCGCCTTCTCCACGATCTCGCCGGGCAGGTCGGACCATTCGATGCGCGGCACCTGTGCCGCGTTCTGCGCGAAGACAGGGAGGCACAGGGACAGGATCAGGATGAGCGGCCGCATGGGCCCTCCTCGGAACAGGCGTCCCGATCCTAGCAACTAGAAGAGGCTCTTCCCGTCCATCTCAGCGGGCTGCTCCAGGCCCATGAGCTTCAACAGGGTAGGGGACACATCACAGAGGGCGCCGCCGGCATGGAGTTGGCGGCTCTCGAAGCCATCGGCCACGAGCACGGCGGGCACCATGTTGGTCGTGTGGGCCGTATGCGGGTTTCCCTGCTCATCGCGCATGCACTCGCAGTTTCCATGGTCCGCGGTGATGAGCAGGGCGCCGCCCTTCTCCAGTGTGGCTTCGGCCAGTTCGCGCACGCAGGCGTCCAGCACCTCGCAGGCCTCCACGGCCGCGCTCAGCAGGCCTGTGTGGCCCACCATGTCGCCGTTGGCGAGGTTGCAGACGCAGAGCTTGTAGTCGCTGGAGCGGATGGCCTCAGTGAGGCCCCGCGTCACATCCAGGGCGCTCATCTCGGGCTTCTGATCGTAGGTGGCGACCTTGGGCGATGGCACCAGGCGGCGGTCCTCGCCGGGGAAGACCTCCTCGCGTCCACCGTTGAGGAAGAAGGTCACATGGGCGTACTTCTCCGTCTCGGCGGTGCGGAATTGTTTCCAACCCTTCTCGCTCACGAGCTCGCCGAGGATGTGGGTGAGGACTTGCGGCGGATAGGCGACGCTGACGAACGGATCCAGCGCCGCGTCGTATTGCGTGAAGGTGAGGAGCTTCACGGTGGGGCGGTGCTTGGCTTTGAAGCCATCGAAGGCCGGGTTTACGAGCGCGTGGCTCAGCTCCCGGGCGCGGTCGGCCCGGAAGTTGAAGAAGAGCACGCCGTCGCCATCGGCGACGGCGTGGAAGGCCGCGAGTTTGGTGGGCTTCACGAACTCGTCCGTCTCGCCGCGGGCGTAGGCGTCCTTGATGGCGGTGCCCGCGTCGGAGGCGTTGAAGGCGCCCTCGCCATCCACCAACAGGTTCCACGCGGCCTCCACGCGGTCCCAGCGCTTGTCGCGGTCCATGGCGTAGTAGCGGCCCTGCACGCTGCCGATCTGCACGAGCGGACAGGCGCGGAGCTGGAAGGCGAGCCATTGCAGATATCCGTCCGCGCTCTTCTGCGCCGTGTCGCGTCCGTCGAGGAAGGCGTGGATGGTGGCGGGCACGCCCTCGACCTGGGCCCACTGCGCCAGCGCCACGAGGTGGTTCTGATGGCTGTGGACGCCGCCGTCGCTGACAAGGCCCAGGAGATGGAGCCGCTTGCCGTCGGCCTTCAGGCCCCTCAGAAGCGCGGCGATGGCCGCGTTGTCCCGGAAGGTGCCTTCGCGGATGGCCTTGTCGATGCGCGTCAGCTCCTGCCACACGACGCGGCCCGCGCCGATGTTCATGTGGCCCACTTCCGAATTTCCGAACTGGCCCTCCGGCAGGCCCACGGCCTCGCCGCCGGTGATGAGTTGGGTGCAGGCGTAGCGGCGGCGGAGGTCGTTGAAGGCCGGCATGCCCGCCTGGAAGGTGGCGTCGAAGGCGTTGCGGGGCCCGTCGCCGAAGCCGTCCAGGATGAGGAGTGTGACGGGGCCTTGGATCATGGGGTGTCCTTGGGGGGGTCCTGACCCGCGCGGCGGAAGGCCTCGGCCAGGATCTTTTCCATGGCCTGGCCCCGCAAGGCGGCGGCGCGCAGGTGGGCGCGCACCCCCAGGGCGATGACGGTGATGGAGAGCGCGGCCAAGACGATAGCCGCCAGGATGTGATGGCGCGCCAGGATGGCGAGGACGAACAGCGCGAGGCCTGCCGCGAACAGGAATCTCATTCGCCGCTGTTCGCCATCCTTGGCGGCGACCAGCGCATCCAGCTCCTGCGTCAACTCGGCGTCGCGGTCGCCGCTCACGGCTTGCCTCCGAAGCCGATGGGCTTCTTCGCCTTCGCGGGCGGCTCCATGAGGGCGCGGATGGCGTCGAAGACCATTTTGAACTGGCGGTCGTATTTCCCCTCGAGCGCATCGAGCTTGCGGGCGAGACCCTGGTTTGTGGCCATCATCCGCTTGAGCTGGACGAAGGCCCGCATGATCTCCACATTCACGGCGATGGCCCGGTCGCTGCGCAGCACGCTGGAAAGCATGGCCACGCCTTGTTCGGTGAAGGCGTAGGGCGCAGTACGGCGGCCGCCGTGGGAACTTGAGATCCCAATTTGTGATCTCAAGATGGCCCATTCCTCGCTTGAAAGCTGGAACATGAAATCCAGGGGGAACCGCTCCGGGTTCCGTTTGACGGCTTGGATCAGGGACCGAGTCTCCACCCCGTACATCGCAGCCAAGTCCGCATCCAGCATCACCTTCTCCCCGCGCAGGACGAGGATGGAATTCAGGATGCGTTCGACGGGCAGGGTCACGATTTGTCTCTTTCCGCGCGGTCCTTGGCCTTCAGGCCGTGGGGCAGGTCCTCGGGCACAAAGCCGATGGGATGCTCGGGTTTGGCGGCCTCGGCCTCCTTGTTCGCGGCGGCGATGAGGTCGCCGATGGTCTTCAGCTCCTGTTCCAGGGCCGTCACGCGCTGGGCGAGCTTGGCCTGGTCCAGCCACGCGCCGCGGGCCGCGGACAATTCCTTGAGCACTTCCAGCACGGGCGCGCCGGGGAGCTTCTGGGTCAGCAGCGCCGCGCCGCTCTCGGTGAAGGCGAGCAGGGCGGAAGACGACACCTGCTTGCGCTCGTCATCCGTGAGGTGGAAGACGAGCTCTTCCGGAAAGCAGTCGGAGTCTTTCGCCACTTCATCCCGCAGCTGCTCGACGGGCAGGGCCAGCCGCGCGGCCAGGGCCGTGTCCAGCACCGCGGGCGCGTCCCGCAGCAGGTGGAGGCCCGCGAAGAGGGCGAGGTTCACGGCACTTGCTCGCCGTGTGGATGGCAGAGCAAATACATCACAGCCATTCTGACGGGCACGCCGTTGGTCACCTGGTCCAGGATGAGGTTGCGGGGGCCGTCGGCCACTTCGCTCGTGATCTCCACGCCGCGGTTGATGGGGCCGGGGTGCAGCACCACGCAGCCGTCTTTGGCGCGCTTGAGGCGTTGCCCATTCAGCTGGAAGAACTTGATGTACTCGCCCTGGCCGGGGATGTAGCGGCCCGTGCCGCGCTCGAACTGGATGCGCAGCATCATGATGGCGTCCTGCTCGGGGATGACGGCATCGAGATCGTGGCTGATCTTGATGCTGGGCCAAGTGGCCTTCATCTCCTGGGGCACCAGTGTGGGCGGGCCCACGAGCGTCACATGGGCGCCCATCTTCGTGAGGAGCCAGAGGTTCGAGCGCACCACGCGAGAGTTGCGGATGTCGCCCACGATGGCGATCTTGAGGCCTTCCAGTTTCCCGAAGTGCTTGCGCAGCGTGTAGGCGTCCAGCAGGGCCTGGGTCGGATGCTCATGGGCGCCGTCGCCCGCGTTCACGATGCTCGCCTTCATGTGCCGCGTGAGGAGCGCGTGCGCCCCCGGCGCGCTGTGGCGCATGACGATGAGGTCCGGGTGCATGGCCTCCAGGTTCATGGCCGTGTCCACCAGCGTCTCGCCCTTGCTGAGGCTGCTGCTGTCGGCGTCGAAGTTGACGATCTCCGCCGAGAGGCGCTTCTGGGCGATCTCGAAGCTGTTGCGGGTGCGCGTGCTGTTCTCGAAGAAGAGGTTCACCACGAGCTTCTTGCGCAGGGCGGGGACGATCTTGATGTCGGAGCGCTCGCAGACTTCCTCGAAGGCGGCGGCCTGGTCCAGCAGCGTGGTGATGGCCAGGCTGTCCAGGGGCTCGATGCCCAGGAGGTGCTTGTGGGGGAAGATGTAGCGCTCAGTGGTCATGTCAGCTCTTGCTTTCGAGGTAGACGCCGTCTTCACCGTCAATTTCCTTGAGACGGACGGAGACGCGCTGGCCGGGTCCCACAGTGAGCGTGGCTCCAGTGAAATCGGCCTGGATGGGCAGCTCGCGGCCGCCGCGGTCCACCAGCGCCGCCAGCAGCACCTTGCGGGGGCGGCCGTGGTCCAGGAGCGCGTCCAGGGCGGAGCGGATGGTGCGGCCCGAATAGAGCACATCGTCCACGAGCACGATGGTCTTGCCTTTGAGGCTGAAGGGGATTTCCGTAGGCCGCACGATGGGCGCGCCCGCCTTCTCCGTGAGGTCATCGCGGTAGAGGGTGATGTCCAAGGCGCCCACGGGGGCCACCCGCAACGCTTCTTCCGCAAGCGCGAACCCCAGGCGCTCCGCCAGGGGCAGCCCCCGGGTGCGGATGCCCAGCAGGACGAGGGCCTCGTCCTCCGGGATGCGGGCGGCGATCTCCCGCGCCATGCGGCGCAGGGCCTCGTCCATCTGGGTCGCGTCGAGCTGGCAGGAGCCGGCGCCGGCCATGGATTCCTCCCCGATTCCGCCTGGAATCCATCCAGTCTAGCAAGCGACAGGCCTTCAGAGGATGCGGACTTCACGGCACAATGGGGGTTTCGCGCCGAGGCATCCATGGCCGCCCCCCTGACCGAGATCCGCTTCCTGAAAGACCATGTGGGCGAAACCGTCGCCCTCCGGGGATGGGTGCGCAACGCCCGCACGAGCAAGACG
>DASRXV010000017.1:0-23621 GCA_035687325.1 Holophagaceae bacterium
TTGCTCACCTTGATTTGCAGTTCCTCGGGCGAACACAGTTGCTTGAAGCGAGCAAGGCGGGTGAGGGCATCCCGGTAGTCACGGGCGTAATAGGCCGCCATAGTTGACGGTGGCCGATTGCCAACGTCGATCTGGGTGGCGATTTTCAGGCCCGCGGCCGGATCAGCGGAGAGCTCGCCCACGGCACGCCAGAGTGCGAAGAACTGCGCCGTTGTGACGAGGTTCTTCTTGCCGTCGTACACAGTCAGCGGCAACCGAGCTTGGCTCAGTACCGCTGCTGGCGTAAGTCCGATCTTGCCGAGCCCTATCCAAAAGGCGTTCGCGGTTTTGAAACGGTCTGGCACGTGGACGGTCATTTTTTTCTCTCGCTGGCATTTCGTCTGGAAGCAATCGCGCTGTCAGGACATTCCTCGAGTTAGCCGATTATCGCTTTGGGTTCCAGGTACTCCTGCAGCCCGAAAATCCCACCTTCCCGACCGATCCCCGATTGTTTGAACCCACCGAAGGGAGCAAACGGATCGTGACTTACTGTGTTGATCAGAATCCGGCCCGCGGCGAGTTTGCGCGCCACACGGGTGGCCCTTTCCGGGTTCGCCGAGCTGACGTAGGCGATGAGGCCGAATTCGGTATCATTGGCGATTTCAATGGCCTCTGCTTCCGTCTTGTACGTCAATATCGACAAGACCGGTCCGAAGATTTCTTCCTTCGCGATACGCATGTCGCGGGTGACGTTGGCGAACACGGTGGGTTTGATGAAATTTCCATCCTCCAGTCCTTGGGGATGACCTTCCCCACCGATGACGAGCTCCGCACCTTCCTCGATCCCAGACTTGATGTACTCCTGCACGCGCTTGTACTGCTTTGTGCTGGCCAATGGGCCGAGGGTGATGTCCTTGTCCCTCGGATCGCCCATTTTGATATTTTCGACGGCCGCCTTGGCCAATCGCTTCACTTCGTCTAGGCGGTCTTCCGGCACGATCAGACGCGAAGCCGCAATGCAGGCCTGCCCGTTATTCAGATAGCAGGCGTTGATGGCCATCGGGATCGCCGTGGAGAGATCGGCGTCGTCCAGGATGATGTTGGGCGACTTGCCCCCGAGCTCCAGCGTCAATCGCTTCATTGTGTCCAGGGAGTTCTTGGCGACCAGTTTTCCGATCTGCGTCGAACCGGTAAAAGCGATTTTCTGAATGTCGGGACTTTGCGTTAACTCCGTCCCGACGACCTCGCCGAGGCCTGTCACGACATTGATGACGCCAGGAGGCAACCCGGCTTCATGAAAGGCGTCCATCAACACTTCTGTTTGCATAGCGCTCATTTCGCTGGGCTTGATGACGACCGTGCATCCGGCAGCGATTGCCGGCGCCACCTTGATCGCGATCGAGCCGGCGCTCGAATTCCATGGCGTAAATATGCCCACCACGCCGGCCGGCTCCATCACGACCTTAGAAGTGCCGACAGTTTTGACCAGGTCGAAGTCTTCGAGGACTTTCTTGAAGTGCAGGAAAATGTTTGCCGCGAGGTTGTTGGAGCCATTCGCACGGTCTTGCGGTGCGCCGTATTCCACGACCGTCGCTTCAACGAGTTGATCCATTCGTTTGGCCACAGCCTCGTGCAACCGCTGCAGGAGCTCCATCCGGTATTCCTTGCTACTTTGCGAAAAGGTGTTGAAGGCCACTTTCGCAGCACCGATTGCTTTTCGGGTGTCGATTTCGTCTGCCATGGTGACCTTGCCGATAACCTTGTTGTTGGTCGGGTTCACCAGATCGACGACCTGAGTTCCATGGGGAGTGACGAACTGACCGTTGATATAGACGCGATCAAAGACTCTTACGGGAGCCGCGGTTTCATGTGTGTTCATTTGCGTTATCCTCCACGAGGTTTCGGTTTTGCTGAGGTCGCTGCGTCTTTCAGGACCCCAGCCCAGAGAAATATGGCTCGAAAGACGATCGGCGGAAGTAGCAAAAGACGCCAATGTTCTTGCAGAATGTGCCAAACGGTTTATTGCCGGGCTACCGCTCCTAGTTCCAATCTCCGGGCCGCGACTTCGTTTTCCCGTTCCGTTATGTAGAGTGCCTACACAGTCGGAGAGGTGGTGCCTGTTTTAGGCACTGCGGACCTACAGGAAGGGATAGTCATAGACCTTTCCAGTCCCCTGGAAGATCCGGATGTCCGGATGCTCGGTGGCTACTTCATCTTCGACTCGCCCGACGCGTCCCTCCTGGTCTCGTTGATGCCCCCCGTCATTCATGTCCGAGGGGTTGAGCGCCTAGCCACGTTGGTTCGCCTGGTGGGGGAGGAGGCGATGGGGCAGCTACCAGGTCGAGATTTGGTGCTTACACGCTTGGTCGAGGTCCTGCTGATCGAAGCCTTGAGGGTCGCACCGAGCGAGCAAACCCCTTCGGGTCTCCTGCGCGGCCTTGCCGATCCTCAGTTGGCCCAGGCGCTAAGGCAGATGCACGGTCAAATCGCCCGCCCATGGACGGTGGAACAGCTCGCCAAGGTCTCGGCTCTCTCCCGTTCAGCCTTCTTCGATCGATTCTCGAGAACGGTCGGTCTGCCGCCCATGGAATACCTGCTCAGGTGGCGTATGGCCGTCGCGAAGGATTTGATGCGGAGAGGCGAACTGAGGATGGCAGAAGTCGCCGCGAAGATCGGTTATGGGTCCAGCAGTGCGTTCAGTACCGCGTTCAACAGGCATGTCGGCCAGCCGCCCAGTGCCTATGCCCGCCTTCCAAGGTAGATGGGTGGTGCCACGGCCGGAGCGCGTGCGCAATTTCAGTTCAATTATTGAAATAGAAGCTGTTCGCGAACGGACAAGATATGATTACAACTACGCACGATCGGACAATTTATGGTTGTCGTCGCGTCCGAAAACACCTGAATTCGGACTGGATTCTTCGCCGAAGATTGGACCGCGGGGTGTCTTCCGGACACTTTATGGTTTCGAACCCGGACAAGATATCCTTCACGACACAGTCTGTGTGTTTTGAACCATAAATTGGCCGAACGGACAGGATATGGTTGTCGCCGTGTCTGAAACACGCGGATTTCGACTGGATCCTTCGTCGAAGATAGGAGGCCGGAGGTCATCCCGGACACTTTATGGTTTCCGATCCGGACAGGATTTCCTTCACGACACACTTTTTGTGTTTTGAACCATAAAATGACCCAGGTGGTGGGGGTGACAACAATGTCCACCTCAGCGTGCCGGACCCGAGCACGATGAGCTGTTTGTTATTTTCCCGAAGAGTTCGATGGGCCAGTCTCGCAGAATGCGGCGCGGGCAAGGAGGAGGCCGCGTTCGCGATTGTTGCGGGTAAGGGCGGCGGCGCGTTCGAACTCGCTGCGGGCTTCGGGGTGGCGGCCTAGTTTGTAGAGGAGGTCGGCGCGGATGCTGGGGAGAAGGTGGTAGCGCGCGAGAGAGGGTTCGAAAGCGAGGGCGTCTACGAGTGTCAGACCGGCTTGGGGGCCGTGGGCCATGGCGACGGCTACGGCGCGGTTGAGCTCGATGACAGGGGAGGAGATCGCCTGGGCGAGCTCGGTGTAGAGGACGACGATGCGGTGCCAATCGGTTTCAGATGGCGTGCGGGCGAGGGCGTGGCAGGCGGCGATTTCGGCTTGGAGGAGATAGGGGCCGCGGGTGGAGTTGATGTTATGAGCGCGTTCGATCGCAGTTAGGCCGCGATGGATGAGGAGTTGATCCCATTGGGTGCGGTTTTGATCGAGGAGCAAGACGGGTTCGCCGGTGGAGGTGATGCGGGCGCGGGTGCGGGAGGCCTGGATTTCCATAAGGGCGACCAGGCCGTGGACCTCGGGCTCTGCAGGTGTGAGTTCAGCCAGGATGCGGCCGAGGCGGAGCGCGTCTTCGCAGAGGGCGGGGCGCATGAGGTCGTCGCCGGTGGTGGCGGAGTAGCCCTCGTTGAAGATGAGGTAGATGACCTCGAGGACGGAGGATAGGCGGGCGGCAAACTCGCGGCCGCGAGGGACCTCGAAGGGGATGTGCTTGTCGGCGATGGTGCGTTTGGCGCGGACGATGCGCTGGGCAATGGTGGGTTCGGGGGTGAGGAAGGCGCGGGCGATCTCGTCGGTGGTGAGGCCTCCGAGGAGGCGGAGGGTGAGGGCTGCGCGGGACTCGGTGGGGAGGATGGGATGGCAGGCGATGAAGACAAGCCGGAGAAGGTCGTCGCCGATGGTCTCGTCGAGGGTGGCGTCGAGGTCGGGCGAGGTTTGTTCGAGGGCTTCGAGTTCACGGGCGAGTTCTTCGTGCTTGCGCGCGGCGACGGCGTTGCGGCGGAAGAGATCGATGGCGCGGCGTTTGGCGGTTGCGGTGAGCCATGCCCCGGGATGATCGGGGACGCCTGATTGCGGCCACTGTTCAAGTGCGGCGAGGAGCGCTTCCTGCGCGAGATCTTCGGCCAGTTCAAAGTCGCGGGTGAGGCGGGTGAGGCGGGCGACGACGCGTGCGGACTCGATGCGCCATACGGCTTCGATGGTGCGATGCATGACCTGGTGTGGATCGGTAGCGGACACGGCTACCGATCACACCAGATCCACTCCGTGGATGCAAGAGCGCCTACTTGTTGGCGGTCTGATTTGGCAGTTCGGCTCGGCGCGCCACTTTGTGTTGGATCTGCTCCCCGGTCAGGACGGATGCGAAATCCTCCATCTCGAAGATCTGGCGGATTTCGACTTCACCCTCGCTGGTGGGGCTGCAGTTGGGGGCACGCTTGACCCACTCGATGGCCTCTTCGAGGGACTTGACCTGCAGGATCGTGAATCCGGCGATGAGCTCCTTGGCCTCGGTGAAGGGGCCGTCGATGACGGTGCGAGTCTTGCCGGAGAATCGGACGCGTGCGCCCTTGGAGCTCGGATGAAGGCCATCGAGGGCGAGCAAGACGCCAGCCTTCATGAGCTCCTCGTTGTACTTGCCCATCTCGAGCAGGAGCTGCGGATCGGGAAGGGCGCCTGCCTTCTCTGTCTCTGGGGTTGCTTTGATGATGACCATGAATCGCATGGCGAGATCTCCTTTGGGTGGAGGGATGGTGAGGTGGATTGTTTTCGGGTTTGGCTATTTGCTGGCTACCCGGTGAACTCAGGCGGAGAGGGCAGCTGGATCGCCGTGGCCCGCGTTCGTCATGCCTCTCTGTTGATACGTCGAACGGGGTGTGGCCGAATCGACATCAGAACAGCATTTTTCTGACCGTCGCCTGAATGCAGTCCGAGGATAGGGGAAACAAGAGGATCAGGATAGCTATCGAGCGACAGCCAAAACTGACCTCTTGGAGACAGAACTATTGACTCATTTGGTCGCCGGGGAGGCGACATGGAGAAGGCAGGGTGGACGCTGGGTCCCGGACAAGTGGGGGCCGAGGTGTTGGACGCACGGGAGGTTCGCCTGGGTCCCTATTTTGGGCCGATTCAAGGTATGGAGGGCCTTACTCAGCCCGCCAGCGAGCATTGATTCTCGTCCAACCATTGAATTAATTGAGATTCACGACCGGGCGGAATATGCCTCCAGGAATGCACGATTGGACACTTTATGGTTGTCGTCGCGCTTGGAAGCAGCCGAAATTCCGACCGAAATCTTCGTCGAAGAGTGGCGGGCCGAGGTCACCTCGGACACTTTATGGTTTATGACCTGGACAGGAATTCCTTCACGGCGCACTTTTTGTGTTTTGAACCATATCCTGTCGCAAACGACAGGATATGGTTGAAAGTTTCAGCCAACATCGGAGGATCGAATGCGAAGAGTCACAGGCATTGGCGGCATCTTCCTCAGCGCCAAGGATCCCAAGGTGCTACGCGATTGGTACAAGAAGCACCTCGGGATCGATGTTCAGGATTGGGGCGGAGCGGCCTTCGACTGGACTGACTCCGACGGCAATCCCATCAAGGGGACTACGGCCTGGTCGGTCGGTCCAGCGGACGGCACCCACTTCGCCCCGAGCAAGTCGACCTTCATGGTCAATTATCGAGTCGAAGACCTGGCCGCACTCCTCAAAGCACTGCGCGAGGAAGGTTGCGATGTGCTCGAGAAGACCGACGACTCGGAGTACGGGAAATTCGGATGGGTCATGGATCCAGAGGGCAACAAAGTTGAACTTTGGCAACCCCCAGAAGGGCAATGAAGTTCGGTTATTCGCGAGGCTGCGCCTCGCATTTTCATCCTTCTCGCATCAGGCGGATCAGCCCTCCGAGGGATAGCGCGTCAAACGCCCTTCCCGCTCCTCCTGGCCGAGGTCACAGCTCGTGAAACGGAAGATGAGGATCTCGCCTGAGAGGTAGCGCGTGTCGTGGAGGTCCCCCGGGAGGTAGACCCTGCACTCGCCCGCGCGCAACCGGTAGGCTTCGCGCTTCACGAGCCGCGCGCCCGCCTGCGGGTCCTCGATCCGGGCGAAGGTCCCCATTTCCATCTCGCCGCGCTGGACTGCATAGACCACCCACCCACTGCCGTGGTCGTGGGGAGGACGGCAGTGCCCCTGCCATCCCGCATGGGCCAGGAGCACGAAGCCGTGCTCAGGGTCCCGGTGGAGCTCCCGGCTTTCCGGACGGTCCCGCAGCAGCGTCGCCAGCCAGGCCTCTGTCTCCGGCGTCTGGGCGAGCGTTTCCAGGAGCCGGTGGACCCTCGACGCCAATTCCGTGCTCAGGGGTCCCCAGGCCGACCGGGCGTCTTCAATGAAGCGTTGCAGTGAATCTTGGGCCATGGACCCCTCCTTGATGAACGGCCGTTCCGCTTGCATGCGAGCCGTGGAAGCACCATGCTGCAACTTCAAGTCGACTTGAAGTCAAGGGGCCCCATGGACATTTCGGAAGTGGCGCGCCGCTCGGGCCTTCCCGCCTCGACTCTGCGGTTCTACGAAGAGAAGGGCCTGATCGTCTCCGTGGGTCGGCGGGGTCTCCACCGCGTGTTCGATCCGGGGGTGCTGGAACGGCTGGCGCTGATCTCCCTGGGACGCACCGCCGGGTTCTCGCTCGATGAGATCAAGCACATGTTCGCGCCTGACGGGCGTCCACGTATCGACCGCGCGAAGCTCGCGGCCAAGGCGGAGGAGGTGGACCTGCGGATCCGCGAGCTGGGCGCCTTGCGGGACAGCCTGCGCCATGCTGCCGCCTGTCCCGCGCCGAGCCACCTGGAATGCCCCACCTTCCGTCGCCTCCTACGCGTGGCGGCTCGTGGAGCCGTTCGGGGGTCCAGGAAAAGGGAAGCGGCGCGCTAAACGGGAAGAGAGTCTCTCTTAGCGGAGCCGTGGTTGATGCGCATCCTCGCGCAGCGCTCGTCAGCGCGGAGTACCGATGCGCCGGAGGCGCAGCTGAAAGTTCTTCCTCCCCCCGTCTTGACACCTCTCCTTATCGAAGAATACTTTACCAAATGGTTAACTAGATCTAACCCCATGCCCACCGACCCTCTCAGCGCCACCTTCGCCGCCCTTGCCGACCCCACCCGCCGGGCGATCCTGGCGCGCCTCTCCTCCGGCGAGACCTCCGTCACCGAGCTGGCGGCGCCCTTCGACATGAGCCTTCCCGCCGTCACCAAGCACCTCAAGGTCCTGCAGCGGGCGGGGCTCGTCACCCAGAGCCGCCGCGCCCAATGGCGGCCTTGCCGCCTGGAGGCGAAGCCCATGCGGGAGGTGGCGGATTTCCTCGAGCACTACCGCCGGTTCTGGGAGCAGAGTTTCGACCGGCTGGACGACTACCTGCGCGAACTGCAACAGAAGGAGAAAGGCCATGGCCGCAAAAAGCCCTGAGATCGGATCCGCCTTTGAGGTCAGCCTTACGCGCGACTTCGACGCCCCGCGCGCCATCGTCTGGAAAGCCTGGACGGACTCCGCGCGGCTCGCACAGTGGTGGGGGCCTCACGGTTTCACGAATCCGGTCTGCGAACTGGACCTGCGCCCCGGCGGCGCCATCCTCATTCACATGCGCGCGCCAGACGGCACCGTCTACCCAATGACGGGCATTCTCCAGGAGCTCGCGGAGCCGGAACGCATCATCTTCACGAGCGCCGCGCTGGGCCTGGACGGGAAACCGCTGTTCGAGGTGCTGAACACCATCACCCTCGCCGAAGAAGGCGGCAGGACAAAGCTCATGGTGCACGCCCGCGTGGCCGAGGTGAGCGCGGGGGCCTTGCCTTACCTGGCCGGGATGGAGGTGGGCTGGAGCCAGAGCCTTGATCGCCTCGAAGGCCACTTGGTCTTCCCTGCGCGCAGTTGACGGAGAACCCATGACCGGTGCGATTCCTCCATCCGCGGATTCTCTGCTTGCAGCCACGGGGCTCGTCAAATCCCTGGGCGGCAAGCGGGTGGTCGATGGCATTGACCTGGACTGCCGGGCGGGTGAGGTCCTTGGCCTGCTGGGGCCCAACGGCGCGGGCAAGACCACCACGCTGCGGATGTGCTACGGCTTCCTCCGTCCCGACGCGGGACGGATCGCCATCGCGGGCCATGATCTTGCCAGTGATGGCGACCGGGCCCGCCGCGCGCTGGGCGTGTGCACACAGGACGACACCTTCGACGGCGATTTCACAGTGCGCGGCAATCTGGTCCAGACCGGGCGCTACTACCGGCCGCGGCAGGCGGATCTTTCCGCCCGCATCGCCGCGCTGCTCAAACGCTTCGACCTGGACGCCTTCGCGGACCAGAAGCCCGACACCCTCTCCGGCGGCTATAAGCGGCGCCTGATGATCGCCCGCGCCGTGGTGCACCACCCCCGCGTGGTCTTCCTGGATGAGCCCACCACGGGGCTGGATCCGCTCGCGCGGGTAGCGGTGTGGGAGTTGATCAACGGATTGCGCGACGAAGGCATGGCCATCGTGCTGACGACCCATTACATGGACGAGGCCGAGCGGCTATCCGACCGTCTGCAGGTGCTCCAGGCGGGGCGCGTGCGGGCGGCGGGATCGCCCCGCACGGTGCTGGGCGATGTGGTGGGCGAGCATGTGGTGTCTCTCCACGCCCATGCGCCCGACGCGGCAAAGGTGGTGGACTGGTTCAAAGGCCGTGGCGCGAAACCGGCCCAGGTCCTTGCCAATTGGCATGTGGCCCTGGACGCGCCGGGACTGGCCGGGTTCGTGGCGGCCTTCCCCGACCTGCGATACGAAGTGCGTCCGCCGACCTTGGACGACCTCTTTCTCGCGCTCGCCACGGAGGCCGCCCCATGAATCCCTACGCTCCCGCCGCCGCCTGGCAGAGCCGCGCCGTGCTTGGCCGCCACCTGCGGGTGCATGTTCGCAACTGGTACACCGTCACGCTGCCGCCCGTCTGCGAGCCGCTCATCATGCTGCTGGCATTCGGCGGCGGCCTCGGCCGCCAGATCGGAACCCTTTCATGGCAGGGTCAGCGCCTGGACTATCTGCACTACCTGGCTCCGGGCATCCTGGCCTACACCGCCTTCATGTCGTCCTTTTTCCAGTCGCTGTTCGGCGCTTTCATCCGCATGCACTTCCAGAAATCATGGGAAGGCCAGCTGACGACGCAGGTGCGGCTGGAGCATGTGGTGTGGGGCGAGGCGCTCTGGGCGGCGACGCTGGCCACAGCCTACGCGGTGCTGGTCTGCGTGGTGCTGGCCGGCTTCGGTCTCGCGGGCGCTTTGAGGTTGCACTGGATCTGGCTGCCGGCGGCGGTTCCGCTGCTGTTCCTGGCCGCGCTCGCCTTCTCGGCCATCGGGCTCTTCTTCACCGCCATCCTCCCGAGCATCGACCACATGAGCCTGCCGTTCTTCCTGGTCATCATGCCCATCGGCTTCGCCTCCAGCACCTACTTCCCGCTTCCGGACATTCCGCTGCTATTGGCATTGGCGAATCTCAATCCATTGCACCACCTGGCGGAGGGGCTGCGCTGGCTGCTCCTGGCAGGGACGCCGACCTGGCACCTGGCCGCGGCGGCCGCGCTCTGCCTGGCGTTGCTGGCCGCGCTCGTGCCGATGGACATGCGCCTGCTGCGGAAGCGGGTATTCGGCGACAACTGAAACCACCTCCCTTTTGGAGAGCGAACCATGACCTCGAACCAGACCTACGCTACGGAACGCGAAATCATCTCCACCCGCCTGCTCGACGCGCCCCGCGAGCTGGTGTGGAAGGTGTGGACGGATCCGCAGCATCTCGTCCACTGGTGGGGCCCAAACGGTTTCACCAATTCCTTCGAGACCTACGATTTCCGCCCCGGCGGCGAGTGGCGTTTCGTCATGCACGGGGCCGATGGCACCGACTATCCGAACCACAGCGTCTTCGTGGAAATCGTGGAGCCTGAGCGCATCGTCCTCGACCACCTCTCCGGCCCGCGTTTTCGCATGGAGGCCGCCTTCGAGGATCGCGGCGGCAAGACGGCGCTGAGCTTCCGCGCCACCTTCGCCACGGAGAAGGATTACGAGGCCGTGAAGGGCTTCGCCATCGAGGGCAACCGCCAGACGCTGAGCCGTCTGGAAGATCTGGTGGCCTTGGCGGGCGGTCCTGCTTTCACCCTCAGCCGGACCTACGACGCACCCCGCGACCGTGTGTGGCAGGCGTGGACGGAAGGCGGCCGCCTCGCCCGGTGGTGGGGGCCCAAGGGGCTCAAGATGCGCGCGGCGAAGCTGGACCTCCTCCCCGGCGGCCTCTTCCACTACGGCATGAGCATGCCGGATGGCCAGGAGATGTGGGGCAAGTTCACCTTCCGCGACATCGTGGCGGAGCGGCGGCTCCTCTTCGTGAACGCCTTCTCGGACGCGGAGGGGAGCACCACACGGCATCCCATGGCCGCCAGCTGGCCCCTGGAAATCCTCAACCTCGTCACCTTCGAGGAGGTGGAGGGCCGGACAACCCTCACCCTCCGCGGCGTCCCCATCCACGCCAGTGAGGAGGAGAGGAAGACCTTCGAAGACGGTTTCGCTTCCATGCAGCAGGGCTTCAAGGGAGCCTTGGACCAGTTGGACGACTATCTGGCTCAAACTTCAAAGGGAAAACGATGAACATGGACAAGGCCATCACAATCTCGTACTTCTTGCTGCGCATCGTAGTGGGTCTACTCTCCTTCCAGGCGGGGATCATGATCGTCCTGGCTTGGTTGGTGTTCGGGGGCCGCCCCGAGGACCTGAAGTCCATGATGATGATCGGCGCGCTGTTGGCGCTTGTCGGCGGCCTCGCCCTCCTGCTGGGCCTCTTCACCCGGCCGGCCGCTTTCATCCTTTCGGGTAAGACGGTGGTGGACTACTGGCAGTTCGGCACACCGCACGGCATCTGGGACGCTTTGAACTCTGGGCGCGTTTCCGCCGTCCTGCTCTGCTTCCTCTTTCTCTACATGGCCGCGCGAGGCGGTGGCGCGTGGAGCCTCGACGCGCTGATGAAGCGCAAGGGATAGCCCGCTCACTCCGCCTCGAAGCGTGCGATCTCATCCAGCAGGTGCTGGGCGCGGTTGAGGCTGCTTCCCGCGGCGGAGCGCTCCATGCGTTGAGCCAGCTTCGGGCGTGTGGTCGCCCAGCGGATGAAGGCCACGGAGGCCATGAGGCCCGCGATCCCGATGGCGATGTTGCTGTAGATGACGGAGGGCGCGTGAGCCTGAAGGCCCGCGTAGATGTCCGCGCCGAAGAGCCCCATGAAGGCCATCATTGCCAAGGGCATCCACAGCAGCCACCAGGGCAGGCCGACCCACAGGCCGCCCACGATGTAGAAGCGCCGCAGCTTCGCCAGGTTCCGCTGGATCTCCACCACGGGCGCGGAGTAATCCACGCGGCTGATGAGGATCTGCATCCGCGCGCTGAAGAGGATGAGGGCCAGGCCGTAGACATGCATGATCAGCCCCGCGACGAGCAGGTGCGGCACATGCAGGTGGTTCGACCAGAACAGCGCAGAGACCAGGACCAGGAGCGCGCCCGCCACCATCTGGATGCCTTGCCCCCAGGCGAGGGGACGCAGCCCATGGCGGGCCCTCTCCATCTGGCTCTGTTTGAAGACGCGGAGGTTCAGGGCGGTCTGGCGCGCCATCTGGGCGTTGAGGGCCTGCCACTCGGCTTTCAGGTCGTCGAGTTCCATGGCGTGCTCCTTCAGTGGGAGGCGGTTTCGCGGAGGCGCTGTTTGAGGCGCCCGATCTTGGTGGCGACATTGGTCGCGGTGATGCCGAGCACATCGGCGATCTCCTGGTGGCTGTTGCCGTCGAGGTAGAGCAGCAGCAGGGCCTTGTCGAGGCCGCCAAGGCTTTGGATGAAGCTGTGGAGGAACTGGAGTTCGGCGGATGGCGCGGTTGTCCCGTCCGCGATGTCGAGCATGTGCTCTTCGCCGGAAACCAGGTGCCGGTCTCGAGTGGAGACTTGGCGGACGAAGCTGATGGCCACATTGAGGGCGATGCGGGTGGCCCAGGTGGAGAAACGGCACCGGCCGTCGAAGCCCGGATAAGAGCGCCAGAGCTGGATGGTGATCTCCTGGACGAGGTCCTCGCGGTCACCCGCGTTCCAGCAGTAGGTGTTCGCCACCTTGTAGAGGATCTTCTGGTGACCGTTCAGGAGGTCGAGAAAGGCTGCCTGGGTCGCGGGGCTTGTCATCGTCTGCTTTCGGCTCGCTTTCGGTGGCGGTCCGGGCGGCCCCAGCCGGTTCACTCCTGTTATTCGCAGCAGCGGGGGAAAAATCACAGCACGGATTTTTAAGAGGCACTCTTAGAAGTTCCAACCCGGCGAGGCCTCCCGTTAGCATGGAGCCCATGGAGCCCCGTTGATCCAGCACCCCGGCAATGTGTTCGTGGTGTCCGCCCCCTCGGGGACGGGGAAGTCGACGCTGTCGCAGCGGCTCATCGAACGGATGCCGGACCTCGTCTTCTCCACCTCCGTCACCACACGGCCGCCGCGGCCCGGTGAGGTGGACGGCCAGGACTACTTCTTCGTGGACGACGCGAAGTTCGACGCCATGGTGCGGGCGGGCGATTTCGTGGAGTGGGTGCAGGTCTACGAGCGCCGCTACGGCACCAGCCGTCCCTGGCTGGAGCAGGTGCTGGCCTCGGGAAAGGATGTGCTCCTGGACATCGAGACCACCGGCGCCCTCAACATCCGCCGCGCCATCCCGGACGCGGTCATGGTCTTCATCCTGCCGCCCTCGGCCCAGGCCCTGGAGGCCCGGCTGCGGGGCCGGGGCAAGGACAGCGAGGAGCAGGTGGGCCTGAGGCTCAGGCACGCCCGGCACGAGATGGACCTCTACCACGCCTACGACTACCTCATCGTCAACGACGACCTGGACCGGGCCTACCGGCAGTTCGAATCCGTCATCTGGGCCACCCGGGCCCGGAAGGAGCGGATGCTCGCCACTGCACAGGCCATCCTCGCCGAGTTCCCCAAGGGCTGAGCCGGGTATCCCGAACGGGCGTATCCTGGAGGGGTCGCCGGGAGCCTCATGGCCGCGTGGATCACGAAGAACTGGATGTGGGTGATGGTGCTGGGCACCACGGCGGTCTACGCGCCGCTGGCTGGCCGCGGCGGCGAGGATGCCGCGCGCCTGAAGACCCTGGACACGCTGACGGAGGTGATGGGCCTCGTCCAGAAGGACAGCCCCGAGCCGCCCAATCCGAAGCAGATGGCCCACGCCACCATCCAGGGCATGCTCCACTCCCTGGACCCGCACTCGAACTACTTCGATGAGCAGGAATTCCGGCTCATGCGCGAGGACCAGAAGGGCAGCTTCTACGGCATCGGCGCCATCATCACCCAGCAGGAGCAGGGCATCGCCGTCGTGAGCCCCATCAAGGGCGGCCCCTCCGAGCGTCTGGGCGTCCGCGCGGGCGATGTCATCAAGGAGATCGACGGCCAGAGCACCGAGGGCTGGAGCAGCAACCAGGCCCTCGACAAGCTGCGGGGCCAGAAGGGCGTGCCCGTGGAGCTGGGCATCCAGCGGCCCGGCGTGCCGGACCTCATCCACTTCACCATCGTGCGGGCGGAGATCCCCTCCAACAGCGTCTCCTACGCCTTCATGCTCTCGCCCACCACGGGCTACATCGCCATCAAGGATTTCGGGGAGACCACCAGCGACGAATTCCAGAAGGCCATCGCGCAGCTCAAGAAGCTGGGCATGCAGAGCCTCGTGCTGGATCTGCGCAACAACCCCGGCGGGCTGCTGAACGCGGCCATCGGCGTCTGCAGCCAGCTCCTGGGGCCGAACCAGCTCATCGTCACCACCAAGGGCCGGGACGCCAAGGATGTGGAGGAGACGCGCACGCCCGCCGGCGCGCCCGCTGAGACCTTCCCCCTCATCGTCCTCGTGAACCGCGGCGCGGCCTCGGCCAGCGAGATCGTGACAGGCGCGATCCAGGACCATGACCGGGGCCTCGTGGTGGGCACGACCTCCTGGGGCAAGGGCCTCGTCCAGAGCGTGCTCACCATCGGGCGCACACGAGGGCTCGCCCTCACCACCGCCCGCTACTACACGCCGTCGGGCCGCTGCATCCAGAGGGACTACTCCCACGGACTGGACGACTATTACAACCCTGATGACGAGCCCGCGACGGCGCCGGAAGGTCCCGTCTTCAAGACGGACCTGGGCCGCACGGTCTACGGCGGCGGCGGCATCACGCCCGATGTGGTGGCCGCGCCCACCAAGATGAGCCCCGTGATGGTGGATCTGCGCTTCCGCCAGTCGGCCTTCTTTCGCTTCGCCGTGGCGGAGAAAGAGCGCCCGGGCTTCCGCGCCGATGAACCCGTGGACGACGCCCTGGCGGGCCGCTTCCGCGAGTGGGTCAAGGCCCAGAAGATCACCCTCGCCGATGCCGACTGGCAGGCCAACCTCGCCGCGATCAAGGACCAGCTCACCCAGGAGCTGGCCAATGTGGGACAGGGCCTGGAGGCCGGCACCAAGGTCCAGATGTCGAGAGATCCCGTCATCCAGAAGGCCCTGGACCTCATGCCGCAGTCGGAGAAGCTGCTCCAGAAACAGCAGCTCCAGCTCAAGGTGAAGGACAAGCCCGATGCCGTGGCCGGACTGGAGTTCCGCGATCCGGAGCTTCTGACGGCCTGAGGCTCTATAAGATTTGCTTATCCACCCATAAAGAAATCGCAAAGACGCGTTAGGCTGGCCCTTCATCGAAAGGCCCGGCCATGGATTTCACGCTGCCTGATCATGTCGAAGCCCTCCGTGAGGAGGTCCGCAAGTTCGCGGAGAAGGAGATCCGTCCCAAGGTCATGGAATGGGACGAGAAGAAGACCTTTCCCATGGCCGTCATGAAGCAGCTGGGCGAGATGGGGATGATGGGCGTCATCTTCCCCGAGGCCTACGGCGGCGCGGGCATGGGCTACATCGAGTACGCCGTGGTGGTGGAGGAGCTGTCCCGGGTGGACGGCAGCGTGGGCATCAGCATCGCCGCCCACAATTCGCTCTGCTCGAACCACATCTACGCCATGGGCAGCGAGGCCCAGAAGCAGAAGTACTTGGTGCCGCTGGCCAGCGGCAAGGTCCTCGGCGCCTGGGGCCTCACGGAGCCCGGCGCGGGTTCGGACGCGGGCGCGCAGGTGACCACGGCGAAGAAGGAAGGCTCCCACTACATCCTGAACGGCACGAAGAACTTCATCACCCACGGCACCGTGGGCGACATCGCCGTCGTCATGGCCCGCACCAGTCCCGGCAAGGGAACGGAGGGCATCAGCGCGTTCATCCTCGAGAAGGGCATGAACGGCTTCAAGGCCGGCAAGCAGGAGAACAAGCTGGGCCTGCGTGCCTCCGACACCTCTGAACTCATCATGGAAGATGTGAAGGTGCCCGAGGAGAACCTCCTGGGCGCGGAGGGCGTGGGCTTCAAGCAGGCCATGAAGACGCTGGACGGCGGCCGCATCAGCATCGGCGCCCTCGGTCTCGGCATGGCGCAGGGCGCGTACGAAGAAGCCGCGAAGTACGCCAAGGTTCGCAAGACTTTCGGCAAGCCCATCGCGGACCACCAGGCCATCCAGTTCAAGCTCGCGGACATGGCCACCCAGATCGAGGCCGCGCGCCTGCTCATCTACAAGGCCGCGAACCTGAAGGACCAGGGCAAGCCCTACGCCCAGGCCGCCAGTATGGCGAAGCTCTATTCCTCCGAGATCGCCTGCAAGGTGGCTGATGAGGCCGTGCAGATCTTGGGCGGCTATGGCTACATCAAGGACTATCCCGTGGAGAAGTACTACCGCGATGTGAAGCTCTGCACCATCGGCGAAGGCACCAGCGAGATCCAGCGCACCGTCATCGCGCGGAACCTGCTGAAGGAGTTCTGAGGTTACGAAGGGTGTGCATTTTCGTGAATACGGGCCGGGAGACCGGCCCGTTATGCTTGTAGGCATCGTCACCGGAGGCATCATGCGCCGCATCCTTCCCCTCGCCGCGATCCTGCTGGCCGCGCCGCTCATCGCGGGCCGGCCCATGATCATCGACGACATGTTCAAGGTGGCGCGGGTGGCGGCGCCGGCGGTGTCGGTCACGGGCGACATCGCCTACCAAGTGGGCACGGTGGATCTGGCGGCCAACAAGGTCCACACGCAGATCTGGATCAGGTGGGCGGCCCGCAACAACGGAATCTTGGACCGACCCCACGCGCTCGAAGTGGGCAGCGGCAGCCAGTCCTCGCCGCGTTTCAGTCCGGACGGCAAGCTCCTCAGCTACGAGCAGGGCGGCCAGCTCTGGATCGTGGACCCCGTGACAAGGGAGCGCCGCCAGCTCACGAAGCTGGAGGGCGGCGCTTCCACGGCCCGTTGGAGCCCCGATGGCAAATGGATCGCCTTCCTCTCCACCACCGTCCCCAGCGGGGATGCGGCGGAGAACGCGGCCTACCTGAAGGCGCAGGGCGAGAAGAAATCCGACGGCCGGCTCATCAAGAACCTCATGTTCCGCCACTGGACCGAGTGGAAGGACCCCATGCAGCGCACGCACCTCTTCGTGGTGCCCGTAGACGGTTCCGCGGCGCCCAAGGATGTGACGGCGGGCCTGCCCTACGATGTGCCCACGCCCTTCGATTTCGCCAGCGGCGATGATTTCGACTGGTCGCCGGACTCCAAGAAGCTGGCCTTCGCGGCGAATCCCGAACAAGACAAGGCCATCAGCACCAACGGCGACATCTTCGAAGTGGCCTTGGACGGCGGCAAACCTGTAGATGTCTCGGCTTCCAACCTCGCCCAGGACAGCACGCCCCGCTACACGCCGGATGGCAAATCCATCGTCTGGCGCGCCCAGCGCGTGCCCGGCCACGAAAGCGACAAGTTCGAGCTGTGGATGTACGACCGCGCGGCGAAGAAGGTCACCGCCACCACGCAGAAGGCCGATGTCAGCGTGAACGAGTTCCACTTCCGCGCGGGCAAGGTGCTGTTCACCGCCGACCAGGCCGCGCAGGAGGAGCTCTTCAGCTGGGATCCGGCCACAGGCTCTGTCGCGCAGCTCACCCACAGCCTGGACATCGGCGCCTTCGCGCCGGCGCCGGACGGCAGCATCGTCGCGCAGATCTCCAACACCGCCACGCCGCCGGATGTCTACAAACTCGATCCATCGACCTGGGCCTCCACGCGCGTCAGCCATCACAACGAGGCGCTGGCGAAGGAGCTGGGTCTCAACCGCGCCGAGAGCCTCTGGTTCGAGGGCGCCGCGGGCAAGGACGGCAAGTCTGAGCGGATCCAGGCTCTCGTCGTGAAGCCTGTGAACTACGATCCCGCGAAGAAATACCCCATGGCCTTCCTCATCCACGGCGGGCCCCAGGGCCAGTGGGCGGACTCCTGGAGCAACCGCTGGAATCCCGAGGTGTGGGCCAACGCAGGCGGCGGTTTCATCACGGTGATGGTGAACCCCCACGGTTCCACGGGCCGCGGCCAGGCCTTCTGCGATGAGATCAGCGGCGACTGGAACGGCGCGGTGATGACGGACCTCATGAAGGGGCTCGACGCCGCGTTCGCGAAGTTTCCCAATGCGGACCCCAAGCGGGTGGCAGCGGCGGGCGCCAGCTACGGCGGCTACGCCATCAACTGGATCGCGGGCCACTACTCGGACCGCTTCGCCTGCTTCATCTGCCATGACGGCGTCTACAACCTCGACGCCATGACGACCACTACCGAGGAGCTGTGGTTCCCGAAGTGGGAGAACGAGGGCTGGCCCTGGCAGACCCGCAAGGCCTATGACGGCGCGAGCCCGCACCTCTTCGCCAAGAACTTCAAGAAGCCCATGCTCGTGGTGCAGGGCGAGCAGGACTTCCGTGTGCCCATCGAGGAAGGCCTTCAGAACTTCCAGACCCACCAGCTCATGGGCATCCCCAGCGAGCTGCTCTACTTCCCCGACGAGGGCCACTGGGTCCTGAAACCCGCCAACTCCAAGCTCTGGCACGAGACCGTGCTGGGCTGGATGGAGCGGTGGACGAAGTAAGGTTTTAGATGCAGAAGGGGCGCGCGAATCCCTCGCGCGCCCCTTCTGCATTCAGAACTGCGCGGCTTCGGTGCTTTCACGCAGAGCTAGTGTGGAAGCGAGCCCCGCGCTGATGACCTGGGCCACCTCATCGAAGTAGCCGGTGCCCACTTCGCGCTGGTGGCGGGTGGCGGTGTAGCCGCGGACTTCGGCGGCGATCTCGGCGGCCTGGAGCTGCACATAGGCGGCCATGCCCTCCTCCTTGTAGGCGTGGGCCAGTTCGAACATGCCGTGATTCAGGCTGTGGAAGCCCGCCAGGGTCACGAACTGGAACTTGTAGCCCATGGCGCTCAGCTCCCGCTGGAAACGCGCGATGGTGGCGGCGTCGAGGTGCTTCTGCCAGTTGAAGGAGGGCGAGCAGTTGTAAGCGAGCAGCTTGCCGGGGTATTCGCGGCGGATCGCCTCCGCGAACCTCTTGGCTTCGGCGAGATCCGGCGTGGAAGTCTCGCACCACACGAGGTCCGCGTAGGGCGCGTAGGCGAGGCCGCGGGCGATGGCGCAATCCATGCCGCCCTTGAGGTGGAAGAAACCCTCCGGCGTGCGCTCGCCCGTGAGGAAGGGCCGGTCCCGCTCGTCGATGTCGGAGGTGATGAGCTTCGCCGAGTCCGCGTCGGTGCGGGCCACCAGGAGCGTGGGCACATCCAGCACATCGGCAGCGAGGCGCGCAGCCACGAGGGTGCGGATGAACTGGCCCGTGGGCAGGAGCACCTTGCCGCCGAGGTGGCCGCACTTCTTCTCGCTGGAGAGCTGGTCCTCGAAATGCACGCCCGCGGCGCCGGCCTCGATCATGGATTTCATGAGCTCGAAGGCGTTGAGGGGTCCGCCGAAACCGGCCTCGGCATCGGCGATGATGGGTGCGAGCCACTGCGTGGAGAGGGTCCCCTCCGCGTGCTCGATCTGGTCCGATCGCAGCAGGGCCGCGTTGATGCGCTTCACGAGCTGGGGCACGGAGTTGGCGGGGTAGAGGCTCTGGTCCGGATAGGTGGCGCCGCTGGCATTGGCGTCCGCCGCCACCTGCCAGCCCGAGCAGTAGATGGCCTTGAGCCCGGCGCGCACCTGCTGCACCGCCTGGCCGCCGGTGAGGGCGCCGAGGGCGGGCAGGAAGTCCTCGCCGTGCAGCAGCTCCCAGAGCCGGTTCGCGCCAAGGGTGGCGAGCGTGTGTTCCACATGCACGGAGCCGCGCAGCTTGCGCACATCGGCCTCCGTGTAGGGGCGGGCGATGCCGAGGAAGCGGTTGGGGTCCCGGCGGGCGTGGGGATTGAAGTCGAGGGTCATGACGGCTCCTGGTCTATGAAGGGTCAGCTGACGCGGGCCATGAGCTCGGAGGCGAGCAGATGGCCGTAGGCGGGGATGGTGAGGAAGTCTTCGAGGACGGGCGCGGTGACGAGGTCTTCGAGGAGGAGGCGGGCCTCATGAAAACGGCCGCGGCGGAAGTGCTCGATGCCAAGCTCCTGCTGCAGATGCTTCATCTCCTGATCGAAGGCCGCGCGGAGCAGGGCATGATCCACCCGGGCGCCATCGTCCAGCAGGGCGCCGTGGCGGGCCCACTGCCAGAGCTGCGCGCGGGAGATCTCGGCGGTGGCGGCGTCCTCCATGAGGTGGTCGATGGGGACGCAACCGCGGCCTTCCAGCCAGGCCTCCAGATAGCGCAGCGCCACGCGCACATTGCGGCGAAGGCCTTCGCGCGTGATGAGGCCCTCTGGCACGGCGAGCAAGTCCGCGGCGCGGACGGCCACATCTTCCCGTAGCAGCTGAAGCTGGTTGGGACCGGGCACGCCCGCGTCGAAGACTTCCTTCGCCAGGGGCACGAGGCCGGGGTGCGCCACCCAGGTCCCGTCATGGCCTTCGCGCACTTCGCGCAGCTTGTCCTGGCGCACGCGCTCCAGGGCCAGCGCGTTGGCGGCGGCGTCGTCTTTGATGGGGATCTGCGCCGCCATGCCGCCCATGGCATGGACACCGCGGCGGTGGCAGGTCTTCACCAGCAGCTGGGCGTAGGCCCTCAACGCGGGCTGGTCCATGGTGACGCGCGCCCGGTCCGGGAGGAGGGCGCTCGGGTCCATGCGGCGCTTCTTGATGAAGCTGAAGATGTAGTCCCAGCGCCCGCAGTTGAGACCCGCGGCGCGATCCTTCAACTCGAAGAGGATCTCGTCCATCTGGAAGGCGGCGGGCAAGGTCTCGATGAGCACGGTGGTGCGCGCTGAGCCAGGCTCCAGGCCCAGGAGTTCTTCCGCGCGGTGGAGCAGGGCGTTCCACCAGCAGGCCTCGCGGTGGTCCTCCAGCTTGGGCAGGTAGAGGTAGGGGCCCGAGCCGCGCGAAACCAGTTCCGCCGCGTTGTGGAAGAGGAAGAGGCCCGCGTCGAAGATGGCGCCGGGAATGGGGCGGCCATCCACGAGGAGGTGGCGCTCCTCCAGGTGCAGGCCGCGAGGCCGCACATGGAGCACGGCGGTGCGCTCGTTCAGCCGGTAGGTCTTGTCCTTGGCCGCGTCATCCACCACGAGTGTGCGGCGCACGGCGGCCATCAGCGCGCGCTGGCCTTCCAGCAAGGCGTCCCAGGCGGGGGCGCAGCTGTCCTCGAAATCCGCCATGAAGCAACTGGCGCCGGAGTTGAGCGCGTTGATGATCATCTTGGGTTCCGGCGGCCCCGTGATCTCCACGCGACGGTCGAGCAGGTCATCGGGCAAGGGCGCCACCCGCCAGGTTCCGGCGCGGACCTCCTTCGTCTCCGGAAGGAAATCGAGGGCGCCGCCGGCGTCCAACCGGGACTGGACTTCCAAGCGCCGCGTGAGGAGCGCGCGCAGCTCCGGTGCGAAATCGCGCGTGAGCTTGACGAGGAAGGCGAGAGCCTGGGGCGGCAGCACCTCGTGCCGCAGCGAGTGCTCCGGGTCCAACAGGGCCAGACCATCGGGGGACTTGGCAGGGAGGTGCATCGGCCTATCCTTAGTGATGTTGTCAAAGATTTACTCAGATCAAAAAATTCGCAATACCATCATCTGAATCATGTAGTTAGATATGTAAACAAAAGTCAAAATATGACTCGAAGTAAGTAAATATTGTAAATCAACGGAGCCGTCCATGGCCCAATCCCGCACCCCCCTCGGCGCCAAGTTGCGAGGCCTCCGTCGCAAGGAAGGCCTCAGCCAGATCCAGCTGGCGGAAGTGCTCGGCATCTCCGCCAGCTATCTCAATCTCATCGAGCACAACAAGCGGCCGCTCACGGCGCCCCTGCTCATCCAGCTGGCGCAGCGCTACCAGCTGGACCTCCACGCCTTCTCGCCGGAGGAGGACGCGGCCATGGCCTCGGACCTCTCCGAGACCTTTGGTGATCCGCTCTTCGAGACGCTGGATCTCACCACGGCGGAGCTCCGGGACTTCGTGGGCCAATGCCCGACCGCGGCGCGGGGGCTGCTCACGCTCTACCGCGCCTACCGGGACGCGCGTTCCGCGGCGGAGGATCTCGCGGCCAAAGTGAGCGAGGGTCAGGACCTCCTTGGCCTCGATCGCACCCGCCTGCCCTCGGAGGAGGTCAACGATTTCATCCAGCGGGCGCGGAACCACTTCCCCGCGCTGGAGGCGGCGGCGGAAGCGCTGTGGAAGGACGCGGGCCTGGGATCGGATGGCCTGTTCCGGGACCTTGCGAGGCATCTGCTGGAGACCCACCGCGTGGCGGTGCGCGTGGTCCCGGCGCCGGAGAGCGGTGGCGTGCTCCGGCGTTACCAGCCTGAGCGGCGCCTGTTGGAATTGTCGGAAGGTCTTCCGTTGCACAGCCGCGTCTTCCAGCTCGCGCACCAGGTGGCGCTGCTGGAGCACAGCGAGGCATTGGATGGCCTGGCGGAGGACCCGCTCCTCACCTGCGCGGAATCCCGGACCCTGGCGCGCGTGGCCCTGGCCAACTACTTCGCGGGCGCCGTGATGATGCCCTACACGCCCTTCCTGTCCGCCGCGAAGAAGGAGCGTCACGACATCGAGTTGCTGGCGCGGCGCTTCCAGGCCAGTTTCGAGCAGGTCTGCCACCGGCTCACGACGTTGCGGCGCAAAGGCGCGGAAGGCATCCCCTTCCACTTCCTGCGCATCGACATCGCCGGGAACATCTCCAAGCGCTTCTCATCCTCGGGCATCCGCTTCGCCCGCTTCGCGGGCGCCTGCCCGCGCTGGAATGTGCACGCGGCCTTCCTCACGCCTGGCTCTATCCGCACCCAGCTATCGCAGATGCCCGATGGCGGGACGTTCTTCTGCATCGCCCGCACCATCCGCCGGGAGAGCGGCGGCGCCCATGCGGACCACGCCGTCATGGCGGTGGGCCTGGGGTGTGAAGTGACGCACGCCCGGCAGCTCATCTATGCGGACGGGCTGGATCTCGCGAACACCGCGGCGGCCGTGCCCATCGGCGTCAGCTGCCGCCTCTGCGAGCGGACCGACTGCGCCGAACGGGCTTTTCCCGCCCTGCATCAGCCCCTGCGCATCCAGGAGAACTTGCGCCGAGCCAGCTTCTACGGCGCGGGCTGATCAGCCCTTCGGAAGGACCCCTTGGCAGGGGCCTGGATCATCCAGGAGGCGCCAGGGCTCAAGCACGAAGGGGCGCATGAAGGCCCGGGGGTGCGGGAGCTCCAATTCGAGCCTGGGGCCCAGGGCCTCATGCAGATCCTCTGGCGTGTTCCAGGTCCAGCGGCCTTTCTCGTCATCGGTGGTGATGAGGTCGAGATCCAGCGTGCGCGGCGCGTTGCGGCCCGCGGCGCGGTCGCGGCCTTGGGCGCGTTCGAGGCGCAGCAGCGCCTCCAGCAGGCGGCGCGGATCGTCCAGCTCCGTCACCAGCCGCGCCACCGTGTTGAGGTAGGCGGGCCCGCGGCTCGACTCGTCCGGCGTCTCCATCACGAGCGGCGAAGGCGTGACGGGGCCCAGCGTCCTCAGCGCCGTGAGTCCCGCGTCCAGATGGGCCCGGCGATCACCGAGGTTGGAGCCGAGCGCGATGATGGCGATCATCGACGGTTCCTATTTTTTCTTCTCGTGCTCCGCCACCACCACGGTGCGGATGCCGCCGCGGATGAGGAAGTCGCCTTCCACCCGCATCCACTGGGGCTGGATCGCGGCGACGAGGTCGTCGAGGATCTGGTTCGTGACGGCCTCATGGAAGGCGCCCTGGTCGCGGAAGCTCCAGAGGTAGAGCTTCAGCGACTTCGACTCCACGCAGAGCTGGTCCGGCTGGTAGCGGATGCTGAGGTGCGCGAAATCCGGCTGGCCCGTGAGCGGGCAGAGGCAGGTGAACTCCTCCGTCGTG
>DASRXV010000018.1:0-2376 GCA_035687325.1 Holophagaceae bacterium
CGCGGGGCTTCTCCACGGCGAGCGTGCCGACCACGGCCTCGAATCCCTGGTCCAGCGCGGCCTGGATGCGGGCGCGGCTCCGCAGGCCGCCGCCCAGCTGGAAGCGGATGCCGGGATAGCGCGATGGAAACGCGCCGAAGATATCCTGCTTCTCACCACCGAATGCGCCTTCCAGATCCACGAGGTGGATGCGCGTCGCGCCCGCCTCCGCGAGGGATTCCACCCAGACCTCCGGCGCCAGATCGTAGTAGGTGGCCTGGGAGCGTTCGCCCTTGTGGAGGCGTACGACGCGGCCGTCCATCAAGTCCATGGAAGGGATGAGCTGCACGGTCATGGGCGTTCCTCGTTCATCCAGTTCAAAGCCTGCTTCAGCAGCCGGAGCCCGTCATAGCTGGACTTTTCCGGGTGCGGCTGGAAGCCGAGCACGCGTCCGCGACCGGCCGCGGCGGTGAAACCGCGTCCGTGCTCCGCCGCAAGAAGGGTGTCGGCGCTGAGCTCTAAAGCGTAGCTGTGGATGAAGTAGAGCCAGTCGCCATCAGCCTCCTTCATCGCGGGATGCGCCGTCACGGCTTTCACGCGGCTCCAACCCATGTGGGGCACTTTCACGCCGGGGCCAAGGCGGCGCGCGGTTCCACTCAACAGGCCGAGCCCCCCTTCGCCAGCCTCGTCGCTGCCCTCGGCGAGCAGCTGGAGGCCGAGGCAGATGCCCAGCAGAGGCCGGGTCTCCGCCAGTTCAGGGAGCGTCTCCCACCAGCCCGAATCCCGAAGGCGCCGCTTGGCGGCGCCGAAGTGGCCCACGCCTGGCAGCAGCAGCGCGCCGCCCGCGTCGTCCGCCGGCCTCGCCGCCCGCCGGAACGCGAAGCCTAGGCGCGAAAGGGCGCCCTCCAGGGAGGCGAGGTTGCCCGCGCCATAGTCGATGAGCGTGATCATGCGGTGAGCGTCCCCTTGGTGGAGGGAAGGGTGGAGCCCTCAATCCGGACCGCGCGTTTGAGGGCCAGGGCCAAGCCTTTGAAGAGGGCTTCGATCTTGTGGTGGGTGTTGAGGCCGTAGAGCACGGTCGCGTGGAGGTTGAACTGGCCGCGGGTCGCGATGGCGATGAAGAATTCGCGGACCATCTCGGTCTGGAAGCCGTCGCCGATGACGAGGCTGGGCAGGGCCGCATCGAAGACTGTATAGGGCCGTCCCGACAGATCCACGACCACGCGGGCCAGCGATTCATCGAGCGGAACATGGGCTTCTCCGAAGCGGGCGATGCCGTGGCGGTCGTCCAAAGCCTCGCGCAGCGCATCGCCCAGGCAGAGGGCCACATCCTCGATGAGGTGGTGGCTGTCCACAGGCAGGTCGCCCTTGGCTTCGAGTTCGATGCCGAGTCCACCATGCTTGGCCAGCTGGTGGAGCATGTGGTCGAAGAAGGCGAGGCCGGTGGCGATCCGGCTTTCGCCGCCATCAAGCGACAGTGAAAGCGAGATGGAAGTCTCAGCTGTGGTGCGTTGGATGCGAGCCTGTCTCATGCCAGCTCCTTGAGAAGATCGCGAAGGGTCGAGGCGCGCAGATCCGCATCGAGACGATCCCTGTCCGGCCCCACGGCCGCGAAGCGCCAAGCCAGCTCAGGACGGATCGCGGCGGCGGCGCGGAGGCAGGCCGCATCGTCGCGGGTGTCGCCCGCGAAAAGCACTTCCTCGGCGCGGAAGGCGTCCGCGAGCTGGAGCAGGCCGCCAGGCTCGGGCTTGCGGAGGTGGGGAGCGGAGTCGCAAAGGCCCGGCAGGGTGAAACCCAGCACACGCCAGGCGAGATCCAGCTCTTCGGGCGGGCGGCCCGTGAGGACAGCCACATCCCAGCCTTCGAGATCCAATTCCTCCCGGTCGATGAGCGGGCGCTCCAGCGCGATGGTCGCCGCGTAGTGGCGCTGCACGGCGAGGCGGGCCTCGGCCTCGAGATCGCGGATGCGGCCCTCCACTTCGGGGAAGCCGCGGCCTTCGGAGGCCTGCAGCCGGGGCAGCAGATCCGAGGTCGCGTCCACCTCCGACAGCGCCAGCGCGCCCGCCGTGAGGCGGAAGTCATTGTTGAATCCGCCCGCGCGCTTGAAGGCTGTGAAGTGGTCGCTCGTCCAGGGCAAAGCGGGCCGGAGGTCGGCGAGGGCGCGGCGAACAGCCTCCGTGAAGCTTTCCGCGGCGTCGATGAGGACCCCATCAATGTCCAGCACGAGGAGTCTGCGCTTGACGGGCGTCGGGAGCATCGCCAGTTCTCCGCCAAGGGTTTCGGCTGTGACGGTCGCGATGGCGTCATCGCCGATCCCGACCCGGGCGGCGTCCGTGCCAGGCAAGGCGCGAGCGAGCTGGCCGGAGGCTTTCAGCGCCTCGCTGGGGTCGGGCCGCA